>DOPG01000390.1:3729-19962 GCA_003513555.1 Rhodopirellula sp. | reverse complement strand
TCGAGCGTCTTCTTCTCGAGCGTCTCCTTCTCGAGCGTCTCCGAGCTCGCCCGCGGAAACGAGTCATCGGCGTTCAACGCAACACTGGACCCAAAAAGACAAATGATCAACCCGACAACGAACCGGCGGATACTGCAAGCGAACCCCAAAGGACTTGCCTGCGAATCAGTAGCGACGCGCAACACTTCGCCTACGGCAGACATACTTCTAAGAGACCCCTTACCTTCATTCATCGCAGTTTGTTTGATGCTACTGACAGTAATGCTCGACACACGCCTGCCCAATATAGCCATTTCCAAAGTGCTCATGTTTGATTCAACCGACTTTGTTGCCGGCACTGCTTTTCTACCGCCTAAGAACCTGAGTACCCCGATCGTGACAGACCGACCGATCATTTGGCACAGATTATTTGGCACCTAGGTCATTGAGGCTCGTCCCCGCGGCAACCAAGGTCACAAAAGAAGCCGCTGCGAATGCAGCGGCTTCACGCTTGAATGTGGCTCATGAGAAGCCAGCATCATTTTGCCGAGAACTTAAACACGGTGGTCGTGCGATACTCATCGCCGGGCTTTAAAATCGTTGTCGGAAAATTCTTCTGATTCGGGCTATCAGGATAGTGCTGCGTTTCCAAGCAGAAGCCACCTCGGTGCACGTAAGGCTTGCCGGACTTGCCCTTCAAGCGACCGTCCAAGAAATTCCCGCAATAAAACTGGATACCTGGCTCCGTCGTCGTGATCTCCATGACCCGCCCAGTTGTTGGCTCGTGAACTCTGGCTGCCAAAGAGAGCCCGTCACCCTTACGATTGAGCACAAAGTTGTGATCGAACCCGAGCCCAAACTCCAGTTGTTCGTGCTTCTTTCCAATATCACGTCCAATTGATTTTGCGACGGTGAAGTCGAATGGGGTACCCGCCACAGCTTTCAGCTCACCCGTGGGAATCGAAGTGGAATCAACAGGAGTATACTTGGCCGCGTTGATCATGAGTTCGTGGTCAAGAATATCTCCTTCGCCTTCACCCTTGAGGTTGAAGTAGGAGTGCTGGGTCAAATTGATGGGCGTTGCCTTGTCAGTGGTCGCCAGATAATCCACGATCAATTCGTTGGTGTCGGTCAACTTGTAGGTGACTTTGATTGATAAATTACCGGGATAACCCTCTTCTTTATCCTTTGCCAAATAACTCAACTCCAGACCAGACCATCCCTTACCACCAACCAGTTCAGCATCCCAAACAACCTTGTCGAATCCGATGACACCACCATGCAGGTGATTTGGTGCATTGTTCTTGGCTAGCGAATAAGTTTCGCCATCGATAGTAAATTCGCCGTTTGCAATCCGATTACCGTAGCGACCAACGATTGCACCAAAATAAGGCTTATCAACCGCATTGATATAATCCTCGACTCGATTGTAACCAAGGGTAATGTCACCAAGTTTCCCATCTCGATCCGGCACAAGAATGGCGGTCACAATCGCGCCATAATTGGTAATTTTCACCTGCATACCAGACTTGTTTTTGAATGTGTACAGTTTGATCGCGTCAAAATCTTTCACAAGCTGAGCCTGAGCACTGCTGGCAAGGAAAGCAAAGCAGACGAGAATAGCGAGCAATTTCTTCATGGTGCTATTTGGAAGTAGGAGTGAAATTAAAAGCGAACGTCACGAGGGAGCAGGTCCCAGGAACCACACCATGCTGGGTGGGCTTCGACAATAGTGTCGACTACAGAGCGGTCAGAATCAATGCGCTGCCAGATTGCAAACACAGAAAGTTCGCTAGAAAGGCAGATGCCGACAAAAACACATAAAACTTGCTTACCAGTGAAGCCGCAAGCTAGAAATCAATCGACGCGAGACAAGATCACATGATAAGGGTCGCCCTTGCGTCCTTTGACGGAAGACTGCACTTGCACCTCAGCATCGCCCTGTGGCACCGAGATACCCGGAATCACTAGTCGTGTTTGCCCTGCCTTAAGAGTCGCCTTGCGTGTCACGCTGCCGATCGACAAGCTCAAATCCATGGGACCAATGGGCTGGCTGTATACCAACTCGGCATCAAACGTAGCCGGGCGTTCCACGTGAACAAGCCAGACGCCGGACACCCCCCATCCCACAGAATCACTGACCCGCCAATCCTGTAATGTCAAGGCACTCACGAGTTCATTGTCGGAGCCGATCACCATTCGCGGCGGGGCATAATTATCGCTCCGAGTAGTCGAGACATCATCAAACCATGCGTCATAAGCCTTTAGCATCGCTGCGAGTTTCTTGGGTTTTGACTCAGCCAAGTTGACTTTTTCTCCCTGGTCAGACTCCATATCGTAAAGCTCAAACGGAACCCCTTCGGGCATTTCTTCTTTGCCAAACCCGCTTGGATGCACCAATTTCCACCGTTGATTTCTCACGGCCATATGGTGATAGCGGACAGGTTCGTCACCACGATGCACCTGCAGTACAAGGTGGCGATCTGGCCAGTCGATTTTTTTTCCTTCCAACAAAGGCAGCAGACTACGCCCATCCACATTTGCACTAGCAGGAATATTGACCCCGACAGCATCCGCAATAGTAGGCAACAGATCGATATGCGCTGCGATCCTGTCACTGACAGTTCCAGGGCGGAGACGTCCAGGCCATCTCACAAAGAATGGACTACGAATGCCACCTTCGTGTACCGTCGCTTTCATACCTCGAAACGGACCAGCAAAACGCATTGAGTTAGGCCCGTTATCAACCAAAAACACCACCATCGTATCATCGAACAGCCCCTGTTTTTTCAGGTACTGATCCAACTTCCCGATATTCTGATCTACGTTTTCGATCATGGCTGCAATCCTTGCCAACTGATCAACGTTGCCCTTCTTGCCCACCATAAGGGATTCCAGATCGACAGTCTTGTAATACTCGTAAAGCTCCTCCGGCACATCGTGATACGGCCCATGTGGCGCGTTTGTCGGCAGGTAGACGAAGAAAGGTTTACCCTGCTGCTTGCAACGATCGATGAACCGAATCGCTGCATCAAAGTACAAATCGGTGCAATAGCCCTCCGTCTCGATTTGCTTTCCGTTTTCAAAAAGAATGGGGTTGCTATAGCGTTTATTATTTTCGATCGGTTCTGATGGCTGGGCCAAACCACCACCTCGATGGATGTAGGACTCGTCAAACCCTTGATCATCAGGTCTCAGCGGATAGTTGTCACCCAGATGCCACTTACCGAATATGCCCGTGGCATAACCGGCGTCCTGCAGGACCTCGGCAACAGTTACCTCCTCGGGCTCCATCATCGACCGCCCCTTAAAGGTATCAACAACGCGTGTCCGGTAGTGATATCTCCCGGTCATCAAAGACGCGCGAGTCGGTGAACAAACAGGGCACACATAGAAGTCTGACATGGACGCACTCTTCTCAGCCAATGCATCAATATTGGGAGTTCGAATGACTGAGTTGCCAGTCACTCCATGGTCTCCGTAACCCTGATCGTCGGGCATGATCACCACAATATTCGGGCGGGCAGTATCAGCAGCTTCGACCGAACGACTTAAAACCGCACCCGCGATGCAAAAGAATCCAAGAACGGCAAGGACAAGTGAACGCACAAGCATGGAAGTTCAATTTTCAAATAGAAGTAAAGACAAACACAAAGCGAGTTTTCCACTCTTACTTTTTCTTGTTTTTTCGTCGGACGGCACGTTTTGTTTTTGCTGGAAAGTACGGTGACTCCGTTCTCGCCGAAGCAAGAAACACTTCGATCCGGCGAACTATTTCTGGATGGCTCTGAGCGACATTTTGTGTCTCACCCGGATCCGCACTGAGGTCATACAACTCCAGCGGCTCCTCCGTTCCGAAACGAATCCCCTTCCACTCACCAAACCTGACAGCCTGTTGGAAAGGAGAATGAATTTCCCAATAGTGCATTTCTCGGGACTGCTGTTCATTCCCCATCAGGGCTGGCACGACGGACATACCATCAAGATGTGACGGAGGGGCAGCGCCAGCCAGATCACAAAGTGTTGGAAAAACATCTCGCATGTCCCATACGAAATGACTTTCCTTACCTGCGGGAACATGCCCCGGCCATCTGACTCCCATCGCTGCACGAATGCCTCCTTCGTAAAGCATCCGCTTTACCCCACGCAGGCCTCCAGAACTCTGGATCGCCTTTGCGAAAGGTGGGTTAGGTCCATTATCAGATGTGTAAAAAACGATCGTGTCATCATCAATCCCCAACTCCTTTAACAGCTTCATTACCTTGCCAATGGTCTGATCAGTTCGGGTAACCATCGCTGCGTAATGTTGCACCTGCGTACCACCGGGAATGCCATCGTACATAGCAAACGCGGGATCATTGGTAGGAATGACATAGGCACCGTGCGGCGGCGTGACGGCCAGATAAAGAAAAAACGGTCCATCCTTGTGTTCCCTTATCAACTGCAGAGCCTTTGCCTCCTGCTCGTAGGGTATGTAGGTATCTTTTTTCCCACCCTGATTGCCGGGTACAGGCGTCATTTTCCCACCATCCCATATTTGGTCGGGAAAGTGGTCATGGGCGTGGACTTGGTCTAAATAGCCGAACCAATAGTCGAATCCCTGATTCTCAGGAACTCCGGTGGACCCAGGATTCCCTAAGCCCCACTTGCCAACACCTGCGGTGTAATAGCCTGCCTCATGCAGGGATTCAGCCACAGTCACATCCTCGTGCTCGAGAAACACAAGTGGGCGACCATTCTTCTCACTGAGTTCTTTCACCAATGCCTTGGCGGTATTGTCTCGACGTCGACAGTGCCCCGTATGCAATCCAGTCATCAAGACACAGCGTGTTGGTGCACAAACAGCAGACCCCGAATAGTGGTCCGTAAATTTCATACCCTCTGCACAGATACGATCAAAGGTGGGTGTTTTGACATGCGGAGAACCGAATGCACTGAAGTCACCATACCCCGCATCATCAAGCATCACATAAATGATATTGGGTTTTCCATCACTGGCCTCGGCACCGCGCAGGTTGGTCGTTGATACAATCCCAAACACAACGATAGCCATCAAACAAACTAGCTTCATCTTTACCTTTCACTTAGAAAACTGTTTCGACACAAGCGAGACGACAAGCCCATCACGACAAATCAGACATTTGGCGTTTCAGCAATCTTAAAGTTCTCGAGAACACTTGCGAGCCAGCCTGACAATTGCTTTTGAAAATCCAAGAAATCGCCCCCCACCAATCGCCAGCCTGTCTCAGGAGACTCAAGTGCTAGTTGAACCTGAGCCAAATTAGATTCAAGCGTCACCCTTATCTCAGCTTCAACCTTGGCGAGAATGGCCTGCGGTGAAAAACGTACCCGGCCGCTCGTTTCCGACCTTGTTAACTCACATAGCCTACCCTGAATCGCCGAATAACGCTTGCCATTAAAAAACACTCGCCGTAACTCCAATGAGCTGTTGAACTGAAAAACGGGATCCGGCCCGACATAAACACTGACCTGGCCCTCTGAGCGGAAACCGATCACAACGACAACACCATCAAGCTTGCACTCGGCCCTCAGCCACATCTGCTTTCCGTCTCTCAACAGATCTTCTCGATCCTGTTCCTGTCTAGCCATCTATCGCTTCGCTCCAAACCAGCTGGGACTTCAACCCACAACATAAGCAACAGCCTTGCACATCGAAGCCAGCGGCCCACTGAATCAACTGCACCATACAACTTAGGGTAGAAGAATTACCTGCGTGCTCTGCCGCGGACTTTCCAAGTCGGGTGGGGTGTGTGAGCTTCATGCATCATTCTGGCCGCAGCATCCACGAGATCAGGATTTTGACCTGCCACATTGTCCGTCTCGCCGACGTCATTCTTCAAGTCATACAATTCAATCGTTCCACTAAACATTGGCTGGCGAATCGCCTTCCAATCACCAAAACGAACAGCCTGGCGACTGCCCTGCTCGTAGAACTCCCAGTACAAAAATTCGTGTTTTTTTTGCTTCTGCGGCTCTCCTTTCAATGTGGGCACGAAGCTAATACTATCAACATTTTCTGGCAATTTGGCGCCCGCGAGCTCGGCAGCCGTTGCCATCCAATCTCCAAAATAGCCCACATATTCGGCCGTGGTCCCAGGCTTCACTGTACCGGGCCACCACGCGATGGTTGGCACACGTATACCGCCCTCATAGAGTGCTCGCTTTGTGCCTCGCAGTGGCCCGGACGGATTGAACCGGCCTAACTGATGGCCAGCTTCATTATGCGGACCATTGTCACTGGTAAACATCACGAGCGTCTTCTCATCGATACCAGTGGCTTTCAAATGATCAAGAATACGGCCTACATCACGATCCATTCGAGTGATCATCGCCGCCTGTCCCTTATCAGCGTCCGGCCAATCCTTGGTCGCATAGATCCCATACCCGGGCACTTCGGCGCCATTACCATTCATCCTCGTGCCTTCATTATTAGCGTGAGGAATGGTTAAAGGCAGATAAAGGAAAAATGGCCCTTTCCTGTTACTATCAATGAACTTGATAGCCTCATCCACGAACAAATCATGCGAGTACTCGAGACGCTTGGTTGCAGCACCACCACGAAACCCGCCGTAAGATCCCCCCGACTCCTCAACAACATTTGCTAATATTTTTTTGTCTGCGTTGTCCCAAACGAATTCGGGATAATAGTTGTGAGCGTGAACCTGGTTCAAATAGCCAAAGAAGCGGTCGAATCCTTTTCTAAGCGGGAAACCCGGCTGATGCACCTCACCCAGGCCCCACTTGCCAACAAGACCATTGGTGTACCCTACAGTCTTCAAAACTTCTGCAATGGTCGCATCTTGCGCACGCAAAGACTGTTCAAGCATTGTGTCACTGTTTGCATTGCCTCGCACATGCGTGTGCCCCATGTGCTGTCCTGTTAGCAGCACGCTGCGACTGGGAGCACAAACCGTGTTCCCCGCATAAAACTGCGTGAACTTCATTCCCTCATTGGCCATCTGATCAAGCCTCGGAGTTTCGATCACTTTCTGGCCAAAGCACCCCACATCACCGTAACCCAAGTCGTCAGCCATGACGAAGATCATATTGGGCTGCGTTACGACTCGTTTCTGCTCATTTCCGCCGGCCCATTCATCAGCCCAGCAAACACCAGATGCCAACAAAAGCTGAATGCCGAAAACATATGAGAAAAGCTTCATCGAATTCCTACGGGTCAATAAGTGCATGCCGACTCGTTTCATTTCTGAAATGAAACCTCGTGTTCAATGGTTTGGCTGATCCCACAAGCGATACGGATCATCAAGGCGGCGTTGCTCCGAGAGCAACAGAGCTTCCAGTTCCTGCCGCTTTGCTGAGTACCGAGGATCGTTAGCAAGATTCTTTTGAGTGGCCTTTGGCGTGCCATTCATCAAGCGGGTCACAACTGGCGCATGATGCTCGGACAGGAACTCGTGTGGATTCTCACGCAAATTGAACAACTGCGTCTCCTGGACCGCGCCCTCCATCACATCATATTTGATTAACTTCCAGTCACCTTTCTTGACACAACGCATACCGGGCTTTGTGCCTCCACAATAGACGCCGTACAAAACATCGCGAACAGTTTCCCGATCACCATCAAGAACGGGGCGAAAGCTTTGCCCCTCATTCGTGACTGGCGGCTGAATATCCGCCAAATCACAAAGCGTACTCAAAACATCCAGCAAATACACATTGCCCTCTGCTCGACTGCCTGGTTCAATCCCCGGACCCTTGACGATAAGTGGTACCCGCCAAGTGTGCTGGTAAAGATTCTGCTTGCCCTGTAAGCCATGACGCCCAATCGCCATACCGTGATCAGCGGTGTAGATCACGTACGTATTTTCAAGTTCGCCCAGCGTTTCCAAACGCTGCAAGACGCGGCCAATTTGCCGATCAATATTTTCGTCACATGCAAATTCCCGCCCCAATTCATTCCTGATAGTCCGAGGATCACGCCGCTCCCAAACCCCACTCACATTGACCTCATCACGCAAGTTAGGATGTCCATGGTGAAAAGGGTGTGCAGGCAAATAGTTAACAGGCAAGCTTGGTTGCTTTGAATTGCCGGGTGGCAACGAGCTACGATCGCGATGATTAACCGCCCCGTACTTCGTCAATAAATCCGCGGTTCCATCCCGCGTATCGTGGGGATGCGAAAAACCAAGGTAGATCAGAAAGGGTGCGTCACTCTTGCGATCGTCCAAATAATTCAGGACCTGATCAGCATGCCAGGCACTTCCTGTTTCCTTGGTACCACCTCGTTTAGTTGCAGTACGACTGACTGTGAATTTTGCGTTCGCTGCAGCATAGCTGTTTCCATTTTTACAAGTCCGCATCGTGTCGTATCCCGCACGATTAAAAACGGCAGCCAGTGTATGATCGGCAAGAGTTGCCGGGACCAAGGATTGACTGCTGTCTGCTCCCGGCTTCTTTGAACCGCGGCGCGGTAAATGCCACACCGTACGGCCTGACATGATCATGTGCCGCGAAGGCGTGCAAACAGCGCCAGCCCACGATCCCATATGATATGCCCCGTCCAACACCATCCCTTCAGAAGCAAGCCGATCAATCACAGGCGAATCAAGAATTGAACTCTGGTTGTAGACTTTCAGATCGAAAGGAGATTGATCATCAACCAGTACGAACAAGAAATTTGGACGCTTCGTTTCTTTCGCAGAACAAACCACCACCAGAATCAAACACGACAACATAGCAAGCAGACGACGATCACTCATGAACATCAGTATTTTCCAGAAGCAGGTAGGAAGTGGAAGGCAGGAATAAGAAGGCAGACGGCTTCCGAGAGTCATGAGCCATCACATCCTATGATACTCGAATCAAACCGAGTGCAATTTCTGACCATCGAACAAAACAGGACACGATGATGCACGCCAATATTTTGCACACCACAACATATCATCAAGGCAGAGGATTCTCGAACCAGACAAGATTATTGCTTGAGTGCCCCGCAATCAACAAATCAAGATCGTAATCTCCGTCCATGTCCACCGCTCGTATATCGTATGCTCCCTGATTACTGCCGACCTCCCGGCGGACAAAATTACCGCTGCCATCGTTCGCGTACCAAACCGCTTCTCCGTTGGGTTCTTTTCCACAAGTCGCAATATCGAGGTCTCCGTCTTCATCCAGATCAACTGTCACCAAACAGTGCGGCCCGACTATCTCCGAGTCAATCTCAACCATCGTGAACTCAGGGCCACGAAACCAAAGCACTCCCTGACCATGGCCTCTGGTGGCAACGAAATCCATCTCCCCATCCCGATTGAGATCGCGTGGTTGAATATTGGTTGCACCAGGCTGACGCGTGGCGAGCAGATGCTTCTTCCATGGCTCGGCCTGCTCAGGCAATTGCTCCCACCAAGCGAACCATTCTCCACCATCAAAACCTGGTCCACCCTTGGCTCCACAACAGATATCAGGCAAACCGTCACCATTCACGTCGGCAATCCCAGTGTAATGACTTCCACCAGGCGCATCACGATCAGCAAACACATGCCGCTTCCATGACTTTGCATCCTTGGGATTCTCGGGAACCTCAAGCCAAGTTAGTGAATTGGGAATATTGGTTTGGTCCGGCCCGCGTCCCGAGTTGGCGATCAAATCGAGGCGTCCGTCCCGATTTACATCTCCCGTGATCAAACAATGAGTTCCGAGGATTTCATCATCAATGGTGCGATAGGTCCATGCTTTTCCTGAAAACGGATCATCAGGACACTCAAGCCAGAACACAGTGTTGCTAGAGCCGCAAAAATCCAGATCGCCATCACCATCAACATCAAGCAGACAACTGTGAATGCAATCAGCTCGCGGCTTATTTCGAGAGTTGTCTCGGCTAAATGCATGCAGCAGATAGGGGTCCCAACTTGGCCCTCGATGCAAGACAACTTTGCCATCATAGGATGAAAGCACATCGACATGCCCATCATTGTCAAAGTCTGCTGACACGGCTGAATTGACGCTTCCTTTGGCCCGCGTGATCACGTGCTTGTGCCATGGATCAGCTTTACTTGAAAGCGGCTCATAGGCTGGCTGGTCTGCAACAGCCGGCAACTCATCCACAAATCCGGCATCTGTCCTGCGCAGCTCTTCTACAGCTTGTTGCCGCATTTGCCGCAACCTCTGCTGATGCTTGGGTTCAGCTGCAAGGTTGATCAACTCAGCCGGGTCGCGGGAGATATCGTACAGTTCTTCCGTCTCGCCCGAGACGAACGTTCGGACATACTTGAAATTGCCGCGAGCCAACATCACATACCACGGAATTCCGGGACCATGGTACAGCGCCGAATCATTCTTGCCAGGAATCGTGTCGGTTGCCGAACCGTACAATTTGGCGGTGTGCACTAACATGGCGGCATGTGGCCACTTGTTGTTTGCCCCCTTCAACAGGGGACTCAAATCACGTCCGTGCATTCTCCAGGGAAGCTTGATTCCAGCTTGAGAGAAAAAGGTAGGCGGCAAATCAACGCCGCTGACAGGTGCGTCAACAACCACGCCACGACCGTCACTTGATGAAGCAGCCCCGACTGGGCGAATAATCAGCGGTGCTGCAACGGCCGCATCATGAGGGGCAACCTTACTTTTCATGCCATGTTGCCCCCAAGCGAACCCTTGATCAGAAGTAAAAACGACGAGGGTGTTTTCAAGCTGACCCGTCTCACGCAACGACTTCATCAATCGCCCTACGTTTTCATCAATGGCCAACACGCCTTGGTGGTATTGCCGAATCCAGTCTTCAAGCGGACGACCTGGCCGATCTTTCATACCGACGGGACTCGCGTCTCGAACCTTGCGTTCAACAGGCTTCCCATTCTTATCGGGCTCCCAGAACTGCATCTTTTGAGCATAAGCTGGCTTACCTGGACGGGGCGGATAGACGTCCGACGGAACGGGCACGTCAATCCCTGCGTAATCCTGCTGATGACGTTCAGCCGGAGTGAATGGTCCATGCACGGCACCGTAACATAACCACAAATACCATGGTTTTTCGTCGCTACTTGCTTCCCCCTCAATGAAGTCGATGGCCCAGTCGGTGTAATTATCCGTGGTGTAACCCTCGACCATCACCGGTTCACCACCATCGGTCGAGATCAACTGGTTGTCGTAATAGTTGGGTGCATTCTCTGGATGTCGCGGTCGATTCCACACCTTCTGATGGTCCCAATCTCTTCCGAAACCAGCGTCAATGCCTGTATGCCACTTGCCGATGTGCGCGGTCAAGTAACCATGCTGCCTGAGAGCGGAAGGCCAAAAACGACACTTCTCCGGATCATAAGCACTCCCCGGATAGGCACCCTCCATTCGCATCGACTCGATTCCATGCTGATGATGCCCCGTCAACAAAGTGGCTCGTGATGGCATGCACCATGCGCCGATGTAGGCACGCCGAAACCGCACTCCTTCACGAGCTAATTGGTCAATATTCGGAGTCTGGACCCAGTCAAATGCTTCGTCATAACAACTGACCGTGCGATGTGATTGATCGTCGGTATAGATAAACAAAATATTGGGCTGCTTGGCAGTCGCACGATCGCAATGAGCAAACTGCCCACTCAGAACTGCTGAAACAAATAGAAGAAATGGGAATCGTCGCGAAATGGGCATCAAACAACCGCGTGATCAAATGGAGGAGGCTTCTACAATTAACCGAGCCTTGAGGATAGCACGTTGCGGTTCGTGAGTCCCCCTTTTGTGCAGGACCAAAACCATGCATTCCGTCGTCCCAATGCATGGCCTGAGCCGTGAACGGACGGCGAGATCGGGTTTCAACGCAAGACGAGCCATCAAGTTGCAGGCCAAAAGAACCGTACAGATCACCATGGGATGCAGATCTTTCCGGTAGACACGAGCATAGCTCTTGTGGCTAAGCCTATTGTGACCGATGTCCTGTTCAACCAAGAATCTGTTCGCTAGCTGATCGCTGATCAATGACTGCCAATACAGAAAACGGGTAGTCGCTGGGAATTTTTAGTGCCGTGAACCGAACCTGGCCCAGAAAACTGATGTAATCTGGGAAGGGGCGGTTGCCCTTCTCCTGTATCAAAAAAGAATACAGAATACGGGTGCCGTTCAAATGCGGCATCAGTCACAACAGCAAGAAAGGTGACTCTCCGAGAAGACAAATCAATTCGAATCGACCCGATAGATAGAAATCTCTGACCAAACAGGTGACACCTTTTTCAAGGGCACCTTTTGATTCCAGGGTACATTTTGAGGTTGGAGCTGATGAGAGCTGATGTCGAAAATGCCACACGCTGTTGCAGTAACAGGACCGCTAGAGCGAGTGATCGCTTAGGCGATTGCTGAAGCCAACTTGTAAGCGTCCAAGCATTCAGAAAAACTTTTCGGTTCCTGAAAGCTGACGTGCAATCCCCGCTTAGTAAATTCAATCCAACAAGATTACGGAGCCCTCCTCACATGCCATCGTCCAACTTCCATCGCGAACAAGTCAACGCCAGAGCCAGTTTTCGCATGTTCGCCGCGGCGATCTGCGCGACCGCGGTCATGGCACTCCTTACATATCGCCCTGTGGCCGCCCAAACCGCCGCAGACAACAAATCACCTGAAGTCGAACTCGACACCTCCGCCGGAAAGATTGTCATCGCACTTGATGCAGAAAAAGCCCCTAAGACAGTCGCAAACTTTCTCAGCTACGTAAAAAGCGGACATTACAACGGAACGATTTTCCATCGCGTCATTCCTGACTTCATGATTCAGGGTGGTGGATTAGACGCAGCGATGAAAGAGAAAAAGACGCAACCCCCGATCATTAACGAAGGCGGCAATGGTCTTAAAAACGTGAAATACAGCATCGCGATGGCGCGTACAAACGATCCCAATAGCGCCACCAGTCAATTTTTCATCAACACGAAAGACAATGGATTCCTCAACCGAAGCGGCAGAAACGCCGGCTACGCTGTGTTCGGACGTGTTGTCAAAGGCCTGGGAGTTGTCGATTCGATCTCCAAGGTCAAGACCACCACCAAAGAGAGCGGAGACCGCCCCGGGCTACCCATGCAAAATGTGCCTGTCTCGGCAGTCACGATTAAGTCTGCCAAGGTCATCGAGAAGTAACCTGGCTAAGCGTTAGAGTTGATCAAATGGACAGTGATCGATCGCAACATGGCAATCACACACCCTCCCACAGAGGGGTCGATTGCCATTTTCTGTTCTAGACGGATTTTTGCCCCCAACGCGGCATGGAACTGGTCACACGCCTTTTTCGTGTTCAAATTGTCATTTGGTCACTCGATAACGATTTTTTTTGGGAAGATTGCACCAAATCGCCCATCTCTGGTAACAGCCTCTTGACGATATTTAGCGTTTTAGCGTATTTTTTCGGGCGGTTTCGCAATTTTGGCACGGTGGTTGGGGGGCGTACAGGAAAGACTCGAGTTCCTGAGGCAACTGGAAGGCTGCCTTGGCAGGAATCGGCGAGGAAAGTCCCGTTCAAACGCGTGTATCGATCGATTCACGTGTCACCCGAACAAAGGCCAGCGTAGCTTCAATTGGCAGAGCATCGCATTCGTAATGCGGAGGTTGTGGGTTCAAATCCCACCGCTGGCTCTTTTCGTGCTTGATATTCTGACAGAGAATTAATCAATCTTTGCGAATGTCATTTGAAGTCGCAGCGATTCAATCCCACAAACGCTTGATAGCCCCTTGGGCAGGAGACTCGTCTCTATGAGTGAAGTCGAACTTGAAGTTATCGACTTGAAGGAAGTGGTCCTTTCGAACAATTCGTTTGGCCCCGCGGACGTCGGTTCAATACGTACTGCTGTTTCCGAGAACTATGGTCATTTTGGTGAACTGCGCGATGCGGTTAACGAGATGGAGGCTGATGATCTACTCAGCCCCGCGGGTAAGACCAAAATGGGCGTCTGCCAGTTTTTGCTGGGCAAATTCAGCGATGCTCTGACAACGCTGCAATCGGCCGACGGAAGTGCAATGGCGCTGTTTTATCAAGCCCGCTGCATGTTCGAGCTGGGCAGCTACAACGACACCGTCGCTGTCTACGAAAAAGCGCAGACATCGGGCTACAACGAAGATCAATGCAAGATCGGGATTGCTGAAGCAAGTCGCTACGCAGGCCGCATCGAAGAGGCGTTAGCGATCCTTGATAACATTTTTGGGCCGGCGGAGCAAACTGCTGATTACATGTACCAGCGAGCAGCCACGGTAGCTGCAGTGGGTGGCCGCATGGAAGAGGCGCTAGCTTTATACCAACGTGCCGTTCAGACAGATGAAAATCATGCTGGTGCGTTGTTCGGCTTAGCGTTGGAAAATGATCGAATGGGAAATGACGAGGAAAGTCTTTCCCTGTACGAGCGTGCTGCAAAGGCATTCCCAACCGGCATTGGTGTCCTGATCAATCTTGGCTTGATCTACGAAGACAACAACCAGTTCGACAAAGCACAAATGTGCTACAAGCGAATTCTGGATTGCTACCCAGACCACCCGCAGACTCTTCTATACATGAAGGATGCCGCAGCGACCGGCAACATGCTTTATGACGAGGAAGCACAGCGACGCAACGATCGCTTGGCTCAGACTCTCAATATGCCGGTAACGAACTTCGAGCTCAGCGTCCGAAGTCGCAATTGCCTGCAGAAGATGGGGATTGAGACGATTGGCGACTTGACTCGCACGAGTGAGGCCGAACTTCTCAGCAGTAAGAACTTTGGCGAAACCAGCCTGTTCGAAATCCGTGAAATGCTGACAAGCAAAGGTTTGTCATTGGGACAGTTTGCCCACGAAAAGAAGAGCAACGAGCCCCCGATCGACACCAGCCACATGTCACCGGACGAACAGGCGCTGCTGGACCGGCCCATCTCGGACCTGAACCTGTCCGTGCGTGCCCGCAAATGTATGGCTAGATTGCAGCTGAATACGATCGGTGAGTTGATCCGCAAGACAGGTGACGACATGTTGGAGTGTAAGAACTTCGGTGTGACAAGCCTCAACGAAGTGCGGGAAAAGCTGACAGATCTTGGCCTCAAGATGCGTGGTGACTGACGTTCAGGCAGATCGGTCGCATGCCACTGATTGGCAGTCAAGGCCGAGCATTGAAACGCAAGTAGCAGGCAGATGAGCCAATTTGAATTTACACTCAAACACCGCGACGCAGCCACCTCGGCGCGTCGCGGTGTTTTTTTGACTCCCCATGGACCGGTACAGACCCCGGGCTTCATGCCAGTCGGTACCCAAGGCACCGTCAAGGGCGTGACGATTGATCAGGTAGCTGCTACGGGGGCCCACATGATACTGGGAAACACCTACCACTTGTCGCTGCGTCCTGGTCACGACACCGTACGCCGGCTTGGAGGTCTGCATGGCATGTCGGGCTGGCAGGGCCCCATCTTGACCGACAGCGGTGGCTTTCAGATTTTTAGCCTCAAAGCCATCAGCCAAATCACAGAACAGGAAGCTACTTTTCGCAGCCACATTGACGGAGCCATTGTCCGACTGACTCCGGAACATTCCATTGAAATTCAGGAAGCACTTGGAAGCGATGTAGCAATGGTCCTTGATCATGTGATCGCCCTTCCAGCAACTCATGATGAGGTCGAAGACGCGATGGCAAGGTCGATCCGCTGGGCCAAGCGATGCTTGGAGGCATCCAAACGTGATGACCAAGCAAAGTTCGCAATCGTGCAGGGCGGCCTTGATGCAGAACTGCGAGTCCAATGCGCACGTGAACTGTCGGCAATGGACTTCAATGGATACGCAGTGGGCGGATTGAGTGTGGGTGAAGCTCCCACAGAGATGTACCGCATCACGGCAGCAACCTGCCCAAGCCTACCTGAACACAAACCCCGCTACCTGATGGGAGTGGGAAGACCGATCGATTTGCTGGAAAGCATTGCCAGAGGAATCGACTTATTTGACTGTGTCATGCCCACCCGAAATGGACGCAACGGTCTTGCCTTCACCGACGAAGGAAATCTGAAACTCCGCAATGCGATTCACCGAGAAGACCGACGACCCATCGAGGAAGACTGCCCCTGCCTTGCCTGCCGACACAGCCGCGGATACATCCGTCACCTGTTTGTCTCAGGGGAAATGTTGGGACCGATCCTGCTTTCAATTCATAATCTCACCTACTACCAACGGGTGATGTCGGAGGCTCGAGTGGCAATCGAGTCAGACCGATTCAATGAATTCTTGGCCGAGAAAAAACAAGGATGGGGCGGAACCCCACAGAACAGTTCAGCCTGCTGATTCGCCAGGACT
>DOPG01000390.1:406-3478 GCA_003513555.1 Rhodopirellula sp. | reverse complement strand
ACCCACTCTGCACACCCACTCTGCAGTGCTTCCCGTTGCCATCAGACGAGTGGTTCCAGCATGTTCAAGTTGGCCGACCGCCAGAAACCACGCTGCCCGCTCCACAGTTGCGTGTGAATGCATCTAGTTACTGCTGATGTAGCGAATGTAACGACAGTACCGAAAAAACGCACGCTCAGTATTTTTGCAACCCTCGGCAATCACAAATTCAAGGCAGCCAGTTGCACCAGTTTAATTCTCATCTATTCTCGATGAGTGAGTTGCATTGGGGGACGTGGCTTGCGTTGAGAACGTTGTCACCGCATCTTTTCCACCCACCTTTCCCCCGAGATACAGAGGTACAATCAGTGAAGTGGGTACCATCCTTTGCTGTTGCAATCGCTTTAGCGATCACAGCAAACGAAATCAGCTATGCAAGCGATTGCATGTGCAAACCTAGCACAACATCGGCAGAAACTGCCGCTGAGACATCGGCAGGCTGCTGCAAAACGCGAACGGTCATGCGGTCGCAATACGTCACCGAAGTACGCGAAGTACCGGTCACCACATACAAAAAAGAAGAACGCACACGCACACGTGACGTGTGCAAACGGGTAGCCCGCATTGAAACACGCGAGAAGACCTACACCGTCAATGTACCGGAAACTCGCACCAAGACGGAAAAGTACAACGTCAAAGTGTGTGTTCCGTACACCGTGGAAGAGGAATATACCGTCATGGTGCCGGAGACGACGGAACATGCAGTGAGCTACAAGGTTTGTGTCCCTTACACCGAAGAAGTCGAAAAGACATACACGGTTTGTGTCCCCAAGACCAAACAGGTCCAGCAGAAGTACACCGTGATGGTGCCTTTTTGCGAAACCAAGTCAGTGACTTACAAAGTCAACGTTCCGTACAGCGAACAAGTGGAGCAAAGCTACACTGTGTGCGTGCCTGTGAAGAAGACACGCGAAGAGACTTACAAGGTATGTGTCCCTTACACTGAGCAGGTCGAGCAGACCTACCAGGTTCAGGTCCCTGTCAAATCAACCAAAAAGGTCACTTACCAAGTTGCAGTTCCCTACAAGGAAATGGTAACCCAGACCTACTGTGTTAAAGTTCCTTACACTGAAAAACAGACTCAGACTTACAAAGTCAAAGTACCTTACACCGAAGAAGTTGAGCAGTCTTATACAGTTTCGATACCTTACACCGAAGAAGTTGAGTCAACCTACAAGGTCAAGATTCCTTACACTGAAGAGGTCGAGCAGACTTACACAGTTCGTGTTCCTGTCACTGAGACTCACGAG
Source organism: Rhodopirellula sp. (assembly GCA_003513555.1). GTDB lineage: Bacteria > Planctomycetota > Planctomycetia > Pirellulales > Pirellulaceae > Rubripirellula. The sequence continues at coordinate 2,189 of DOPG01000390.1, read as the reverse complement.
GCAACTCGCACCGTCAGCAAGTGTGTCCCAGTGAAGACGATGAAGTCTGTCACAAAAGACAAAGGCAAATACGTATGCGAGGCAGTAGAGTGCCCCTCTGTCAAGCCAAACTGCCCACCGAGAACGATCCAGAAAAAAGTCTGGGTTCCAAACTTGGTCACAGAAGAGGTCGAGTGCACGACAATGCAGCGTCAAGAAAGTGAAGTTCCTTACACTTACACGACGACGAGCTACAAGAACGAAGAGCGAACTCGCACAGTATGTATTCGGAAATGCCGAACTGAAGAGCGAACTCGAACTTGTAAAGTTACAAAGTACCGCAACGAAACTCGCACTCGCACCGCATGCGTGCCAAAGTGCCGAGTTGAAGAGCGAAGCCGTGAATGCTCGGTCACAAAGTACCGCACTGAAACACGCACTCGCCAGGTACCAGTGTGTAAAACTCGCATGGAAACTCGCACTTGCGAGATTCCCGTCTGCACCATGAAATGCGAAACTCGCACTCGCATGGTACCGGTTTGCAAAACTCGAGTTGAAACTCGCACGCGAACAGTACCTTGCTGCGAAATGACCACAGAAACACGTACTCGAACAATCTGTGTACCCAAGTGCCGTCAAGAAGAGCGAACTCGCGAAGTCAGAGTACAGAAGTGTCGCGTTGAAGAGCGTACTCGAATGGTTCCTGTCACCACCATGGTGAAAGAGACACGTACGAGAATGGTCCCTGTCTGCAAAACACGAATGGAAACTCGCACCCGGATGGTGAAAAAAACCACGTGCAAGCCAGAAACCCGCACTCGCACAGTGAATAAGAGCCGCATGGAAACCGAAGAGCGTTCCCGTGAAGTTTCTTACACCGTCTGTGTTCCAGAAGAGCGAACTTGCTCCTACGACGTGACTGTTTACGACAACGTGACAGAACAGGTGTCTGAGAAATACACCGTATGCGTGCCTGTGAAATCCACAAAGGAGATCAAGGTGCGAGTTTGCCACAAGGTCCCAGTGACTGTTGACTGCTGCGGAAACATCGTGGAAGAAGCGGCGGCAGAAGCTCCTGCTGCCAACAAAGCTGAAGACAAATCTGGCGACGAGACAGAAGCCGTGCCAAGCGATTGAGGAATCCTAGCGACTACACGTCTCGTGGACGTGGGAAAGAGAGAGCCTCGCCGCATGAATTTGCGACGAGGCTTTTCTTATGGTCTCGCTAATTCTTCCGAGAAAACGGCAACGAGCTTCCTGCCATGGATGCAGCTAACGAGAAGTCAGACCGACTTCTCTTTCCGCGCAACCTCGATCTGCTCAAAAGTGTACAGTTTGCCTTTTCCAGCTCCTGGGCAAGCCTCACAAGTTTCCTTCCAATCTTTCTTCTTCTTGAGGGTCGAATCCCAGAACGGCCAGGTACGGCACTGAATGGGTCGCGCCTCATAGACAGTGCATTTTCGTGTCTCGGGATCCAGAAGAATGCAATCACCATCAGGATATTCCAAGAGGCTCTTATCATACCCGAGGTCTCGAACAAACTTGTGTTGGAACGCATCCACCGACATATTCATCTCGTCCGCCATGGCTGAAATTTCGGCTTCATCGACCCACACATAGCCCGGCTCACCACTGCAGCAGGCACCACACTGCGTGCACTCGAACCGCAACCCTTCTGAGTACCAAGCTTTCTGGTCTTTAGCTCGCCGCGGGGGGGCCACGGAGGCCTGCTCATCGGCCTGCTCATCGGCCGGACGCTGCTGCTCTGCGTTCCCACCGGACATGTTGTTACTGGTGGCGCATA
>DOPG01000390.1:0-209 GCA_003513555.1 Rhodopirellula sp. | reverse complement strand
CCCGACATGTTGTTACTGGTGGCGTTGCCTCTCGGGGTATCGTTCTCAGCCATAGCTGCAAATATGCCTCAATCTGGATGAAGGGTTCGAGCAACTTGCCCGACTGCCGCGACTGCGTTCACAATCTCTTCCGCAGTCGTGGTGTGACCAGCACTGATTCGGAGTGTACCGTGTGGCTCGGCACCCAAATTGTCATGGATCAATGCTGC
>DOPG01000455.1 GCA_003513555.1 Rhodopirellula sp. | reverse complement strand
CCGTCCACAGCGTTGGCGAAAGATTTTCCGTTGTTGGTTCGGCTGAACAAAGAGTTTTTCGATTTCACGCAGGCGATGCCACGCGGGCAGGACGTTCGGTTCTCAGCAAATGGCAAAGCACTGGCGTACCAGATCGAACGATGGGACGCTGTGGTTGGCAACGCTGATATCTGGGTTCGAATCCCGATTATAAGGGGTAATGCTCAGCAGGCGATCAGGATGCATTGGGGAAATGATGCGGCTTTGAGTGAAAGCAACGGAGAAGAGGTGTTTCAGACCACGGAAGGGTTCGCCGCTGTTTGGCATTTGGGAAACAGTCTGGAAGACGCCACTTCCAATAATCTCGATGGCTTCGACAGTCCTGGTCAGGCAACCATCAATACGATGGGCGTCATCGGCGACGCCCGAGAGTTTGGCAAGAATAAGGTTCTTGTCATCCGCCAGCCCGGTGCAAAACGCGATCGACGGGTAAGATGCATGCCTTCAGGTAACGCAGACCGTACACTCTCGGCTTGGATCAAGCCTGAGAGTTTCGAAAGCCACAATTGGGCATCGGCGACGATTGGCGGATGGGGTGAGCCTGAGCCTGGGGTGAGGCCGAATATGGGTCTGTCTTATTTGTCCATGACGGGAATTGGTCAGCCGCGTTTTCATCTTTATGGCTTTGATCCCCGAGCCGCAAGCAAGCTGCCTCGGCACGAATGGCGTCATGTGGCCATGAGCGTATCGCAGGATATGGTGCGTTTTTATGTTGACGGCGTTCTGGATAAGACGATCAACAACGACGGTGGCGTGGTCAGTAAACTCGGGATTTTGAAGACACCTAAGTCAACGCGAGTCGATCTTGGTGACCACGGAAACAAACGTGGACCTTTCAATGGTGCTCTTGACGAAGTGCGTTTTGAGTCGGTGGGACGTTCGGGTGACTGGCTAAAACTTTGCTATGAAAATCAGAAACAGCTTCAGTCGCTCGTCGGACCCCTTGTGCAGGACGGTGATGTCTTTTCGGTGTCGCAGTCCAGTTTGACGATGAAGGAAGGAACATCGATTGGCCTGTCTGCACAAGCCGGAGGGGCCAGGAAGATTTACTGGTTGCTCAAGGATGGTGGCACAGAACAGGTTCTGGCCGTGGACCGTTTCAACTATAGGTTTAACACTGGCCGCGTTGCCAAGAACAAAACCGTTGCATTGCAGGTCAAGGCTGTGTTTGCATCCGGGACGAAAAGCAGAACCGTCCGAATTACCATCGAGGAGAATTTACCGAATCCTGAGGTCGCGCTGATTATTCCTGAGACGTGGAATGGTAGAGATGAGCTTGAAATATCGCCCTTCATTAAAAACCTCGCGGAGCTGAAATCGACTGACGCAGACGACCTGAATTACTCTTGGAATGTGTCGGGTATGGCCACGGTCAGCAAGGTCGAAGCCGGAAAGCTCGTGCTGAAGCGGGCGCAAAACAGTGGCATCCTGACTGTCAACCTAGCCGTCGATAATGGTGGCGCGGCGGTGTCGCTGTCTAAACAGTTGCGGGTTGTCGAACCAAAGTATGATTCATGGGTTGAAAGGATGCCGTCTGCCATTGAAAAGCCCGTGGATTACCAATTCTATGGACGCGACGATAACAACGAGGGAACAATTCATTGCAGGGGCAGGCTTGAGGAACAAGCTGATTCCGTTTTCCTGAAGCTTTATGCCGGCGACACGTTGATCGACACGAAGAGACAACGCGTTACTGCCGGGAACCAGTATGCGTTGTCAACCAAGCTGAAGGCTGGGCTTATCGCGTATCGAACAGAGTTTGGTGTGGAACGTGGTGGCGTTGAATCGGTTCTGGATCAGGCCAGGGATTTGGTGTGTGGGGATGTTTTCGTGATTCAGGGCCAGTCCAACGCCGAGGCTTGGACAGACCAAAGAGTTGTTCATCCTTTCCGGAGTTTTTGGCTTCGTAGTTTCGGCACACCCAGTACGAACAAGGACCGAGCCCGGGATGCAATTTGGGGTGACGCCTTGTCTTTTAACGGCGGTGAAAGCCATCATCATTGTCAGATTGGCTACTGGGGCGTTGAATTGGGCAGGCTGCTCATCGAAAAACATAAAATTCCCGTTTGTTTTATCAATGGCGCCCAAGGTGGAACTCGAATTGATCAGCATCAGCGAAATGATGCTGATGCGACGGATGTGAGTACTATCTACGGGAGGCTGCTATGGCGTCTACAGCAGGCGAGATTGACGCACGCAGTTCGCGCTGTGCTGTGGCATCAGGGAGAGAACGACCAAGGACCGTCTGGCGCAACCGGTACTTTTGGCTGGGTTAATTATCAGGAGCTTTTTGTTCGCCTTGCGGCGGCGTGGAAGCAAGACTACCCAAATATCAAACACTATTACATCCACCAGATCTGGCCGGGTGCATGTGGTGCCAGATCCGTGGAAAACGACCGGTTGCGTGAAATTCAGCGACAATTGCCAAGACAATTCTCAAACATGAGCATTATGTCGACGCTCGGTATTCGACCGGGAGGCGGTTGCCACTACCCACCGGAAGGCTATGCAGTCATGGCAAGGCAGTTATTCCCGCTTGTAAGCCAACACAACTACGGTCTTGAACCCGGTGTGTCGATCACCCCACCCAATATCCAGAGCATCTCTTACACAAGTGACAGACGAGACGAACTCAAGCTAAAATTCGATCAAGACGTGACGTGGCACGGCGAAGTTGCCGGGCGATTCTATCTTGATGACGCTCGTGCAGAATTGCTCTCCGTGAGTGGAGCCAGCAATACCATCACGCTGAAACTGGCTGCTCCGACGACTGCGAAAAGACTGTCCTACATCAAGGGTGGCAAGTGGAAGCAAAAGGACGCAATCATTCTGGGAGAAAATAACATCGCGGCGCTGACCTTCTTTGAGTTTCCAATCAGATCTGCGACTGTGTTAAATGAACCCTGAGGCAGTCGCGTAACCGACTGCTTTTAAAACTTGTATCGGAATATGGGGTTCTTCACAGTTGCTGCCGTCAGTGTGACACGTGGACTGGCAATCACGACAAAGGGAGCGTGTACAACCAAACCAATGAAGAGCATCACGTCGAAGTTAGACCGTGTTCATGGGGCATCATGGCGGATTGGTTATCTCTTGTTACTGGTGGCTGCCTGCTTTTTTTGCACTAGTAACGGGGCTCTGCTTTTTACCGGGATTAAATATGGGTCTTGTTGTTTCTTGTTGTTGGATAGTCGGGTAGCAAACACCTAGTGAGTTTTCGCAAAGTCGCTCTGCTCGAGCGGCATAAATTTTGTACACTCTTATCGGTAATCATATCCAAATATTGGAGCGAAGGTGCATCTTTTCAAGTCTGCTCTTTTTTGTGTGGCTATTGTTGCGTTAGTTGGGTGTAATCAGGAGCAAACTATTCCCGTTACAGGGAACGGTGGCTCGTTAACAGCTTTCGCGGGTTTTGACGACGTGAAACAAGCCGCAGCGGCTGGGGACGCGGATGCTCAGTTGACACTCGCGAGGCTCTATGCAGAGGGGGATGTCGTGAGGGAAGACGCTGCAGCAGCGGCGAAGTGGTACCTTTTGGCAGCGGAGCAGGGGCAATCTGATGCTCAGGTCTGGCTCGGGATGGCTTACGAGACCGGTCAAGGCGTGCCAATGGATAGAGTCGAAGCGTACGCATGGTTTGATATTGCCTCGGCAAGTATCAAGAATGCGGAGTTGCGGCGAGATGGCGTTAAAGCATTACTTAGCAGCAGCCAGCTAACTTTAGCAGAACGCCGTGCAACCGAATTGGTTGAAAAATACGGCAACGAGAAGTAGACCACTCAACATCTGTTTCACTCTGCTGTTGAACTTGCGTTACGTTCTAGCAGATGTACTTGCTGTGACACTTTGAGGAAGAGCTATGGAGGAAATGTACCGGTTGCGAAAGGTTATCGCGTTCGTGGCAGCAGTCGTATGGGCTTGCTGTTGGTTCTATCTTTTGCTTTTAAATGAAGAACGACCAGCAATCAGAATGTACAACCAACTACATCGAGACGAAGAGACCGGACACTGGAGTACGTTACTTATCGTTTGCGCTTTAACATGGGGCAGTGCGATTGTTTTCGCGGTGATTTTGTCGAAACTCTCGCAATACACAAAACGCAGATAACAAGACAACAGGCTGCGCTGCCGTACGGTAAAGACAATTTGAACGACTGGGGCGAATGTGAGTTTTTTTAAGTCTGCTGTTGTTTGTGTGGTTGCGGCTGCGACGTGTGGGTGTGAACAAGGGCAGCCAACGGTACCAGTTGCGGTAAAAAGTTCAGCACCGACCACGACCAACAAACCGACAACCGTTGGAATACCCAAGTCAGCCAGAGCCATTGGCATTGAGCTCAAGTTGATTCCCGCTGGCACGTTCACGATGGGTGATGCAAACGGTGATGAGGATGAGACACCTCACCAGGTGACGCTCACGAAGCCCTTCAAGATGGGAGTTCATGAGATTACTCAAGCACAATACGAACTGATCATGGGTGTTAACCCCAGTGAATTTAAAGGGGCTGATCACCCAGTTGAGATGGTGAGTTACGAAGACGCTTTGGCTTTTTGCCGCAGGATAAGCGAACTCCCGGCCGAGATTGCTGCAGGCAATGTTTATCGTTTACCCACTGAAGCTGAATGGGAATATGCCTGCCGTGCAGGGACGGCGACGAAGTACAGTTTTGGCGATGATGATTCGTTCTTTGGTGATTACGCTAATTTCTTTGGGGCCTCTGAGCTTGGCGATTGCGCTTGGTTCATATGGAACTCTGAAGATGCAACTCATCCCGTGGGCAGCAAGCGATCGAATGCTTGGGGGCTATGTGGCATGCATGGCAATGTCGTGGAGTGGTGTCAAGATTGGTACGGAGATTACCCGAGTGGTAGTGTCACGGACCCTCGTGGTCCCTCAACTGGGCCATGGCACGTTTTCCGTGGCGGCTGTTGGGGGTTCCCCGCTGAGCAGTGTCGGTCGGCGGCCCGCGGGAGAATCGATCCGTCACTTCGCTTCGCCTACGTCGGCTTTCGTGTTTGCCTGAGTCCGTCTGGCCAGTAGGCGGAGCCTAGGGAGTTTGTCTGTAGGCACGTAGGTCGCGGAGAGCGGAACTTCGACTGAGTTGCCGTAGCGAAAGACGTAGTGGGTCGGGGTTTGGGGGTGTACGCATCAGCTCACTGCCGAATCTGGTACTTCATCGGGATCAACCTCGCTCAAGTCTTCGAGCTGAAATAGCCGGCCAGCAAAAGAATTTTTGTAAAATCAGAGTTTCCGTGCCACGTTTTCACCGCGAATCGTCCTCTGCCTATTGCAGCCTCGCCCCGTCGCTCCGCCCTGAGCGGCGTGGCTCTGTTTATGCTGGTTGCGGCCAATAAACCTTTAACCACCTGGGCGAGCATGAACCTTTTCAAATCTGCTGTTGTCTGTATGGCTTTCGTTGCGGCGGATGGCGGCAAGATTTCTGCTGAAACACCACCAACTGCGGTCTCAGCCGACAGTGTGAAGTTACCTGAATCAACCAACTCGATTGGCATGGAGTTTAAGTTGATTCCTGCTGGCACGTTCACGATGGGTGAAGGCGATGACGCACACGAGGTAACACTTACACAACCATTCAAGATGGGCGTCCATGAAGTGACGCAGGCTCAGTACGAAAAGGTGATGGGTGTAAACCCGAGTGGTTTCAGGGGAGCAGACAATCCTGTCGAGAAGGTGAGTTGGAATGATGCGGTTGAATTTTGCCGCAAGTTAAGTGAACTACCGGCGGAGAAAGCAGCAGGTAATGTTTATCGTTTGCCCACCGAAGCAGAATGGGAATATGCGTGTCGAGCTGGAACGACGACGAAGTATAGTTTTGGAGATGATGAGTCTGAGTTGGGCAATTACGCCTGGTCTCTGGAAAACTCTGGTGATAAGACACATCCCGTAGGTGGCAAAAAACCAAACGCTTGGGGGCTGTACGATATGCATGGGAATGTTTGGGAGTGGTGTCGGGATTGGTACGACGAGTTTTCAAGGGGTGAACTGACTGACCCACCGGGGCCAGTAACCGGCTCGGGGCGTGTGATTCGTGGCGGCGGTTCGAGCCTCGCCGCTGAGCATTGTCGGTCGACGAGTCGCCTCTGGAGCCGTCCGACGGATCGCTTTAGCGGCTTCGGCTTTCGCGTTTGCCTGAGTCCGTGTGGCAAGTAGGCGGAGCCGCATCAGGTCAGCGAAGTCCTCAAGCGTAGGCTCGATGGAGCGAGGCGGAGCCGCGACTGAACTGCCGTA
>DOPG01000098.1 GCA_003513555.1 Rhodopirellula sp. | reverse complement strand
GTGAGCCACTGCTTCGCCATCTCAAACCTCGTTCCATAGATAAGTTCAGGTGTGCAGCAATTGTAGTGGGAATCCCCGCCGCGAGTACACTCACGGCTGTATCCGATTGAGGAAAAAGCATCCTCGTCCAAAATCATGAACGGAGCAATTAAACCAACTACACCAACGCGACCTAAGGACGTGAACAAGTGTTTCGCCCAGACATTATGACGAACACGCAACACCACTAACCAGCCATGCCAAATTGCTACCAGAATGGCGAATTGGCATTCCTGACCCGTTTCGAATTTATCGCAAACTGGTAACGGCACGCGAATGCTGCAGACTAGCGAACTGGCTGCTTACCCGATCCAACAAAAACCCAAGATGAAACGCCAGCGACGAGTCCCAAACCGTTACTCAATCGGATTCTCGACACTCATGATGTGCCGCTGCTCCTCGCCCCAAGCCTTTCGATACAAGAAAGAATCAGAGCTCAATAAAGACACGATTACAGCGTTGAAGCTTCCCTCGCTTTCCACGTAAGCATGATCAGCATCGATGAGCGTCTGCGAATCCGATAGCATCTCGTTTCTACCCAAAAAGAAGCGAAACGCATGGCGAATGATGGACTGCCGCACACGCTCTGACTTAGAAAGTTTTTCGATCAGTTCAAATGCGTCCTCAACCTCCCCGTCTAACTCAGCATCGCCAGTGCCATCAAGAAACCCAGTGGCATCAACCGGTTTTGTCTTAAACACATCAGCGCTGGTTTTTCCGTTCCCTTTTCGAATCAGGTTCTCAGGCGCTTCTAAATTCTCCTCACTTCGGTATCTCCCAAAATCATCAAACACCTCAAACGCGAGTCCAAGTGGATTCATCTGCCGATGGCATTTCCAACACTGTTGCTTGGATGTAACCGAGTCAAGTCTTTCGCGAAGCGTGCGTTCATGATCCTCAGGAATTTGTGCATCCACCGTTATCGGCACATCGGGCACACGGCCAGCCAGCAGTTTCTCTCGCACCCACCGTCCACGTCGCACGATATCGGTCTCCGTGTTCTGTGAGTGGGCCAACAGCCAAGCCGGATGGGTCAGAATTCCCATACGGTGATTAATCTTGAATGGCTGCTCGACAGGGTAGTCCCAAGCAAGCTCATCTCTGTATTTCCCGCTCGAGCCGATCGGCCCACCGCCCGGTACTCGAGGCAAAGAATAAATCTCGGAGTACCTGAATTTCTGCCCACCGTGATAAAACCATGGAAACGTGATGGGAGTAATTCCCCGTCCGAAAGTATTCTCAAAGTACTCCATGAACCGTTTGAAATCACGGACATTGACCCGCTTACGGTCCTCGGTGAGCTTCGTAATTCGAATCGCTTCAAAAGCTTCACGGTGTTCTTCAAAGTTCTCAGCTAGCACCTGCTCCGTATTCTTCCGCCAATCGAGTTCTTTCAGTTCGTCATAAGCACGTCGCCATGACTCGATTAAACGTTTCCCTTCCGAATTACTTCGGGGGTGCAGAACATAAAACTCATCCGTTGTAAGCAAACGTTCGAAGACGTTCTTGTCAGCTTTCAGAACATCATCCACCACACGATCCGCCTCATTGGTGATTGACCCAGCAGTGCCTGTGTAGTCGCGTCCCGCATTGTCAAAAAAACCGCCACTACGTGCCATATCCTTGAATAGCTTCATACTGTTCGGATAGCCAAAGAACTCCCGAAAAAAACGGACAATCTTTGGGTGTGTAACTTTATGGGGTTTCACGTACCCACTCGACACGGTCGGTGACACCTCTGCAAAGTAACTCGTCTTGTCATCGAGCATGCGTATCACCTCTCGACGTAAATCCTCTTGACTGGAAAGCCTTCCCTGTTGAACAGCAGTTCGCAGCGCATCGTCAGGGCCCCGGTCAGTCAATGCGTAAGCGATTGCGTAACTCGCTTCTCTGGGTGATAGCTTTTTCCGACCATCTTCATCTGGCTTTCCTGAACCAAACTCAAGCCGATACAGGAACTCGGACTCAAGTAAAACACTTACAAGCATCTGCCGCAGCCCTTCCACATTTCCGCCCACCGAGTTCGCATTCACCATGAAATCCAGATAGCGTGAAAGCTCAGTGTCAGATGCCGGTCGCTGCAGAACACAATCAAACTGTGCCTGTATCGCCGCCACCATCTCGGTTTGGCTAGCTGCGCCCGTTTTCTTGACCACTACTACAAATGGTTCCGGCACCTCTGCCGGGTACCAACGGTCTTTCATATTCTTGAAATTCAAATCACCGCGTGGAACACCCTTGTTAAGCGCCGCAAAAATTTGCTTTCTTGAGATCCAGTCAGCATTATTCAGCATCATCAATAGATGACCACCATCCAAGCTGGTCGAATCGAAATAACGAACACCCGAATTGTCAGGGAGAACGATCGGATTAGTGACTCCGTAGAAGTTTCGTTGGCGTGCTCGCCCTTCCAGCTTGAACACATCGTTGACCCGTTCATGAAAGATCTGGGGGCTTACGAGCCATCTTCTCGCAGGAGTGAACGGCTTTTCGGTCACTGCTCCGCTGAACAACGTTTCATGATCAATGAAGTTTCCATAACCCGGCTGCCGCATCCGCTGTTCCAGATCAGACGCTTGATTTTTTTGCAAGACGGCCCCGATTGCATGCCGTAAACGAACTCGTTGCTCATTTGGCAACACGCTTGAGTCTTCCGGTGGCATCAGTTTGAAGAACACTTGGTCCTCGGCTCGATTGAGCATGTCCAGTTGTTTCACCGATGATAGCTCTGGAAGATTATCAAATCGCACCCCACCTTCTGCTGTCTCTGAATTGTGGCAATCAACGCAATGTTCTAGCAACGCAGTACGCACAGCAGCCATCTCGACCGATTCACTCGCGAACAGCTTTGAGCACGCCACGCTAAAGGTGGCAAATAACATCACAATCCGAAACGCCTTAATTAACATTCAACCTTTGCCTAACGTAGCAGGGCTCGTCATCATTAGGTTTGCAACAGAAACCCGGGCTGCCGACAATCCCGACAGGGCCCTAAACCAGAGCTCAGTATTCTAACACAGATCCATGTATTCTGACTGAACCTCGGTCGACCAAAAACGCTAGACACTTACCAAGACAAGAAAACCACAGCAGTCCATGATCTAAACTCGCGTAGTAAAACGCTTCCAAGTGCCATGGCACCTAATCGCGCTGGTTGATGCCGTGCCCAACATGACGACATTTGGTCGGCAGCAGCGTGTGGAGCAGGAACAATGCTTGCGAACCCTTTGCGGCCATTCTCTAATAGTACCGTGTGCGTTTTTCTTCCACGTACCGATTGCATGGGCTGTGTACCATGATTAACTATTCAACTTGCAAACAAGTTCCCCATTGTCCCAGCCGCTGTTTCCAAGTCCCCACCATGCGTAAATCTATCAGACCACTGAAAGTGACCAACTACGCAATTGTCTGCCTGTTCGTATTGTCGTTAGCTGCCGCAGATCAACAACCGTTAGAGGCAGCAGGCATCACATCTCTTACCAACCCCAAGGTCCGTTACGAACGGTGTCAAAAGTCTTACATCAAGTTAGAACGTCGAGACGTATCGGTAGTCGTTGTAGATAACGCCGCCATTGATCTACCTGAACTTCCGGGGCACCGGGCGGGTTACAACGGAATTGCATCTTTGCGGCACAGCAAACATCCGGAGAACGCATTTGTCCCATCGATTGCCGGCTTAAACTTTGAGCATATTCATGACGGAACCAGGGCCGGGCTAACGGAGAAATTTGAACCGCGTAAGTTCCCCATGCAATTGCGTCGAATTAACGCCCACACCGTTGAACTTTATCAACCGCCGACGGGTAATTGGAAGTTGGAGAGTTGTGGACGCTATTGCCTATTGGAAGATGGCACCATTGAGTACACCTTCGAGTGTATCCCTCGCGAGAATGCTTACTCACACGGTTACATTGGTCTTTTCTGGGCCAGCTATATCGACAAACCCGAGGACACGGCGATCCACTTCAACGGACGCACACGCAATTCAAAGCAGAAACCAGGATGGATCAAAGCAATCACACCCAGACACGGAGTTGAAAGCACGCATCCACCTGCCGCATCGTACCCGACAATTGAGGTGGATCCCGACTTCCCGCTCACGTTGGTCGGAAATCTATCAAAGCATGAACACACCGACGCATGGTATTACGGCGTAACCCATGGCATGGCATTGGCATTCATGTTTCGCCCAAAAGACAACATCTGGTTTGCCCAGTCACCATCGGGAGGTGGAAACGGCAACCCGGCGTGGGATTTCCAGTGGTTCATCCACAATCCCAAGGTCGGAAAAGCGTACGGATTCACAATGCGGGCTGCCTATCTGCCATTTGACAGCCACGCGGAGATGATCCATGCAACAGAAAACCACAGAACTGCTTTGGGTCACCAGTGAAGCCAGTTGGCCAATGAACCGGAATCACTAGCGTATACGGCCCACCAGCCAACTACACATCTATTAAGAAACAGCCAGCAGCAGTGCCACACACTCTTTCAAGGCGGAAGATATTTGTAATCGGTGTTTACTCGGTGCTAGCTCAGTGCATTGTTAATCCGCTCAACAATCGGACGAGTCGACTCGGTCGAACTTCTCAACTGGAAAACAGACGAAGCCAGGAAACGATTACGCCATACAGGCGAAAGCCCACGGTAGTCTTCAAGAGCCGCAGAGCTGAATTTGTAGTCGTGTGAATCATTTCCTTTCAGGAACACTAATCTCCGGGCATGGTCCACGACGGCTTGCGGGTCGCCCTCGTTTTCAAGGTAACCATAGAGCTGCTCGGCAGCCGCCAAGCGATCCTTGCCCATCAAGACAAAAGTGTCCTCCACTGCCGTAGGCGAAACTGGCGCTTCAGATGTACCAAGGGACGTGATCCTGCGGTCGGCTAAAGCTCCACGCCCTCTGGCTGCCTCTCGGAACATGGGCAAAAATGACGCATTTTGCAACAGCAGATACTGGCGTGTCTTTGCATGCGTGGCATTTTGGAACGCATGACGGATCGCATTCGTGGTGGTAACTGAATGCAGCGCAACAATCCCGCGCTGCCTCATCATCAGTTCACCAGCACTCGCATAAATCGCGTTCCAAATGGATTGCAGTGAAATTCCATCGCTAATCAGAGCCACCACCTTTTGGCTAGCTTCCTGTGGGGTGCAATCGTACAGAGTGGAAACAAGGTCAACAGACGCGTTGTCGTCCAAACGCTTCCCATGCCAGTGATTTGGCAATTTCTCAAGCAGCTCACGGTTATATCGTCCCGGACGGTCCGCTTCCTGATCACTCTCCGACGGGTTAGGACTGCCATGATGATTCAGCATCGCGTAAACAAGACTACGCATTACTGGTTCAGCGTATTCCCAACCAATCGTTTGAAGGGTCCGAAACGCATTTGACAGGTAAATTACCTTGTGACCGATGCTCCGGAAATCCCTGCCAGCGTAATGAGCCAATTCATCAAAGACTCGCTGGGATCCACTGTTTCGGACCAGCGAAGTGATCGCAACATCGGCCCCCTCAACATCCCACTTATCCAAGCTGGCACGCAGTTGCTTCGACGCTAAGTGGGCTGGTGGAACCTTCGCTTCGTTGACCGCTGCAAGCGTCCAGTTCCCCTCAGCAATGTCACGTTGTTGCGAACTCTTAAAATTATCAATGGCCCAGAAAATTGGTAACCATCTATCTTCATCAGCGCAGCTAATACTTGCCAGATGAGCCGAATTTACCACCAACACCGCGTGGAATTTAAATCCAACCGAAGGCCTGGGCTGGACGTTTCTTACCCCAGCGAGCAACAACGCAGTCAACAGATGCCGATAACTCAGTCCAGCCTGCACACGACGTGCGGTTTCCTCGATCACCCGATCCCGCGGCGTCGTTTCCAAGAACTCGACTAATGGCTCAATCTCATTTGAAAACCTAGCAATTCCCGCTTCAAACTTCACTTCTGCTGCTGAAAGCGGCCCCAGACCACCCAACACCTGACTGAGCCCAAGGCTACCGGCAGTAGAAAACAGAAACTGGCGACGTTGATATCTCGACATACATCCCAACCTAGACCGTAAATCCGTACTGAAAACTGCGTAATCGCTCAGCCACACAGAATATGGCGTGGCGACTCCCCGTCGGTGCATTGTAGACATTTGGTGACAGCGTGAAAACTTTAAACCGGTGTAGAACGTTACCAGCAGTGCAAAGGCACACGCCCGTGTTCTCCCACCGATAGATCCGGCAAACCTTGTCACGAGGTAAACTGCCGCGCGGCCGATCAACCCGCAACTGATCCATTTGCGGCTCAATGTTAACCCGGCTCATCCACAAGCACTGCAGAATGGTGCAGTGCGGCGATTGACTCAATGTGTAATCCCTGAAGCGAGAGCGAGGCCCGCAGCAACACTCCCATGTTGTTGAATTACATCAGCTGCCGCGAGCAAACCTCGCCCATGGTAGTGCCCCTGACCACGTGAGCCACCGCGAATCGTTGCGGATGGTACGCTATGTAGTCCTGCGTCTAAGAACAAATTTCCTGATGCTCCGCAATCACGCCTCGGAACATTTTCTCGCATTGTGGCAAAGGCAAGAACTTTCAATGCATGATCTTCGCTGCGGTATCCTTTCCGCCCCCTTCAACGCAGTTTTCCCATTCACGCAACCTCCCAGACGGCACGGCGTGGCCGTGGCCTGCATGATTTTGTTATGGTCCGTTCCTAGCCCACCACAGATCCTATACGGCCAGCCTCCACAGGTTGCCCCCATTTCCGAAACCATTTCGGTAGATATTCTTCTGAGTGGTGGCACAGTCATTGATGGCAGTGGAGCCGCAGCTCAGCAAGCGAACGTTGCGATCCAAGACGGAAAAATACTACTGCCATCCTCAAACCAGACAGTCAATGCAAGCTGGGAGATAGATTGCACAG
>DOPG01000486.1:4149-4654 GCA_003513555.1 Rhodopirellula sp. | reverse complement strand
GATCGCTGCACGCAAGAATGACGAGAGTGAGTATTGGAAGTTTGCCAAGGCCATCAATGAAGACAGTCGGTCTCGCTGTACGCTTCGAGGACTACTTGAATTCGATGCCTCCTCAGTCGAGTCAATTCCAATCGAGGATGTTGAGCCAGCAAGTGAAATTGTCAAGCGATTTTGCACGGGTGCAATGAGTTTTGGAAGTATTAGTGCCGAGTCACATGAAACGCTTGCGGTTGCGATGAATCGCCTTGGTGGGAAAAGTAATACCGGTGAGGGTGGTGAAGATCCGGTCCGATTTCAAACGCTTGATAATGGTGACTCGAAGCGTTCGGCCATCAAGCAAGTGGCGTCAGGACGCTTTGGAGTGACCATTGAGTATCTTACTAATGCCGATGAAATTCAGATCAAGATTTCTCAGGGAGCAAAGCCTGGTGAGGGTGGCGAGTTGCCGGGGCGGAAAGTTGATACCAACATTGCCAGGATTCGCTACAGCACCCCGGGCGTTGGG
>DOPG01000486.1:0-3897 GCA_003513555.1 Rhodopirellula sp. | reverse complement strand
TCTATTCGATTGAAGATCTGGCGCAACTGATTCATGATTTGAAGAACGCTAACCGTGCTGCACGCATCAGTGTCAAACTGGTCAGTGAGGTTGGCGTGGGCGTGATCGCATCTGGTGTTGCCAAAGCACACGCAGATCACATTCTGATTTCGGGTGATACCGGTGGCACAGGAGCCTCGCCACTGACCAGTATCAAGCACGCCGGCTTACCGTGGGAATTAGGGATCGCCGAGACTCATCAGGTGCTTGTACTCAACGATCTTCGCAGTCGTGTTGTTCTGCAAACAGACGGTGGACTGAAGACGGGACGTGACGTAGTGGTCGCTGCATTGCTGGGAGCGGAGGAATTTGGTTTCTCAACTGCACCCCTCATCACGTTGGGGTGCATCATGATGCGGAAGTGTCATTTGAATACTTGTCCAGTTGGAATTGCGACGCAGGATCCTGACTTGCGGAAGAAATTCAATGGCAAGCCGGAGCACGTTGTCAATTACCTTTTCATGGTTGCGGAGGAAGCAAGACGCATCATGGCTGAGCTTGGGTTCCGGACTATCGATGAAATGGTGGGCCGAAGTGAAGTGTTGAAGACAGATAAGGCCATCAATCACTGGAAAGCCGATGGACTGGATCTGACTTCAGTACTAATGCCCGCTAACAAACCACACGAGAACGTCGGCGTTATTTGCTCGCAGGCTCAGGACCACGCATTGGAAAAGTCATTGGATATGACTGTTTTGCTGGAACAGGCAAAGCCTGCACTCGAATCTGGCGAGCCCGTTACCATCAAGACACCGATTGTGAATATCAATCGAACGGTGGGCACAATTCTGAGTAACGAGGTCGCCAAGCGATACGGTCAAGAAGGTCTGCCCGACAATACCATTCGCATTGAGTTGACCGGATCAGCGGGACAGAGCCTAGGGGCATTTTTGTCTCATGGCATTACCATTGATCTCGAAGGTGATGCGAATGACTATGTCGGCAAGGGGTTGAGTGGTGGACGACTTGTTATCTATCCACCGCCTGAGAGTAGCTTCACGGCTCACGAGAATATCCTGATAGGCAACGTTTGTTTGTATGGAGCGACAGGTGGAGAAGCGTTCTTCCGTGGCCGAGCAGCAGAACGTTTCTGTGTTCGCAACAGTGGTGCCCGCACTGTGATTGAAGGTGTTGGTGATCACGGTTGCGAGTACATGACCGGCGGACGTGTCGTGGTGCTTGGACCGACTGGAAGGAACTTTGCTGCAGGGATGTCGGGTGGCATCGCCTACATTTGGGATCGCGATGGTGATTTCAACCTCAATTGCAATCTGGCAACGGTGGAATTGGAAGCCATCACCGATGCAGAGGAAGAGGCAGACGTGCAGTCGTTGATTAAACGTCACTCTGAGTTGACGGGAAGTGCCGTTGCCGCAGAAGCATTGGCAAACTGGCCTCAGTTCATCGGTCAATGCATCAAAGTGATGCCAACAGATTACAAACGTGTCTTGAATGAAATGAAAGCACAGGCGGCTGCGAGCACCTGATGTTGAACAACTGACATTTAACGCCCATTTTTCTATCGAATGGGCCGCACTCGTTTTTAAAGCATTTATAAAATCATCGACCTTCACTGAAGGAGAACATCACATGGGTAAGCCAACAGGTTTTAAAGAGTTCGATCGCAAAAAAGTGCCGTGGCGACTGCCGGTCGTACGGATCAATGATTACGACGAAATTTATACTGAGCCACGTGTGGAGCACCTGCAGGACCAGGGAGCACGTTGTATGGATTGTGGTGTTCCATTCTGTCAGTCGACGACTGGGTGTCCCATCGACAACTTGATTCCTGAGTGGAACGACCTCGTCTATAACAATCGTTGGAAAGAAGCCAGCGAGCGGTTACACAAGACGAATAATTTTCCCGAGTTTACTGGACGCACCTGCCCCGCTCCTTGTGAGGGATCGTGTGTGCTTGGAATCACAAATCCACCTGTGACGATCAAGAATATCGAAAACGCCATTGTTGACCGTGCATGGTCAGAAGGATGGATCAAGCCAACGCCACCTGCCAGTCGAACGGGGAAGTCCGTGGCTATTGTGGGGAGCGGACCGGCGGGGTTGTCCGCGGCGGATCAACTCAACAAGGTTGGTCACAATGTCACTGTCTACGAGCGAGCTGATCGGATCGGTGGTTTGCTGCAGTACGGCATTCCCAACATGAAGCTGTCTAAGGAGGCGGTTCAGCGTCGTGTTGACAAAATGACCGAAGAGGGCATCAAGTTCATTACCGGTGTCAATATTGGCAAAGATGTGTCACCGAGCGAGTTGCAGCAGGACTTTGATGCTGTGCTGTTTGCTTGCGGCGCCACAAAGCCTCGTGATTTGCCGTTGCCTGGTCGGGAAGTGGATGGTGTTGCCTTTGCGATGGATTTTCTCACCGGAAACACGAAACAGATGGTCCATGGTGATGCCAACAGTGAAAAGTTCATCAGTGCAGAAGGCAAAGATGTGATTGTGATCGGCGGCGGTGATACCGGTACTGATTGCATTGGAACCAGCATCCGTCATGGCTGCCGAAGCCTCGTGAATTTTGAATTGTTGCCAAAGCCTCCCGAGGAACGAGCCGACGATAACCCCTGGCCGGAATGGCCACGTATTTTTCGTGTGGATTATGGTCACGAAGAAGCTACAGCCAAATTTGGGCATGATCCCCGTCAGTATCAGTTACTAAGTAAAGAGTATCTTCTCGATGATTCGGGTAAGCTTCGGGGAATCAAGACTGTTCAGGTCGAATGGGCCAAGAAAGAAAATGGTGGCTGGGCAATGAGCGAGGTCGAAGGATCTGAAAAAGAATGGCCTGCACAGTTGATTCTATTGGCGATGGGATTCCTTGGTCCTGAATCGTACTTGGCCGAAGCCGCTGGACTGGAGGTCGACTCTCGCAGTAATTTCAAAGCTGAGCACGGTCAGTATGCCACCAATGTTGACGGCGTATTTGCTGCCGGTGATTGTCGTCGCGGGCAAAGTCTTGTGGTTTGGGCGATAAATGAAGGTCGAGGCGCGGCTCGCGCGATCGATATTTATCTACAGGGGTATAGCGATCTGCCTGCCCCAGGCCAGACGATGGGTACGTCAATGGAAGTGGCTGTGTCCTGATGCATGCAGATGCTGGCAGACTTTAGCTAGCTAATCTGTAAGTGACTTCATCGAAGCTTTTCATAAAGCCCAGCCTTAATCGGGTGGGCTTTTTTTGTCCTGGCAGTTCGCTGTGTTCCTTGCCCTCGTTGCATGCACCCATCGTGGGCGACGGCGTCCACATGCGGCGTGAAACATTCATTGTTCATTAAATTTGCAAGCACGGCTGAAGCTGACATTGACACCACCTGAGCTGGCGTCTTACCTTCCGAAAGTCAGGTGGAGTTGCGATAGTCTACGTTGACTTTGCCGATTTTGTGGACTCGTACAGCGCTGGGTGCCGATGTCTACCATCGAGGTAGCCCGGAATTCATGTGTCATAGGTTGGCAGGATGCTTAGAAATACCAAACGAACAATTGTAGTCGTCACCACCTGTACGCTAGCAGGTATGGTTTCATCAGGATGCTCCATGTCGGGGCGAAATCTGCTCACACTGCAGAAAAAAGATCCACCTGCGGAGGTTTTGGCCGAGAGTGGTCCAACCTCTAGTTTTCCAGTACCGCCAAGCTCGCAGGTCACTCCCAATGCGATTGCTTCTGTGGCTGCAGGTACCGCTGCCCCCGCCACTGCTGCCACCGCAACCAGTACATCGCAGCCTGGGCAGTTGCCTGGCTTGAGTGCGTCTCCCGGATACACTGCGTCGCCATCGCCAACTGCGCCGAATTTTGCCGCAGCACAGGCGAATGGTATTTATGGTAACGCGGCAACTCAATCGGTTG
>DOPG01000412.1 GCA_003513555.1 Rhodopirellula sp. | reverse complement strand
GTGGCGGGATATACCGTGATCAGCTGCTGGTTGGTCGTTTGATCAGGAAGAGAAGGCACTGAGGCTATGTCAGTACTTCCCGAGGCAGTCACGAAGATGAAGAAAATAATCCCTCGTCGTAGCCAGTCATCAGCGAGATTCATTTCAGCAAGGCTCATTCTTCTTTCCCCTCGTACGGTGTTACGACAACCGCAATGGTGTGTCCTGCATTTGCCGGAATTGTGGTGAATTCATCGAAGTCCCGTTTGATGTGTTCACTCAGGTCAAGCGGGATGTGCATCTCGTGACCTGCAATCTCGCAGCTTCCAAAAATTCTGAGGCTCTTCAGTTCGCGATTGGGAATTGCTTCTGGGAGATGGATCTGGATCTCCACGTCGTTTTTCTTCTGCTCAATGCGTCCATCAACTTGGCACGGTTTTCCGTCAAGTTCAGCATGCAGGGTAATCGGACCATCGAACCCGCGTCGGTCTGCGCGGATGAGCACGGGGAGTGTTTCATCATTAAACCAGACTTGGCGATGTGGCTTGTCATTGCGTATTCGGCGTTCCGCAGGCTTCACTGGAGCGATTCGGAGCACCGTCGGCGCGAGGTCGTTGCGAATCGAAAGGCAATATTCAAAACCAATGCCGGATCTCTTCAGGACCTCGCGAATCTCAAGCCGATACGTGTCTGTTTCGGGGACTTTGTATTTTAGGCTGTTGTTGGGATCCCGTCCAAAGTGATGGTCACGCACCTTTTGGTCATTGTGAAACAGATGCAAGTCACCGACGAATGGACCATCAGTTGACAAGAATTTGACGGTGATTGTTTCTCCCTGCCGTGCATCGAAGGTGACGCTGTCGACCTCTTCATCCGACTCAATCTTGCCGCACAGCAGTGCGGGTACTGGAAGTTGGGAACTTTCTGTTTCGGTGTAAACAGGCAGGTCTGATTTGATGAATGGTGACAGGATCGAGCTTTGCGGTAGGTAACCTAGGCCGGGGGCTTCGCCCATGCCAATGTGGACGACTTGCTCGCCAAGAGGCTCCAGACGCGATTCCGTGCTAGCTCGTAACCGTCTAGTTTCTCCGCGTCGGATGGCTGGTGGGATCGTCCGGCCGGCTGTTGCTTTTTCGCTGACTCGCAAATGCATTCGTAGACCACCACGATATTCCACATCTTTGATGGTCAGGTGGTAGATGCCGGAGTACTCAGCGGTCCATTTCAGCAGGGGGTCGCTACCTGTGAGAGGGTGATCGTCCGCAAATGTCAATTCCCGGTTGTTTTCGTCGGCCAGGGTCAGCACGCCATCAACCGAGCTACCGATTCGTGAGCCGACGATTTCGGCAAACAAGGTCTCACCCTTCACGCATTCAAGTCGAATCGTGGTATCACCGTTGCCTTTCGATTTGAGGTCAATACCAAAAGGGGGCTTCAAGGGCGGGTCCGATTCTGAGGGAATACCCTGACTTGCGGGAGAACTGATGAAAAAAAACAACGCTTGTGAGACGGAGTCTGCCGTGTAGGCACGAAGCGTGATAACGCCACCCATTGGTTTTTTGGGGGTCACGCGGTAGCGAACACGATTGCGATCTTTGTTTTCAGGATCCAGGACTTCAACGGTCACAGGCGAACTGCACCACAGGTCAGCGACCTGCCCTGAGTCAGAACGAAGCCCCTGCCCGATCAGCGTGATTTCAGTAGGCTCCGTCGGGTGCAACGAGACTTGATCTGAGTCACGAAGCTCTACCGCCAGACCAACGGGGGGCATTGCAGAGAAGGCCATCGTTAGCAAACAGACAAATACCAGAACATGGAGGTAGGGTTTTGCTAACCACGTGAAGCGGAATTTGAAGTGCAGGGCCAATGATGTGGCAGCTTGCTGTGCAGTTGGGTACCGAATCATGGAGCCTCAACCATATACAAATCGAATTTGCCTGCCCTTTCACCAACATAAACCAGGCGTTTTCCGTCAGGGTGCCAAGTTGGATAGTCATCGCGTTCCTCGGACTCCGTAACCCGCTGGGTATTCGACCCATCAATATTCATGACGTAAATGTCATAGTTGCCGTCACGTGTGCTCGTGAACGCAATTCTGGTTCCATCGGGTGAGACCATTGGGCGGATATCCATCAACGTGTTGCTTGTAAGACGCTTCTCATCTGATCCATCAAGATTCATCGAGTAGATTTCGTAGTTGTTTTCGCGACTGTTGGAATAAACGATACGCTTGCCGTCTGGTGTGAATGTTGGCCAGTTACTGATCCCCTGAGTTTCATTAAGTTGTTTCTTTTCAGTTCCATCAGGTTTCACTGACCACAAATGCTGGGGACCTGTTTCTGCAAAGGCATAAACAACGAGGTCACTTGTGGGCGAGAAGCAGGGGCTCCGCGTACCCCCGCGACCACTGTGGGTAATGTAGGCGTCTTTTTTGCTCTGCTGTTCCCGGATTACAAGCCTTGCCGAAAGATTCCCGGTGCACTCTGTGAAGACGATGTATCGGCCATCAGGTGAAAAGAAAGGTTCCAATTGATGTTTGTCACCTGAGTTGTCAAACATCGGTTCGGGGCTGGGGTCAGCAAGACTGATTCGCATCATGCGGATCAAGTCCGGTGCCTCGTCGTAACAATAAACGAGTTCCTTGCCTTCATTGACAAAACGGGGGTCCCGCTTCAGAGAGCCGTCATCAGTCAATCGTATTGGCTGGGCCGCGGACAACGCGGTTGTCAGCGCTGCTGTCGAAAGAAGGCAGCAAATGATGGTAGAGCGCAGAATCAAAAGTGTCATGGTTTATTTGTGGATCCGTCGGTTGAATGAAGGTTACAGCAGTTCGTGGATCAGGCTGCCACCATCGAGGACTTTCATTTCAGCACGCTCTCGTGCTCCTATCCCGCACAATTCACTAATGGTTGTCCCAGCCATCAACGGAGTGATGGGGCGTGTTACCGGACGTTCAGCTTTGGCGTCACTTTGGCCGATACAACGTCCCGGTTGGACGCCAGCACCTGCCCAGATAGAGAAGTAGCAATGCTGCCAGTGTTCTCGGGCAGCCCTGTTACTGATCCGTGGTGTTCTGCCAAACTCACCCATGGCAATCACAAGCGTGTCGTCCATGAGACCTCTGTCATAAAGATCGTCAAGAAGTGCACTGAAGGCACGGTCAAAGATGGGGCAGTGCCGATCCTGTAACAGCTCAAAATTATAAATGTGTGTGTCCCAGCCAAAGTCGCCGTTGGGAGTGAATGTTTCGACGTACTCGCTCCAGTTGACTTGTACATAAGGGACTTCAGCTTCGACGAGACGTCGTGCCAGTAAGCAGCTTTGGCCAAAGGTCGTCTGTCCGTAAGCATCACGTGTGCTTTCCGATTCCTGAGTTAGATCAAATGCCTCGCGGGCTCCTGGTTTAGTCAGCAAGCCGTAAGCAGCTTGGTACGACCGCTTCCAGTCACTGATGCGAACATTTTCCAATTGCTTCTGTGTCTGATCCAATTGAGTTAGCAGTTGCCTGCGATCCGTGATTCGATTAGGAGTCATTCCCGGTAACATTTTGAGTGTCGGGATGCCAACGTTGCCTTGTTCACTGCAACTGACCAGAAACGGGTCGTACGCTTTCCCAAGCGTTCCTCCACCATAGCCCTCGATACGTCGTGGCAGGTCTCGGGGAATGCCTTGGCCGACGTAGAAAAATGGTGGCAAGGCATTATGCTGCCCCCGATGTTTGGCGATGATCGAGCCAAAGTTGGGTTGAACAGGCCCTGCGTTTTCTTCATAGCCTGTCAAGCCAACCGTGCCAGCACCAGGGTGTCCACCATTCGTGGTTTGCATCGAACGGATCACACTGAACTTGTCACTGCGCGATGCCAGTCGAGGCAGCAGTTCGGTGAACCGCATCCCTGTTGTTCTGGTTGGGATGGTGCCGAAGGGGCCGCGGTATTCCATCGGTGCATCGGGTTTGGGGTCGACCATGTCTATATGGCTCGGCCCACCCCATAGCCACAACAGGAGGACAGATTTTGCTTTCGCTCGTCGTCTGGCTTCCTCTGCTTCAGCAAGCGTGGGGAGTCCGGCTCCAAGGGCGACGGGAATGCTGGCCGCCGTTTTGAGGAATCCACGACGTCCAGCGCCATTGCAAGTATTTGCTTTGAATTGTCCGAATTCGAGCATGCATGAGTCCGTATTAGGGGCCTTGGTGGGCGTGGTTTTGGCGGGGAAGAATTCCAAAGGAAGCCTTGCCCTTTATTCCACCATCACTGGCGCTGACTTTCAACACTGAGTCGCGTGGGATGGTGGAAAAAGACGTAGTCCTGCGGAAAACTGGGTAAATAGAGGCGGAAAAGGCATGCTGGTGTCCAAATTGCAGACCACCGGTTTGCTTTTGGTCCTGTGGCTGGTGAACGGGAATAGATTACTCTTGAGTCGTAACGCCACCCGCGTCAGATAACCTCGTAGGACAGATAAAGTGAGATGATTGTTGCATCAGGTCGTGTGAGAGTCGACAATATGAGTCCCACCAATTTCCCTTCCACCAGTGCCATCTCCGCAATCGAGCCCGACGATGTTACCGAGGTACGCGTTTAATCGAAGAGGCCTTCTTCACGCGACTGCTGCTGGTGTCGTCGGATCCCTGCTGCCAACTCAGCAAAACGTTTTGCTGGGTGATGTAAAACA
>DOPG01000435.1 GCA_003513555.1 Rhodopirellula sp. | reverse complement strand
GAAAATTCAGGCGGGTCAGGGGGCCGAAGATGCTCGTTCGTGGGCTCGAATGTGCCTTCGTCCAACACTTGAGCGATTCGCTCGCGAGCCGACACATAATAGTGGTACTCGCACTTGGGACAAACATTGAGTCGCTGCTCGACTTCCTTCTTGTAGACCGAGGCCCCACATCCAGGACACTTCAGCCACAAACCCTCCGGCACACCTCTTTTTTTGGGTGGACTAGCGGGTGCCTTGTCTGAATGTGACTCGCTCGTTTTTGGATCGACAGTAGACATTCGCGAAAACTTACGTTGCCCGACAGGCAACGATATTTGCTGGTGGATGTAGTTACGGCAATATCGGGAACCGAAGTTCGCCGAGCATCGCCGGCCCGCAGTAAGCGAGCATCTCAATCTGAGCTAACCCCTAATTTAGCCGCTCTAGGGCTTTTTGACTGCACCAAATCAGACGCCCTCAGCAAGAATCCCGCTCAGAATCGATGACTTGGTGGGATTACCTAAGAGTAACGGCCAATTCTGGCGAACAACCCTGCTTATCCTATCCCCAACTCCTCCCCAACTCCCCAACGAGGGAAGACATGCCATCTTAAAGGCGGCAAACCGACAAACAGGGCATTAACACGATGCGTTGACCATGAAACAGCACATTTGAACCGCACGACGTATCAAGCAAGCTCTCTGCAAGAAGGGACCAGACCCTCATCGTTACCGCCACCCGGCCTCGATCACTCTTTCTCGTTGGATCCTCTTGATCCTGCCCGAGATCCTCTGGACCTGCCCGGTGACTCCGCTGGCTAAAGCCCCTTGATTGCCTGCTGTGATTCCATCTGGTGCATCATCCAGCAGTATCCCTCCAGTGCTTTCGTAAAACGAATTCACATTGAGCGGTGCAGTTCGGTAAGCCACCCCTGCGATCTCAACACCGCATCGGGCGGCTTCCGTCCCCGCGTCAGTGATGAGATGAAAATCATTGTCGATCTCACCGGTCAGCTAGCTGTGCAACCCGAAACAACGAGCATTGTTGCTCATCATAGGCAGCCCCATAGGGCTAGCAGCCCAGACACGATGACAAAAACATCATCCCTTCCGAGCACGCTGCTGACAGATTTGGTTTGCTTTCACGGGGACAAAGGTGCCCCATGCTGACCACCAAACATCCATGAATCACTTCTTGCGATGCCTAATTTTGGCTCGCATACGTCGCTTTTTACGTCCTACTTTACGTCGACCTTTGCCTGTTCTCTTGGTACCCACCTAGTTCATTCTCCAGTTTTCAAGGCCGAAAGCGGACAGCCGCTCAGCATCGAGGATAAGTGTTGACGGAAGTTTTGGACCCTGCGTTGGGGGCAAATAGAGTACCAAAACGGGAAGCATTCACAAGGTGAAATCGTCGTACTGAGGGTGGCTAGCATGCAATTCGTGGCATTCTTCGCTTCTGAACCCCAAAATTCCAGCCAATCAGGTCCTAGCCTGGCGTTGAAACAAACTCATACCAAGGTATTTCGACCCAACCACGACTCGTGCAACCGGACAAGCATTCCGGTGGATTTCCCCAAATCGGATTTGAGTGAGGTCTGGACATAGCAGTCCCCCCCAAATGCAATCCAGATCACCTGCCGCTCAACAGTCGCTCCCCTCACTGAGACCGAATTTGCCGGTTTTCGGCAGCCTACGATTTGTTCCGCAGCTACTCAGTGGCTGCCGATTTCAGATTCGCGGGCGTATACGGCTAAGCTTGACTCAAAGGTTTCGCCCCCAATTTTGAAGGCGGGCTGGGCGTCGGTATGTCGATTACAATGCTCGACCTGCACACGAAACAGGAACCGAAACAGATGACGTGGGACCCTTAGCGATTGGAAGGCTGACAGCATTCGCTCGTAGCTGACTTCCTCAGAGAACAAATCTTGGGGCTCGGGATTTGCTCCCTCCGCAGCACATGCCAGCATTCTGGCCCGCGCGAGATCATAAAGCGATTCACCGGTCCATTGAAACGCCGAGATAACATTCTGCTTATCGAGCCTAGCCCGCTCATGGAACTCACGCGTCTCACGATCAATGTCACGCTGCAACTCCTGCGGGAGCATGATTTTAAAACCGACCCCGGGATGTTTCAGAAGTTTGTTGTCCAGCAATGGCCAAGCGAACCTGCGCATCAACTCGGCCTTACCACCGGTCATATGAGGTTCATCAACCCGATCCATCAGCACGATAATGCCACTGAATCCCAAACTTTCCAAGATCGCTTTGAACTTGTTCAAAAGCTCATAGCGATCATCCGTTCGGTCGAAACGCGGCAAGGGTTGGTTGGCCAATTCCTTGCTTGGAAATTGCTGCAGAATTTTCCGTAACGAACCTGTTTCCCGCTTGCCAACTCGCATGTGCCGGCGAATACCCAAAGCAGCCAGTTGACACTTAAGTGTGCGCCATAACCAAGGTGCAGACCCGATCAAGGTGATGATAGGAATTAACCACAATGTCATCCGAGACACATTATCAGCTTCATCACCATCCCCATTCCCCCAAGCTCCTGTGTACAGCAGCACAACCAAGAGGACTGAAAAAACAGCCGCAGCGATTGCCGCAATCAGACTGGTTTTGGATGAAAAATTGCGATAACCCAAGGCGCGTCGCAACTCAGTCCAACGGGCCATGAATGTTGAGGAAGTTGATTGATCATAGCTCGAAGCCAGCAACAACAAATCACGGGCTGCTGCACGATCCAACCCCTGCACCCTCTGACAGCTGACCGACTCGTCTGTTGTTCCCTTGTCCGCATCCAGGATTCGATCAATCAAGTCGGTAACACCAAGGCACAGAATGGCATCCATGTGATCCCAGAGACGCCAAGCATCCAGCACCCTTTCCGGCTTGCGTGATGTTCTCCGTCCCAAACGCTCACAAAAATGATCCAGAAATGGATTGAAGTCGTCATATCGGATGACAAACAAACGCTTACTGGGATGCTCTTCATTGTACCGCCCCAGATGCCGATCAATCTGCAGACGCATTGCTGTTTTCCCAGAACCCTTGGGACCGAAGATGATAGAGGTCGATGGTTCTTTTGGATCCCCATAAACCTTATCCCAGATCGGGTGGTAAGCACTGCTGATGCAGTACTCCTTGAACACCTGATCTGTTTGCGCATCTTCTTCGGCAAACGGATTACGAACAATCCCATGATGTTCCAGAAAACTCTGAATGTTCATCGAGCACTTTCAGTGAGCGGCAATGCAAAACTTACCGAGCTTATTTATCGATGCTTTTGGCCATCCCCACAAACGCCTTACGATTTGCTTTCACCACTTCGGCTGGCCCAATCATTTTGAGAAAGAACTTGCGTCCGTTGGCATCTTCAAGAATCACTCCGACCATGGCATAGTTTTCCCGATTG
>DOPG01000400.1:27384-54792 GCA_003513555.1 Rhodopirellula sp. | reverse complement strand
AAATGTCCCCGTGGCGAGCTTGCCTTCTACGCAGGTGATACCCGGAAATGCTGATATGCTGCCCATTGCCCAGCCCCACTTGAATGATGGTTTCGCAACCGTGGGGAACAGTTGCTGTGTATCAGCACCCAGCAGTTATGTTGCAGCGATGGGGTTGGGTAATTGTGTCAACGGGGGCGTTCAGCCGACGACGTCCCAAGGCTATATAGCGACTGGGCCTCAGGTCGCAGGTCCACCCCAAGTCGCTTCTACCGTTGCATCTGGCTTGGTGCCGGTAACACGACCCTCTGCACCGGGAATTCCTAAGAAGCCATTAATTAACTTGGGGCAGAATAAGAATGCAGTCGTGGTTGGGCAGGGAATCATTGGTCAGCCCGTGGCCTATGTTCCCGGGCAATGTATCCGGAACTGGATTCGTTATATCTCTCCCTAAGCGGAACAGATATCCACAAGCTGTGAGTAGTTCACCTAGAGAATTGGGTGGTCGCGGGCTTCAAGCGTGGTAGCGGTAGTGATGCCGCCGATAACATCGAAGAAATCTCCCGTCAGGTCGTGGGGTAAGCATGCGAATCGTAACGTCATTACTACCCGAGTTGATGGCGATGAAATCTGCTGAGACTGATGTCGCCGTTGTTGTCGATGTGTTGCGAGCGACGTCTGTGATGACGACGGCGTTTGGTTCTGGAGTGAAGCGGATTTTTACTTGCTGTCAGATCTCGGAAGCTGTCTCGCTTGCTAAGCAAATCGAGAATACTGATCAAGGAAATCAGCGTCCACTTCTGTGTGGTGAGCGGAGTTGTAAACCTATTTCCGGGTTTGATCACGGGAACTCGCCTTCCGAATACACTCCCGCACGTGTGCGTGGACAGACGTTGATCATGACCACGACGAATGGCACGAAAGCCATCGAAGCTGCTTCCTCAGCCAAGCAGCTGATAGCGGCCAGTTTTCTGAACCTACCTGCAGTGGTGGAGACGCTGCGCGGATCTAGGTTGGTGCATCTGATTTGTTCAGGCACAGATGGTCAGATTACCGCCGAAGATGTGCTGCTTGCAGGTGCTATCATTGATGCTTGCACGGTCGAATACCGGGTCACGCTTGAAGATGACGAATCGCGAATAGCTCAAGGTTTTTGGGCATCTTGTTTGCCTGTGTCAGAGCGTTCACCTTGGGTCAGCGTGAAAAATGGGAATGAAAAACAACTCTCTCATTTGCTAGCTAAGTCTTTTGGTGACACCCTTGGGGGTGCCAATTTAAAGAACTTGGGTTTTGAGCAGGATCTTCACCGTTGTGCGCAGATTGGTACTCAATCGGCGGTTGGGGTGCGTTCGCAAAAAAATCCAACTGCTTTTGAGTTGCTAGCTAGTGCCTGAAGCTCTTGCTTCCAACAGCGGTGTCCTGTTAACACCGACTTAGGTTTGGGAGGTTGTGCGCATTGGCTGGCAAAGAAGACGTGGTGAAAAGTAAATCCTCTGGTCGTCTTAACTTGGTCACGATTGGCTTGTTGCTTGCCGCTGCGCTGGCTTCGGTCGGTGGTTTTTTGCTTCTTTTTTCGATGTGGTGGACGACTGACGTAACTCAGCCAGAGTCGCTGTTGCGTCTAGCATCTCGCGAATTCGTGGATGGTCGCCCGATTGTCGCAGGTAAATTGGCTGAGCTTGTTGAATTCGATCCGCCTGGCTCACCTCTTGAGTCGCTCGAGCTGTCTGATCAGTCAGACGAAGATGTCGAGACACAGCGAATGGACGAGGCGGCAGCTGACAAGGTTCGGATCGAGCGACTGAATTTGGTTTGTTTGCGAGATTTTCTGATTGGTGTTGGTAAGGCAGCAGAAGGAAGGCGTCAACCGATTCCTCGCGAGCAAAGGCGGTTTTACCGTGCTGCCGTACCTTATTTGGAGCTTGCTCGAGACCACGGCTTTCCTCAGGGGCGTGGGACGCAGGGGCACCAAACGCTTGGCGAAGTCTACTTTCATCTGGGGAGATTCGATGACGCGGTCATCAACTTCAATCAGGTGGTTGAAAATGAACCACTACTCAGGCGTCAACTTTTACCCATGATCGCCGAGTCGCAATATCATGCGAAGAAGGATCAAAAAGAAGATGCCTTGGCAAGTATTGATGAGTATCTGGCGGAGCCAGGGCTGAACTTAGAGGCAAAAAAGTCAGCGGGGGTTCTGCGAATTAAAGTTTTAATGGAACTCGGGCGTTGGGACGAGCTGAATGTTGCTTTGGGCCAGCATGCAAAGCAACAGAGCGAGCGTGACGACCTGAAGAACCAGGCAATATTCCTTCGAACGGTTGCAAATATTCGTAAGGTCACATCTGATTACAGACTGCAGGACGCACTGAAGGAAGATGACCGCGAGAGAGTTACTGAAGACCTTGCAAGTGCATTGAAGGTACTCAATGCACTGAACCAGCGGTCGGAAAAATCAAGTGAGGTAGGGTTGTGGATCGGTCGCGTTAAATTGTTGCAAGGCGATGTGACTGGCGCTATCAATGCATTCCATGATGTGCTACGGAAAGATCAGACTTCGAGTGCTGCGACCATCGGAGCCGTCGAGATTATCGGTGGACTTCAGGAAATTGAATTGCTGACCCAAAATAAGGATGGTGAGCAGGCTGTCCAAGCTATCAGCTATCTGATGAGCGAGCTGGGCAGCCGCGAGGGCTTCGATCATGAGCTGATTTCTTTTCGGGAGTTCAGTCAGAGAATCAATCAGTCGCTTAACCAATTGAGACTTGCGGGTAAGTACCAAGCTGCTATTGATGCAGCACGCAGCTTGCCGCCAATTTTCGATCGTAGTGAAGCATTAGTTCAAGAGGGTAAGGGGTATCTGGCATGGGCTGCAAAAACACTCAAGGAAGGTACCGACTTCCATGGGCAAGTGCCTGAAGCAACCGAAGAGCTTGTGCGACAGCGATATCACGCTGCCGGTGATGCGTTCGCAGAGGCTGCTGGGTTACGTTTCGACAGCGCGGAGTACGTGCCGACTCTTTGGTCTGCAATCAACGCGTATCAAAAAGGAAAGTATTTTTCACAGAGCATCCAACTTCTGGAAATCTATCTTCAGCAGGAAGACAAGAGTCATCAGACCAAAGGTTTAATCGCTTACGGGAAGGCTCTATTAGCAGTGGGCAAGGCTGAACAGGCAATCGCTGCTTTTGAACAATGCATCTACGAGTATCAAAAAGACCCGTTGCGATATTCAGCTCGTTACTACGGTGCACTGGCCTACGCAGAAATAGGTGAAATCGAAAAATCACGTCGATTGTTAAGGGAAAATATCGATAGTGAGGGTCGGCGACCCGACGACCAGACTCCTGATTTGAAACCGGAGAGCGCGGAGTGGCAGGACTCACTGTTTGCGCTTGGAGCACTGTTATATGAACTGGGATATCGAAACTACCTCGAGGCTGAACAAGCAGAACCTCAGGAAAAAATCGAATTGCTGATGAAGAATCAGCCTGTTCTGGAATCAGCGATTCGGCGATTGGAAGTAGCGGATCAGCGATGGTGGGATGAGCATTCTGACCCCCGTTCAAAGCAGAACGCATACTTTACTGCGCGGGCCCATGTGATGGCTTCCGAACTCCCACGCATGCAAGCCTCGTTGCCGGATACTTTAGATGCTGCTCAACGCGTTTCGCTGCGAAAAGCCGAGACTCACCTGCAAAGGGCACTGGTCGGGTTTCGGCGTTTAGGTAAGTATTTCGCCGATCTCGATGAAGAATACGATCTGTCCAAAATAGACAAGGCAATGCAACGCAATTGCAGGATGTTTGAGGCCGACGTGCTGAAGAGTATGGAAAAATACACGGAAGCCGCCGAGGTGTACCGGACGATCGAATCGTTGTACAGCGGAAGACCTGCTGCCATCGAAGCAATTGTTGGTCGAGCCAGTTGCGCGAAAAAGTTGGAAGATGATCGTGAGTGTGAATTCCTTTTTCGTAAGGCCAGCGAAATGTTGAAACTGATTCCTGCAGAATCAGACCCTGAATTTGCAGAGACTACTCGCTATGACCGTGAGGGATGGCAACAACTCTTGGATTGGATGATTCAGGATTTTGATAAGCAAAAAGCATGATCGAGGAACGTGGACAATCATGAACGGAAATGAAGTCGCTGCCTTGGTACAGCAACGGTGGGAGCTACTCGATCGACTCCTGACGATCAGCCGATTGCAGATAACAGCTATTGAACAGGGGCAAATGAGCGAATTGATGCGTTTGCTGTCTGAAAAACAGAAACCATTGAATCAGCTCATTGAGTTGGGCGACCAATTTGGCGTCGCCAGTTCAGATGATTCGGAAGAGCGGCATTGGGTGAGTCATGACATCCGAGAGCAGTGCCGTAAACAGCAAGACGATTGTGAGAAAATGAATCTCGAACTGTTGGCCATTGAAGCAGAGTGTGAAAGTAAGTTGACCCAAAGTCGTGATGAGTTGCGTCAGCGATTGGGACGCGTCGATTCCGGATGGCAAGCCGTCTCGGGATACGCTGATCACGCAGCACCTGTGACGAGTGGTGGTTCTCTTGATCTCTCGAGTGATTGACCTGACTTCGCCGAAGTAGCATCAGGACGTGGGATCACTTTTGTCGTCTGGAGTATTCACGCTATCAAATCGTCAATTTTGTGGCGTTGTGCTTTTTGTTTTATTTGAAATGCCTCGTGAAACCGTGACGCCAAGTCGAGGCTTACGCTGGGCGAGAGCGTATCGTCTCTAGCGACCAACTTAAATTGGTGAGAATTCCCAGAGAACGGGATAGAAGTGCCATTCAGAACGCTAGCAAAAGGAAACTGCGGAATCCGCCTTGCATCTCGTCATGGATCGCTGTTATCCATTTTTATCGACGTTTTTTATTTTGACCGCTGCACCGAAAAAAGTCGGGAGCGTACCATGCCTAATCATTGGATCGATCCAAGTCAGTGTCAATCTTTAGCCGTTCTTGTGGAATCGGTGACTGCACCGCTTTTAATTGAACACGAGGCTCCGATCTGTTTCGAGCTGGACATTGATACTTCGTTTGAAGTGCCCGCTGATCCAGCACGGACGGTTGATCTCGTCCAAGCACTGGTGAACCAGTCACTTTCAGAAATGCCAAATGGTGGTGATTTGACAATCACTGCTTGTGACACCGATCAAGGGCTTGAGCTGGAGTTCGCTGATACGGGGTGTGACATAAAATACCGCTTGCAACGCACTCCGATTGCGGCTGCGGCCATTGGAGTGCAATTGGTCTGGCAGAACTGTCCTCAGGGCGGAGCGGCAGTCACGATGACTTTTCGCCGCCAAAGCGGCTCTGGTCGCATGGCAGCATGAACAAGGAATAGTCGGGTAGATCGATTTAATGTTTGGCATTTTCAACACAACAACAATTCCGGCGCTGGAGCAGACGCTTAGTTTTTCCCAGAAACGCCATGAACTTCTCGCTGGAAATTTGGCCAATTTGGATACGCCAGGTTATCGGGCAAAAGATCTGGATGTTGGAGATTTTCAGAATGCTTTGGCAGAGTCGATTGATACTCATCAAAAGGCGATCGATTTGGGGCAGCCATTAACAAGAGATGAGATTCGATCGGGGCCACGAGATGCGATGGAACAAGTGGTTTTCCATGATCAGAGTGACGTGTCTTTGGAACAGCAGGTTTCAGAAGTCGCAAAAAACGAACACATGCATGCTTTGGCAATCACGACCATGCGAAGTCAGTTCGCTTTATTGCGTGCTGCAATTACCGAGCGTGCTTAGGGAATCAAAAGCAGATTGGCTACGCAGGTTACCTGACATTTCATAAGGGCCTGACATGCTATGAGGCAACAGAGGAGAAATTTTATGTTACGAGCACTTGATATCAGCACGTCTGCGTTGGTCGCAGAACGAACACGATTGAACGCCGTGGCTGGGAACATTGCCAACATCTCCACGCTCAAGAATGAAAAGGGTGAGGCTGAACCTTATCGAGCGCGAGAAGTCGTGTTTCAAACAGACGACGAAATTTCGACACAAGGCGCTTCTGGTGTAAAGGTGGAAGAGATCCGTGCCAGTGACGCAGAGCCGCTATACCGATATCAGCCGCAACATCCGCTGGCGATCAAAGATGGGAAATGGAAAGGTTACGTTGCCTACCCCAATATTGATTTGACGACACAGATGGTGGATGCCTTGGAGTCAACACGTGCATATGAGGCAAACGTGGGTGTCATGGAGATTACAAAGAACCTGAGTCGCGAAACCCTCACCATTTTAGCTTAGCTGCAGCGTCCCGGGGATGAGAGTGCCCTGCCCTGCTCTACCCTCCCCTAATACTTAGACCCCATTTTTCCCACTTCGAAGCACGGATTAGGCACAGTCGAAATCGACTTGAATCATGCGACCCATCAACGGAATCCAGCCGCCACCTCGTCCTGAGTCACTGATGGGTGGCGGCATTTCCAAGTCGGCGAAGGTTGATCTTCAGTCGGGAATTGACGAATTCGCCAAGGTGCTCACTAACGAAGTCAAAGATGTCAATTCGATGCAGATTGATGCTAATGATATGGTTCATTCATTATTGACCGGTGGTGATGTTAACGAGGCTGAAGTCCTGACCGCGGTACAGAAAGCAGATCTTGCATTTCGCATGCTGTTGCAGGTACGTAACAAGCTGGTTGAAGCGTATCGGGAAGTGCAGCAAATTCAGATCTGAGACGATCAAATTGACGATTTTTCGTTGTCCCGTACGGTTTAAAACCTGATCATTCAATTCACTTTCATTGTGGCAGCATCTGAGCATTCATGAGTTTTTTGAAACAATCTACAGATCAGGCACGGCAGGTGTTTTTGTCGATGCCGATGCAATCGCGGGTCATCGCGATGATGTTGGTCGCTGTGATCGCAATCGGATTGGCGTTTCTTGTTCGTGGCTCTGATACGAAGTCGACTGAATATCTGTTTGGCGGTCGCTCCATGGGTGAGCAGGAAATGGATTCCATTGAAGTCGCCTTAAGTGCAGCGGGATTGAATGATTGGGAGCGTGAGGGGCGACGCATCAGGGTACCAAAGGATGCCAAGTCAACTTATTTGGCTGCGTTGGGGGACGCTTCCAGTTTGCCGATCGCTCTGCGGACTGAGGTAGATCAGGCCATAAAAAACAGTAGCCCGTTTGATTCATCTGATCTGCGTTATTCGCGGGAGATGCATGCCAAGGAGAAAGATCTTGGGAGTAAGATTTCAGCATTCCCCGATGTGAGATGGGCCAGCGTGGAATATGATCGCGGGGAACGCGTCGGGTTATCACGCGCGGTAGCGCAATCCGCAAGTGTGATGGTCCAGCCCGAAGGGACTCGTTCTCTTCCACGGCAACGTATCATTGCTATTCAGGAATTGATCCGTGGTTCCTATGCCGGGATGGCAACGGATGATGTTGTAGTCATTGATACCAACAGCACTACCGGCAGTTCACACGCCGAACAAGAAGATCCACTGCTCACCAAGCAGCGCGAGGCTGAAACGCACATTGAATACAAATTACGGAAGCTGTTAGTCGAGTATCCAGCACAGATCGCTGTGTTCGCTGAGATTGATCCAACGATGGACTCTGAGTTGGCTTCGTTGAAGTTCGATCCTGAACCGACCAATCTGAGAAATACTTCCAAGAAAATTGAAACGACACGGAATCAGCAGATCCCAGGTGGTGTCCCTGGGGCGGATCCCAACGCCATTGGTAATCGTGCACAAAGCATTGGCAAGGATTTGGAGGTTCTGAGTACAACACAGGATGAACGGGATACCAGTGGTGTGGCAGGACAGCAGTTCGAGAGTTCAAAGCTTGCAGATTTGCAGGTGAAGACAGTTCGAGTTTCGATCATGTTACCAACCAGCTACTACACAAAACTGAATATCCAGAACGAAATGCTTCGTGATTCAACGCAAAAGCCGGAAGAGATTGTTTTGGATGATGCGACACTGGAGGGATTGCGAGTCAAGACGGAGAAAAAGATTTCGGAAATTGTCAGTCCTCTGCTGCCACAAGTTGCCGCTGGGGCTGACCCTGTCACGCTGGTCACCGTGCGTGACGCTCCGGAGGTGTCCATTGAGAAACAAACGGAGGAGTTAGCTACAAGTCAAGCTTTGAGTTGGTTGGCCGAATCGTGGCAGACACTGGCTCTCATTTTTCTTGGGCTGGTCGCGCTTCTTGTGGCGCGTTCTGCTGCCAAATCCGCTGGC
The DNA here is from genome assembly GCA_003513555.1 of Rhodopirellula sp. GTDB lineage: Bacteria > Planctomycetota > Planctomycetia > Pirellulales > Pirellulaceae > Rubripirellula. The sequence goes on along the minus strand of DOPG01000400.1, from coordinate 46,581 downwards.
AATGCCACACCTGCCGATTTCCAAGAGGGGTTTGGCCTCGAAGTGCCAGGCCCCGTGCCAGTCGAGCAGGATGCTGAGGAAGAGGCAGAGAGTATGACGATCACTGGTGGATCTCTGATGGACGAATTGTTGCATCTGGTGGAAGATAATCCCGAGGTTGCCGCTAATGTGATACGAGGGTGGGTTGGCGATGCCGCCTGATTCGCTACCTCTGTGAGACCGGATTTCGTGCCCATGGAAATTCATCAGGAATCTTGGTGATTCGAGTCTGAATTCAACGCTAAATACTCCATGAGAGCATGTCGCAGCGTTAAATGAGCTGATTCCCTCTTCCAATGCAGATGCAAGTTTGAGTAAAAGGGACCTTCCAAGGCCAACAGCGATGGATCGCTGGGTCTTCGGACATGGTTCAGATTTTGCATGGCACGAGGGAGCGGCCCCCAATGGCAAACGGATGGGACTCAGGATTAGAGCGTGAAGCGATGCTGCGTCGTGTCGCGATCGTGCTGAGTAGCTTGCCAGCGCCCGTCGCCTCCAATCTGTTGGGTGAGATAGATGCGGATACCAAAGTGGCTATACGACGCACGATGATGTCACTGGCAGACGTCGATCCGCTTGAGCAAAAACGTGCACTGCATGCATTTAAGGTGTCTGTGCAGAAACCCGAGGCCTCACTGGACCAATTTCGGGTATCCAGCGATCGTCAGGAAGTTCCAAAACAGGCAGCTAATTCACAACCGCAAGGCAGTCCTGCTTCCAGAGTGATGCGGGACAATTTTGGAAATGCTCTGGCACACGCCGGAGAGGATGTTTCAGCTGATTCGAATGAGAGTCAGCACCCCTTGGCTTTTCTGGAACAGGTCGATGAGAAGGTGCTCGTTAACCTTGTGAAAACAGAACGGCCGCAAATTGTAGCCACGGTCCTCGCGTCCATTAACCCCGAGCACGCAGCACGTATTCTTGCTTTGCACGGTAGCGGGTTGGAGGATATGCTCGGTCGTATTAGTAAGATCGAAACTATTCCTACTGCGTCGCTTGCTGAGCTGGCCGATCACTTTCGACAATCGCTTCGTAAGCAAGGCGTTGATGCAAGCGGTACTTTGGGACGACGAGCTCTCGACGCAATTCTTGCTGCCATGCCTGGCGATCAAGAGCAGCAAATCGAATATCGGCGAGCGGTTGCCGATCAAGCTCATTCACCTACCGACGAAACTGCGGCACCACGCACTCGACCGCAGTCTGGATTTCCATCTGCTGCTACTGCCGAAGAAAACTTGAGTACCAAGCTTCGTATTGCGGAGGGAACTTTGCCTCCTCAATCCGATCGTCTTTCCAGATCGCGTGGCTCCGCGACAGCTCAAGCTCCCCATGCTTCTGTGATCGCACGGCGTGCTGCGACCGACGCTGCTATTTCTGCTCCTGCGGCACCTGCAATGGCAGTGAATGAACCAATGCGGTTCTCGTCCACCGACTCGATTCACGAGCATCTATTGCAGCTGTCACCGCAGCATCTGTGCGAAACACTAGGCAAAGTTCAGGCCAGGTCTGCCATGTTGGCTCTTTGTGGCCTACCCAATCAGGTTACGTCGGCTGTACTTGCCCTGCTTCCCAAGGCTGAGTCCCGTAAGGTACGTGAAGCAATGAATTCATTGGGAGCGTTGCAATTGCGAGAGATTGATCAAGCGAAAGAAGCAATTGCATATGCATCGCTCGAAGTGGTCCACGAACCTATTCCTAATGTAGCCTGATCGAGGTGTGATTCATGGCCACCGTTTTAAAATCAGGTGATCGAGAGAAGCAGAAAGCTGCCGCTCAACATGCGTCTGCGATCGCTGGATTCAATCTAAGTGATCTTGCTGACGAGGGGCGTACGCGTCTGGAACAGTGTCGTTTGCAGGTGCAGGAAATGCTGGCGAAGGCTGAGCAGGAGGTAGAGGGAATTCGTAAAGCTGCTCAGGAGCTTGGTTATCAGCAAGGCTTGGAACATGCCGCGATCGATGCCGAAAAAAAACTGCAGGCAAAAGCAGAGCGACAAGCGCAGTCCAGTACTCTTGTTATGGAACAGACTGTGAAGCAGATCCGTGACACGCATGCGAAATGGATGGAAAGTTACGGAGAGGTGCTCACGGAGACAGCTTTGGCAGCTGCCGAGAAAATTGTACGGCGAAGCCTCAAGACCGAGCCGGAGTTGCTGGTTGCTTGGGCGAAAGAGGCGTTGTACAGCACACGGTCAGCGGTCAGTCTGACGCTCGTGGTGCATCCAGAGACGCTTGCCGAAGCTGGTCCAGCTTTTGAAGCCATGGTCATGTCACCGAGTTTGCCCGAGAATACACATGTCGAGACAGATGGAAGCTTGGACAAGAACGACGTGGTGGTTCGTCAGGATGGGGGTGATATTCAAGCAGGGTTAGCCGCTCAACTTGAGCGACTGAAGGAGTTATTGCAGTGACGGATCTCGCGACGAAGCTCATTGACTTTGAACCACCAATCTTGCCTGATCCCAGTGGAAATCGAAGATTGATCCAGCAAGCTGTCACCTATGAGGTGCGCGGACGCGTGTCAGCGGTTGCTGGTGAGTCGGTCGAAATTGAAGGAATGACAGCACCCATTGGGTCCATCTGTGAATTGAAATCACAGGATGGGGTGATTTCACGTTCTCGCGTGATTGGATTTCGCGGTGTGCGACCTATTCTCGCTCCATTGGAGCGGCTGAATGCTCTCGCTGCAGGTGATACGGTTCGCCTCGTGGATACCACTTTGAAGTTGCGAGTGGGACCCTCACTATGCGGACGCGTGATTGATGCGTTTGGGAGGCCTGTTGACGGCAAGCCTTTGCCAAAAGACTTAATGATGGTCGATGCAGAGAAGGAGCCGCCAGAATCTTTGGAACGCCCGTCGATTGACAAGCCATTGCAAACAGGAATTCGGGCGATTGACACGATGTTGACTTGCGGGCAGGGCCAACGATTGGGAATATTCGCTGGTTCCGGTGTCGGGAAAAGTACACTCCTTGGGATGCTCGCGCGAGGTTCCAATGCAGACCGGATCGTGATCGGGATGGTGGGTGAACGTGGCAGAGAGGTGCAGGAATTTCTTGATCGAGCTCTCGGTGAAGCTGGTTTCGCAAGGAGCGTCGTGGTGGTAGCGACCAGTGACCGACCGGCCGCCCAACGCGTATCTGCGGCGTGGACCGCAACCGCGATTGCTGAGGCGTATCGGGATCAAGGCGAAAATGTGCTGTTGTTGCTTGATTCTGTTACCCGATTTGCAATGGCCCAAAGGGAACTGGGGCTTGCGGCTGGTGAACCACCTACAACGAGAGGTTATCCGCCAAGTGTGTTCAATCTGTTGCCAAGGTTGGTGGAGCGTGCTGGTCGAACCAAGCGAGGTTCCATCACCGCGTTTTATACGGTGCTGGTAGAAGGAGATGATCACAATGAGCCGATCGCAGATACGCTTCGCGGTTTACTCGATGGTCACCTTGTGCTTAGTCGAGATTTGGCTGCAAAAGCTCATTGGCCTCCCATTGATATTCTCCAAAGCCTGAGTCGTTTGCAGCCACATCTTGTTTCGCGTGAGTCCTTGCAGGTGGCTACGATTGCCCGTCAGCACTTGAGTGAATACCACCGACATGCGGACCTGATTTCTATTGGTGCCTATCGCCAGGGGAGTGATCCTCGAGTCGATGCCGCGATCGCCATGCGGGAGCCGCTCAATATGTTTTTGCGGCAAGAGGCGAGTCAAATCACAACGGTGGAGCATTCCAACCGGATGCTAGCGCAACTTGTAAGCCCGCCAGCAGTAAATCCTCAGGCGAATGTCGATAACTCAGCGCCGCCTCCCGTGGCGGTAAATAAGGTTGAAGGGAGCCCGGGGATTGCGACAAACTGATTTTTTCATGCGTTTTTCCGATTCATGACCAAAAGGATTTATCTTGCCAGCCGAATTTCGATTTAAAGCCTTGCTCGATCTACGACGTCAGCAACGTGACGAGGCGGGCGCGGCTTTGGGTCAGGCAAACGAGGCAATCGTCAAAGTAAATATGCAAATTGACGATATCAATCGCGAACGCGCCGCCCTGCGTGATACCGAGGATGTGAATCGACAAGGTAATGTTTCCGTTGACGATCTGTTGGCACATGGACGCTATGACTTGCAGCTTCAGGCAGAGATCGGATCTCTGGAGTCAACCGTTGCAGAACTGACTGCTGAGATGGATAGAAGGCGAGCAAAGTTAGTTGAGGCTGAAGCAGAGTTGAAGCGTTTTGAGAAATTAAAAGAAAACGATGAAGCTGAATTTCGAGCGTTGGAATCGAAACGAGAGCACGCAGAAGCTGACGAAGTTTCAAACCGCCGGTACACCCTCCAGCGACAACGGTAGTCGAACATGATGTCAAAAATCTTTCGAGGACTCGCTGCTTTTTGTGTAGCGACTGTCCTGACTCAGGTGATTCTGTTGAGTTATTTCCTGATTCGGGGAACACTCAACCGAAACTCCGCGATCCAATTGATTGCGCTCGTAAATGGAATTGATGTCTCCGGAATGCGTCTTCAGGAGATCTATCAGCAAGGCGAGAACTATGAGCAACCTAGCTATGACGAAATTCTGGCCGAGAGAAAAATGACTAGCTTGGATATGGATTTTCGCCTCCGGAGCCAGCAACAGTTTCGAGATGAACTCAGCGTTATGCTGGCGGACTTGCGGACAGACCAGGATCGCTTCAGCGACCGTTTGCTAGCATTTCGAAATGAGCTCAAAGAACTCAGTGACGAGGCGCAGGACAATGGGCTTCAGGACGTACAACGGACTTTGCAGTCACTCGACCCTGAGCAGGCCAAAGAGCAATTGCTGATAATGTATGACGATAAAAGAATTGATGACGTTGTCACAATACTTCAAGCCATGTCGACGGATGCACGAAGAGACATATTGGCAGAGTTCACTACGCCGGCCGATGTGGAAATCCTTGCGGATATTTTGCGTCGGATTAGCGAGGGCATGCCAGTTTCATCATTGATCACAAAGACGGACGAGAAATTGTAGTCTTCGGTTGATTAGCTAGCGTGGCGTGACCATGCCGCTTTTTCTCCGACGGTTACGAACTTGGACGTGACTGGGGGGAGCCAGAGATGAGTGATTTGGAATCGGTTCGTCGTGCGCGAGACGCAAGCATTACCGAGGTAGCTGGAGGGAAAATCCGTTCGCTGTCTGGTGGTGGTGGCGACCAAGTATCCAACGAAGGATTACTTGATGCATTTGCAGAGGTCTTTGCTCGTATGTCGGAGTCAAAGATTGCTGCTTCGATTGATGAGCAAACCGAGCTGTCTGTAGAATCTTTGAATTCTTCGGCTGATTCCCCGCTCGAATCACAAACGGAATCGGAGAGTGATGACGGTCACCAGCAAGGTGTCGCTTTGAAACCTCATGATTTGCCAGTAGAGGATTTTGATTTGTCTTCAGCACCTGTTGCAGAAATAGCTTTTTGGGAGGAGGTTTCATCGCCACTGGCAGAAAACGTAGAATCGCTAGTGGAGATTTCCAGAGAGACTGACATGGCAACGCCTGTTGTTGCAGCTACGTTGGACGTGGAGATAGAAAACCCTGAAATTGCCGAAGATCAGGTGCGGCAGGTGCTGCCACGCGAAGATGGCGAGGATGTTGTCGGGCGGCGGCGTGAAGCAAAACCAACATCAGATTCGAAAGCGGGAGGTGTGAACTGTCGTGAGAGCGGGCAGCTTGGTGAGGTAGTAGCAACGGAAAATTCCGAGCCAGAGATTCCCTCAGCCGAAATTGAAGAAGAGTTGGACATGTCCAACGAGGAATCTGGTGACGCAGGGCGGCGTAATCGGCGTATTCGCCAGCGGGTTGGTCGTCATTCTGACCAGACGCAGGCACCGGTCTCCTACAATAGTTCACGGGAAGCTGCTTCGAGAGTGGACTCAATGATGGGCCCCGAAATGCTCGAAACCGGCAGTGTTCAGGAAAGCTTGAACCCAATGGGACAGCGACAAGGGCGGACTGCTGCAGTCGCAGTGAATCGCTCGGTGCAGGCAGAAGCGGTGGCAAATCTCCTTGCGTCTAAAAGTGGGGGCAAAACCTCGCGGCTGGGTGCAAAGACGGGAAATGGGGGCAGCGAAGTCTTACTGAACCCATCAGTGGGTGCAACGGCCAAGGCGATCACCAGTCGTCCAGGTTCCGAGATGCGGGGAAAAAGGGTCGACACGACCGACGCATTAACGCGAGTCAAATTGATTCAACGCGTGAGTAAGGCCTTTCAGCATCTTGGTCCTGACGGAGGTCTAATTCGTTTACGATTGGCTCCCGCGGAAATGGGATCGGTTCGTGTGGAAATGCGAATCCAGCAGCGTAAAGTCGCAGCCCGCGTTGTTGCCGAGACCGAGGCCGCGAGTGCCGCTCTTCGAGAACATCTTCCAGATTTGCGATCCAGGTTAGAAGCTTTTGGGATGCAGGTGGAGCAACTCGACATCGAGACAGAAAATCTTGATCACGAGAGTGGCTCACATTTTGAGGACACAACTTCTCGCGACGACCGTTGGCAGGAGCCTGATCGGCGTCAGACACGCGAACGATCCAAGCAGTTACCAACGAAGGCGGTCGTTGATGTTTCACAAAATGTTTCATCCACGGTCACAACAGCATCTCTGTCGACCGGTATCGACGTACATCTCTGATGCAAGCTCATCCATGGAAGCTGATTGCTCTCGCGTTCGGTCGTTATCCCGTCGTACAAGAAGAGTGTTAGAGAGGTCTTGTTCCATCACGATGCAACGCTGTGGTCTTGGGAGATAATCATGTCGCAAATCGGACAGCCGGCTACTTCGAATGCTGCTGCGCAACAATCTGCTGGAACAACCGGTCAGTCGGGCGCTAGCTATAACGAGCTCGATATCGATGATTTCTTGAAGTTGTTAATTAGCGAACTGCAAAATCAGGACCCTTTGGATCCGATGGATAACAGCGAAATGGTCCAGCAAATCGGTCAAATTCGCGAAATTGGGGCGACCGACGAACTGACGAAGACGCTTTCTACACTTTCCTCAAGTCAGGAATTAGTGACCGCCAGTAGTCTGATTGGTAAGTCGGTCGAGGGGTTGGCGGAAGATTCCAGTGCAGTTGATGGCATTGTTGATCGCATCACTGTTGAGACAAGTGAAGAAAACGCTACACGAACTGTCAAAGTTCACGTGGGTGGAAAGACGATGAATATTAAAAACATCAGGGAAATACAGACTGGGTAAATTCTACCGATTATTGATTGCCAGCATTAAATCATTTTTAAGCTGGTAATTGATCTCATCGTTTCCGGTGGGTCATCGAGAGAGTTCATCTGGTCTCACAATCGGAGCTCTACGTCGATGGGTCTTACATCTGCTCTTACCACGGCACTGACTGGTCTGAACGCTGCGGAAACGCAGATAGATGTGATTGGCAATAACCTTGCCAATTCGCAAACTGTTGGCTTCAAATCGTCAGATGTGATTTTTGGAACTCAGTTTCTGCAGACGCTTTCATTGGGTGCAGGGCCATCTGCAAACAATGGTGGGATTAACCCCAGGCAGATCGGACTGGGTGTGCAGGTGGCCGAGATTGCTGCCAATCACAATCAAGGAACGATTGAAATCAGCAGCAGTTCATCGGACTTGGCGATTCAGGGAGACGGTTTCTTCATTGTTGAGGGTGGTGAGGGCGAACGTCTTTACACTCGAAACGGTATCTTCAAGTTGAACAGCGATGCCGAGTTGGTCAGTGTCACGGGGCAGCGATTACTGGGATACGGCGTCGACGAGCAGTTCCGCCTCCAAAAAACAGAGTTGGTACCACTTTCGGTGCCTCTGGGAAGTGAGAGTGTTGCAAAGGCAACGGAGAACGTGACGTTGGAAGGAACACTAACACCTGAAGGAGATCTTGCAACGGTTTCGCAGGTCATTCAATCAGCTCGTTTGGGTGATTCGAAGGTGCCACGTCCTGATGCCACAAATGTTGGTATAGCCGCAGCTCCTTTGTCAGATGCTGCAGCCGTTGTGATGAACAATGGTGGGGTCGGTACCTTATCGGCTGGTACTTACCAGTACAGGTTTGCTTTGGTCGACGCAGCGGGTGCCGAAGCAGCACCAAGTGTTTCGGTCAGTTCAACGGTCGGAGCAGGCGGTCGCATTGAGTTAAGCAATCTGCCCTCGGAAGCATCGGGCAGTCACCCGACCGTCAATATTTATCGAACAGCACCCGATGGTAGTGACTTTTTCCTGCTTGGTTCAGCGGCGACTGGGGGCACGTTTAACGATGATGGTTCAACCCCGTTATCAGGGACAGCCTTGGATGATACGAATCTGACAGGAAACTATTCCTACATGGTGACGTACTTTCGTAGTGGTGAAGTTGAAAGTCGCCCGAGTGCATTGATCGGGCCACAGAATGTAGTCAACGGGCGCATCTCGTTGACCAACTTGCCGATACCACCTGTGCCTGGACCTGAGAGTGGTTTTCCTGCCTACGATGAAATTCGGATCTATCGAAACTTGGCTAGCGACCAAAATAATTATTATCTCGTCGATACTGTCACTCCTGGTTCGGACTACACCGACTCAAAGTCAGATGACGAGATTGCAGACCTTGCGTTGGCCGGGAATCAGTTAGTGGATCTAGATGGCCCAAATATTACCAGCAACACGCTTTTGACTGATGTGCTAAAGCGAGATGGTCTGACCTACCAAAGTGCGTTTGAAATAGGGACCCTCAGCTATAGTGGGCGGAAAGGTGGTCGTGCGTTAGGCACCAAGCAACTTGAAATAGTCGAAACGACAACGGTTCAGGATTTCGTGGACTTCCTTGAGTCAGCCTCTGGACTTCAAAGTTTGCTTATCGACTCACAAAATCCCATTCTCGCCTCGGAAAATAATATCCCAGGCGAAACAGGTGAGTTGGTGCCTGGCGGTTACATCCAAGATGGCACTATTCGTTTTGTGAGCAACACGGGCGAACTGAACGCTTTGGAAATTGATCTCTCTGCATTCAGGGTGGAAAATGCGGTTGGCGATGTGATAACACCCAACCTTGCCTTTGGAACGCTTCAGGAAGCACAAGGTCAGAGTGCAGTGAGTGATTTCATTGTTTACGATTCTCTTGGTGTTCCGTTGAATGTGCGAGTGACAGCAACATTAGAAGGGCGGACCAACGAGCAGACGATTTACCGTTGGTACGCAGATAGTCCGGAAAATCAACCGATCTCCGGAACCGACATTGCCGTGGGAACCGGTTTGTTGCGTTTCGATGGAAACGGAAACTTCGTTTCGGCAACCAACGACAGCATCGCGATTGACCGTGTTGGCGTACCCAGCGTTAATCCACTGCAATTTGATCTCGACTTCAGTCAAGTCTCAGGTCTGGCAACTCAGGAAGCCAGCCTTGCGGCGACGCGTCAGGATGGTAGCCCGCCGGGAGTCCTGACAAGTTTTGTGGTCGGCGAAGATGGGACATTGAGAGGTGTTTTCGGAAATGGAGTCACACGTGATCTCGGTCAATTGCAGTTGGCTCGATTTGCCAATCCGGTTGGTCTGGAATCCCGCGGTCTGAATGTTTTCGCCAAAGGTGTTAATACTGGATTACCCGTTCAGGGAGCCCCTGGGGAAAATGGTATCGGTGGTGTGATTGGTGGTGCTTTGGAGTTAAGCAACACTGATATCGGAAAAGACCTGGTTGAATTGGTGATGGCGAGTACCCAGTATCGAGGGAACAGCCGCGTGATCACGACCAGTCAGCAGTTGCTTGATGAATTGCTGAACTTGCGACGATAGTAAACGGTTAGAAAAACGACGGCTCAAGCTGTCGTTCTATTGCTTGTTGCACAAGCTGCTGTAATGCGGTGGGGCTCCTTTTTTCACTATCGGACAGCAGTTGCCCTAGATTGTGTAGCTTAAATCCGCACAATTTGGATTGATTGGATCGCAGTTCGTGGCTGCCTTTGCCTTAACCCATGGGCAGCGAATCAAGTGTTAGAGTTTGGATGTGTTCCATGCTTCATCAGGTTATCCCCACCCAACGGTAGAACGTTTAGATGGCAAAAGCTCCCAAGAATGCGATCAGCCCCTCACGTGCTGAAGACTATCCTGAATGGTATCAGCAGGTTATCCGAGCCTCTGACTTGGCAGAAAACAGTCCCGTCCGTGGCTGTATGGTGATCAAGCCATGGGGCTACCGTTTGTGGGAAAACATGCAGCGTGCACTTGATGATATGTTCAAGGCGACGGGCCACCAGAATGCTTACTTTCCCCTCTTCATTCCCATGAGCTTTCTTGAAAAAGAAGCTGAACATGTGGAGGGGTTTGCCAAAGAATGTGCAGTGGTAACTCACCACCGCCTTGAGCCGGATCCAGAGGGTGGATTGCGGCCTGCCGGTAAGCTTGAGGAACCATTGATCGTACGTCCAACCAGCGAGACGATCATTGGTGCGACCTATGCCAAATGGGTTCAAAGTCACCGCGATTTGCCTATCCTGATCAATCAATGGGCGAATGTTGTGCGGTGGGAAATGCGTACGAGAATGTTTCTGCGAACAGCGGAATTCTTGTGGCAGGAAGGTCACACGGTGCATGCCACCAGTGAAGAGGCAATTGCCGAGACAGAGCAGATGATCGATGTCTATGCAGATTTTGCTGAGAATTGGATGGCGATGCCCGTGATCATCGGCAGCAAAACGGCCGATGAGAGATTTCCGGGAGCGGTCGAGACGCTCTCGATTGAGGCAATGATGCAGGACCGTAAAGCACTGCAAGCTGGGACAAGCCACTTTCTCGGACAGAATTTCTCAAAAGCACAGAACATTGAGTTCCAAGCGGAGAACGGAGAGCGGGAGTTCGCCTGGACCACAAGTTGGGGTGTCTCAACGCGACTTGTGGGAGCTCTGATCATGAGCCACAGCGATGACGATGGTCTTGTCGTTCCTCCTCGCTTGGCACCCGCGCAAGTTGTCATTCTTCCTATTTACCGAGATGACTTGCAGCGTACGAATGTGTTGCAGTACGTCGAACAACTCAAGCAAGAGCTGACGGCTCAGCACTATGCCGGTAGCCCGGTTCGAGTCGAAATTGACGATCGAGATATGCGTGGCGGTGAGAAGAAATGGCACCATGTCAAACGAGGCGTACCTATTCGGTTGGAAATCGGGCCCAAGGACATCGAAAAGGATGCTGTGTTTCTGGGGCGAAGAGATCGCCCCAAAAGTGCTCCTATGGGGCGTGGGGAATTGATTGCTGGAATCGGTTCCTTACTTGCAGAAATGCAGCAAGGGCTGTTTGATGCAGCGGAAAAATTACGAGACGACAACTCGCGTGTGATCACTAATGAATCGGACTTTCGTGATTTCTTCACACCGTCCAAGGAACAAGATATCCACGGCGGATTTGCACATTGCCACTTTTCATCAGAGGATGATCTTCAGCCCTTGCTGAAGGAACTGAAAGTGACAATCCGCTGTGTTCCTCGGGACGGAAATGACGAGCCAGGGACCTGCTTCTTTACCGGTAAACCGGCAGAGAAAGTCGCCATCTTTGCCAAGGCATATTGAGCGTGAGGCTTTGGGCAGGGTTGAGTCTTCCTGAAGGCGCGACAAACATCGCGACCCAAGACTTGACTAATACTGCGACGAACCATCGATTCGGGTATCACGTTGAACGCTGGTAGATGGCGGTCAGCAGTGATTCTGTATCTTTGAATTTCTTACCGCCTGCCATCGTTTCATCGATCAGTTTGCGGGCATCCGCTTCACTGTGTCCCAGGGTGATCAATGCGTCAAATGTTTCACTGATCACGGCTGATGCGGCAGTTCCTTTGCCTGCGTTTTCACTGGCGACTGCCTGTCTTTCGACCATCAGTGCGAAGCGTGGCATTTTACGTCGCAACTTTGCAATCACACGCTCGCTTGTTGCTGGCCCGACACCGGGTAGGGCCGATAGTCCTTTTGCGTCCTGTTCTTCGATGAGTACAGCGAGCTCTTTTACTGGACGTACCATCGCACGAAGTGCTTTTTTGACCCCGACGCCATCGACACTACAAAATAAATCAAAGAACTGGCGTTCAGGCTCGGTCATGAAACCAATCAGTCGTGGAGTCAAACGACCACCTTGCGCATTTCCCTCAATGTAATCCAATGTATGAAGACGCGTCTTCTGACCGATGCTGTTTTGCAGCATGCGGCGAGTATAGTCAGCTACCAAGACCTCGTATTCGAAGGGGGCGGCTTCGATGGTGACAGCAGTTTCACTGACGCGAACCAGTTTTCCAGCGATGGTAACGATCAAGAGTGTGTACTCCGGGGCAGAGGAATTTCTGATTCGATGGCAAGGAGAGTGCCTGATAGATTATTTCGGTGCGGGACAAAAAGATGGAGGATACCGAAGATGGGGTCAAGCGGACCGTTGCATGTAAGCGGGATCCAAACAGGAAGATGAAGCGAAACCACGTTTGACAATGAAAAATCCGAGATCAAGAAGATTTGGTAAGAGCGGACATCGACGTTCCATCTCCGAGGTGGTAGCCGCACAGTGCGATCGCGAGGGCGTCGGACACGTCTGCCGGTTCAGGCAAGGTTGCCAAGCCCAACTGCATTTTGACGGCTAACTGAATCTGGTGTTTCGGGGCGTGACCATTGCCGGTCATGACTTTTTTCACGCGAGTGGGTTCAAAGTGAAGCACATTGATATTGGATTGTGCAGCCGCAAGACAGATCACGCCTCGTGCATGCCCCATCAGGATTGCGGTCCGCGGGCGTTCATAGTGCGAGAACAGTTGTTCCAACGCCATGACATCGGGTTCGTGCGTTTCCATGACCTCGCGCATGCCACTGTGGATTTCGCGCAGGCGGGCTTCGATGCTGTCCTTCGGTTTGCTGCGGATGATGCCAGCTTCGATCAACCTGACTTTTCCAGGAAGCGTCATCGAACCACTTGCTGTTCCGACTTCAATCACACCATAACCGGTGATGTTCAAGCCAGGATCCACTCCTAAAAGTCGGCGAGTGGCGGAAACAGAGGTCACGAGTTGCGTTCCCAACTTGTACCTTCTTTCTTGTCCAGCAGGGCAACCCCCAAGTCCGTCAAGCGATCACGGATCGCATCTCCTGTTGCGTAGTCCTTCCGCTCTCGAGCCTCTTTGCGAAGATCGATCAGCAGGTTCACCACGCCATCGAGTAAGTCGGTGTCGGCTTCGTCTCCACCGCTTCCACCGACTGCCGGCTTCAGGAAAATCCCCAACACGCTCGTCAATTCGCGAATTACACAGGTTGCTTTGATCAACGACTCAACTGCAGGTGAATCGAGTGCTGCAGCCGGCCCCAATCCATGTTGATCAATGTGTCGGTTCAATGCACGAAGTGAATCGAATAAGACACTGATGGCTGCACCGGTATTGAAGTCATCATCCATTGATGATAGGAACTTCTCACGTGCTGCATGCATCTCTTGCAGCAGTGCATCGTCTCCAGATTCAAACTCACCCTCAGTGCGACAGGTACCCACCGGTAGGTCATAGAAATACTGACCCGGGTGCTGGGAGCTGTCCTGCAGTGAAGTTATCTCATTGAAACGGTCAAAGAATCGATAGAAAGCTTCCAGAGATGTACCGGCTTCTTGCAAACCATCTTCGTTGTAGACAATGGTGGATCGGTAATGAGTTCTCAAAAGAAAGAATCGGATTCTTTCACCCGTGTGTCGCCGAATTACCGTCGAAAGTCCACCGTCTCCCTTGCTGCGACTGATTTTTCCAGCTGATGCTTCTTCAGTTGATTCTTCACGATCGCTCTTGCCACCAACTTTGCCTTTTTCGCCAGCTCGCATCAAGCCATTGTGCATCCAGTATTTAACCATGGGGGCGCCGTGGCAGCATCCGCTTTGTGCGAGCTCGTTCTCGTGATGAGGGAACATCAGGTCCAGTCCCCCACCGTGAATATCAAAAGTGTTCCCTAGTATTTCATGGCTCATTGCGGAGCATTCGATGTGCCATCCGGGGCGTCCGGGCCCCCAAGGACTGTCCCAAGCGATCGAATCATCTTTCGCGCTCTTCCAAAGAGCAAAATCACCAGCTGAGCGTTTCTTGGCCGCAGCTTCGCCTCCTTCACCTTGTTGTGACTCCATGCTTCGATTGGATAGCTGACCATAATCGCTGTCTTTAGCGACATCGAAGAAAACATCACCGTCCACCGCGTAGGCAAAGTCTTTGTCTTCCAGAGCCTTGATGAAGGAGATGATCTGAGGCATGTGATCAGTTGCTCGTGGCAGATAATCGATCTGGTTGACGCCCAGTTCACGCAGATTTGACAGATAATCTGCTGTCATCTCGCAGGCAATCTGGCTCATGGGAATATTGCGTTCTCGACTCTTGGCGATCAGCTTGTCATCCACGTCCGTGATGTTCACCACCCACGTCACGTCATAGCCGCTGTAACGCAGGTAACGCTTGATCGTGTCGAAAATCACGGGACCAACCATGTGTCCGATATGTGACTCCGCATAAACGGTTGGCCCACAAAGGTAGATGCCAACCTTGGGCGGATGAAGCGGTTCGAACGGTTCCTTGGTCTTGCTAAGCGTGTTGTAAACGCGAATCGTGGGTTTGTTGGTCGACGCGTCAGAGTCGTTTTGGCTTGCAGTCGCGGTGCTCATCTTTGTCGTCTGATAGAGAGTGGGGCGCAGGTTGGAATTCTTCTGGTAGAGGTGTGAGTCTGCCCATGGAGATGCAAGCAATGCGTCGCAACGAGGTCAGATCAGCAGCGGCTCTAGCCGTAAAGATGGGGATTATAGGGGTTGAACGTTTTCATGCAGAGGGCGATTTTCTGCACCCGAGAACAAGCACCATTTTGATCTGCATCACGCCAAGTGCATCGATCGTAACCGATGTGGGAGAGGCGAGAAGAAATGAAAGCAAATGTTTTTACTACCTGCGCATCTTGATGAATTCCGCCTAGATACAACGGTAACCAATGTTTGGCTCACGTTTTGTAGACCAGAACCACCACTCTAGCAGCGATGGCTTCACCATGACCAATGGGGCCAGTACCCTCCCCTGTTTTGGCTTTGATTCCAATGCGGTCGGTGGAGGTTCCTGTTATTTCGGAAATTGCTGTTTTCATGGCGTCAATGTGAGCGGCCATTTTTGGCCGTTCTGCAAGGATCACACAGTCCATGTTTGCAATTTCCATTCCATGGTCCCTTAGCCGCCTGATCGCCTCATGCAAGAAGTCGGCACTATTGCGATCGTGATTCTCCTCGGCATTGTCTGGGAACAGTCGTCCAATATCTTGTTCAGCGATCGATCCCAGAATGGCATCGGTGACCGCGTGAAGGAGGACATCAGCATCGCTGTGGCCGATACAATGAAGCGGGCAATCAATGTAAATGCCCCCGATGCGGAGTGGGCCTCCGTTGCCAAGTCGGTGGGTATCGTATCCAAGCCCCACCCGGATCGGTGGAATCGGTGCTGTCATGGGATTTTTCCGTCTAATAAAATCTGAATCTGATCCGAGTGGTGAGCGCCGAGATGTTCTCACATCCCACCATTCGTGATCGCCTCGTTTGGGCACGAGTCATTGTTCCTGCACCCGGCAGTTTCCTGTGCAAGAGCCCGCGTCCTCGTGAGTGTGTTTGTGCGGTTATCTCTTGCGATGTTCTCTTTCACTAGGGGCAGTCATTCTTGCTTTTTCAAGGCCCGAGGCCGCGGGGTTCCCCGTTGAAGGACGTCAACCTGCATGGCGTAATTTTAGTCCCGGCTTTGAACCTGCTGTCTTGTATCTACAATAGCTGACTTTTACACGTCTGCGAGCCACACAGCCCATGCCAATTATCGAAGTACGACAGTTGGCCAAGTCCTATCGCGTCTACAACAAACGCGAGGGGTTGGCAGATAGCGTTCGGGGCTTGTTTCGTCGTGAATACAGGGAGGTCAACGCAGTTCAAGGAATCGACTTGACCGTCGAACAAGGAGAATTTGTCGCATTTCTTGGCCCCAATGGTGCCGGGAAAACGACCACTTTGAAATTGCTCAGTGGGGTAATCAATCCCACCAGTGGGTCAGCAAGCGTCATGGGATTCACTCCTTGGCAAAGGAAAAATGAGTATCGCCGGCGGTTCGCACTGGTGATGGGACAGAAAAACCAACTGTGGTGGGATTTACCTGCCCAGGAGTCATATCGGCTTCATCAGCAGATTTACGGTGTGCCTGCCGAAGAGTTTAATGGCACGCTAGCTGAACTGACGGATCTGCTGGATGTGGCAGGACTTTTGAGCCGACCTGTCCGAGAGCTTTCACTTGGAGAACGCATGAAAATGGAGCTCATGGCAGCTCTGCTCCATCGACCAGAAGTCCTTTTTCTTGATGAACCAACGATTGGGCTGGATGTGATTGCCCAGCATAATATTCAGCAGTTTCTCAAGTACTATCAGGAAAAGCGCAAGATCACCATTCTGTTAACCAGCCACTACATGAAAGATATTGCTGCGCTTTGCAAGCGTGTCGTGATCATCGCTGGTGGGCGGATTGAATATGATGGTTCCTTGTCGGGAGTGATTGATAACTTCTCCGGGCACAAAGTCATGACATTGCAATTTGCAGATGGGCACCAACCTGATCTTTCGCGATTGGGTGAGGTCCTCGACGAAACGTGGCCCAAGGTTCGTCTACGTGTTGATCGGCGTGACGTACCTCGCGTGCTTTCTGAAGTACTTCGTGATAATCCGATCGAAGACGTAGCAGTCGAAGATGTCCCACTGGAAGAGGTCATCGCTGAACTTTTTCGCGAGTCGTCGCAAAAATCTGATTCGGACGAACCACTTAAGGACTAGCAGTAGACGCGACCGCTACATTCAGTTTGGGCGTGCGAGTGAACCATTTCACTGTTGTAGGTGAGCGTATTGCAGTGGTGCCTCATTGATTACGGTCAAGGGGATGAATTAATTCCGGTGGAAGATTTTGCACGGCGATCCAGCAGTTGGGCATCTGGACCAAATGGCCTTCTTCGGTTCTGCTGAGGAAGTTTTCGGTTCTCCCCCCCGCCTGACGTTGAGCAGCATGCCACTCGTTTCCATCGACGATCTTTCCATTGGGTTTCGCGGTCCTTCACTTCTGGATGGCGTCTCTGCGACGATTGAAGCAGGTCAGCGTATTGGCCTGTTGGGCCGCAATGGAGCTGGAAAGACGACTCTGATGAGATTACTGGATGGCAAAATGCAGCCCGATGCCGGCGGCATTCATGTCAGCCCCGGTGCGAAAATTGCCCGTCTGACTCAGGATGTGCCACGCGATCTTGAGGGCACGGTGCAGGAAATTGTGACGGCAGGTCAGGCAAATATGGATGATCCAGAGTTGCAGTGGCAAATACAGCATGCCGTTGACTCTACCCTGTCTCGTATGCAGTTGGATCCGGGAATTGAATTTCAGACCCTTTCCAGCGGCATGAAGCGTCGCGTCCTGTTGGCGAGGGCGATTGCTTCTGAACCCGATATCTTGCTGCTGGACGAACCTACCAACCATCTCGACATCTCCTCCATTCTCTGGTTGGAGAATTTTCTTGCGCGGTGGAGGAACACACTGATCTTCGTGACACACGATCGATCGTTTTTGCAGAATTTGGCCACGCGAATTTGGGAGATTGATCGGGGGCGGCTGTTTGATTGGTCCTGCGACTACTCCACATTTCTAAAAAGAAAAGAGGCTGCCATTGCAGCGGAAGAAAAGCAAAACGCGCTGTTTGACAAGCGGTTAGCCGAAGAAGAAGTCTGGATTCGCCAAGGGATCAAAGCGCGGCGTACACGGAATGAAGGGCGAGTTCGGGCCTTGAAGGCGATGCGAGTGGAAAGATCCAATCGTAGACAAGGTGAGGGTAAGGCCAAGATGAGATTGCAGGAAGCGGAACGCACCGGGGCGCTAGTGACTGATGTCAAGGAAATCTCCTTTGGGTATGGGGAGCATAAGATCCTTGAGAATTTCACCACAATGTTAATGCGTGGTGACAAAGTGGGGATCATCGGACCCAATGGCGCGGGAAAGACAACTTTGTTGAAGTTGCTGTTAGGGCAACTTGAACCACACGAAGGTCGTGTGCGGACGGGTACCAATTTGCAGATTGCCTATTTCGATCAGTTGCGTGATACGCTTGATCCCGACAAGACCGTTGTCGAGAACGTTGGCGATGGAAGTGATAAAATACAGATTGGTGATAAGACAAAGCACATCATGGGGTATCTGCAGGACTTTCTGTTTACTCCCGAAAGAGCACGCACTGAGGTTAGGTTCCTTTCCGGTGGAGAGAGAAATAGGGCTTTGTTGGCCCGACTGATGACGAAGCCAGCAAATGTCATTGTTCTCGATGAGCCTACCAATGATTTGGACAGTGAAACGCTGGAATTACTTGAGGAGCAGTTAACTGATTTCAAAGGAACATTGCTGATGGTTAGCCACGACCGCACATTTCTCAACAATGTGGTAACGAGTACGATCGTCTTCGAGGAAAGTGGCGTTCATGAATATGCCGGAGGGTATGATGAGTGGAGAGCTGCCGTTGCCAGAAAAGTTGCGGATAAACGAGAAGCAACGAAGCCCGAAATAGACAAAACCAAAACTGAGAAAGTAAAGGCTGCGTCGGCAGAAATTAAAAAACTCTCCTACAAGCAGAAACGCGAACTAGAGCAATTGCCTGGGAAAATCGAAGAGATGGAACTTGCGATTGCGGCACTTCATCAAGCTATGGCCGCAACAGACTATTATCAAAAACCGGCTGACGCGATCGCTGCGGAAGCAGCCCAGCTGAAACAGTTGGAAGGTGAACTCGCGGAGGCTTATTCACGCTGGGAACAACTTGATTCCTGAGCCAGACAAGTAGAGTGTTCTCGTTCGCTTCCGATCATCGCTATCGAATTTCCTGCGAGAATGTCCGGTGAATTGCCTGCCGCGATGCGGCAGTCGTTTCAAAACACCGCCCCTTTTTCAATAAGAAGCCACGAACGAAGAGCATCCTCATCTTGGCTGAGCACACCGGAAAACGGCCAGAATCGGCCGGTCAGGGTTGGAGCTTGGAAGTATCAAGGCAAAAACCGGCTAATGGGTAAATCTCTGTTAAACTGGGGAGAGGAAATTCGGTTCCCCCGCATGCTTAGTCTGTGTTGGAGATGCACCGCTGCTACACCCAGGCTGCT
>DOPG01000400.1:0-27182 GCA_003513555.1 Rhodopirellula sp. | reverse complement strand
GCTGCTACACCCAGGCTGCTGGAGCAGTAAGCTGCCAGAGTTTAAGTGCATTATGATTCTGATGCACAACGCATTCGTTAGCCACTCACCACCAAAATCTTTCACTCCTCTGTTTTGATAAAACGCAGATCCATGAAACTGTTCTTTCAGTCTTACTACACCAGCACACGATTGATTCCTTGCCTGATCGTATTGCTGACGGCCATGGGAACGCAAAGCATTGTGAACAGCCTCGTAGCCAAAGAGGTGGATTTCAACACCCAGATTCGACCCTTGATTTCGAACAACTGCTTGACATGCCATGGACCAGATGAAGATGAACGGGCAGCCGGCTTGCGGCTCGATACGGAGGCAGGCTCGAGATTGGATTTGGGGGGATACGCCGCGATTACACCGGGGAATCCTGATGCCAGCGAACTGCTTCATCGGCTTACTACGGATGATGATGAATTGAAAATGCCGCCAGAAGGAAAAGGCAGGCGTTTGGAATCCCACGAGGTTGAACTCGTTCGCCGCTGGATTGCTGAGGGCGGAAGCTATGATAGGCACTGGGCGTACACAAAGCCTGTGCGATCGTCCATGCCCCCGGTGCAGTCGAAAAAGTGGCCGCGTAACTCAATCGACTACTTTATTCTTGCTGAACTGGAAACGCGTGGATTAAGACCGTCTCCTGAAGCTGATCGATGGACACTGGCGAGGCGTGTTTCACTGGATCTGATTGGATTACCACCCACGTGGGAAGAAGCCAAGGCATTTGTGCAAGATGATTCGGACAACGCATACGAACAATATGTTCACCGTTTGTTGCAAAAGCCAGCTTTTGGCGAACGCTGGGCAAGAGTCTGGCTTGATCTTGCTCGCTATGCTGATTCCGCGGGTTACGCTGATGATCCTCCCCGAACCATTTGGGCTTTCCGTGATTACGTGATTAAGTCGCTGAATGACAACAAGCCCTTTGATCAATTCACCATTGAGCAGATCGCAGGCGATCTGCTGAAAAACCCAACGCAGGAACAACTGATTGCAACAGCCTTTCATCGCAACACTTTGACAAACAACGAAGGTGGAACCAATGATGAGGAGTTTCGCAATGTGGCAGTCGTTGATCGTGTGAATACGACCATGGCTGTGTGGATGGGAACCACAATGGCGTGCGCGCAGTGCCACACCCACAAGTATGATCCCATCACTCAGAAAGAGTACTTCAAACTCTTTTCGTTCTTCAATAATACTCAGGACGCAGATCGTCGAAACGAGAGTCCTGTCATCAGCGTTTGGACGGATGAGCAGAATGCAGAGAAAGAGTCGCTATCCGAAAAAGTTGCATCGTTGCAGCGGATGATCGACACCGACACGCCCGAGTTACAGAAAGCAGAAATTGAGTGGTTGTCAGGTCTGAAAACGGATGCAATGTGGACAACCCTGCAACCGTCTGCTCTGTCAGCAAAGGCTCGTAAGCTGGCTATGAAAGATGGATGGATTGTGGGTGAGGGAGAAAAACCCGATACGGACCAATACCAGTTGACTTTTCCGGTCGAGAATGTGGACCTCGTTGGTTTGCGTTTGGAATTGCCGGCGGGGCAAAAGGACAACTTTGTTGTCTCCCACGTGAAGGCGATGTTGCAGAAAAAATCTAAAGCTGCGATTGATGCACAGTACATTCGAGTTGATCTGCCCGGATCGGGGAAAATGATTCACTTGGCTGAGATCCAGGCATTTGTCGATGGAGAGAACGTTGCGTTGTCAGGAGTTGTTACAGCGAGTTCTCAGGACTTTGGTGGGAAAAACGAATTTGTAAATGATGGGAAGACTGATGGGAACTTTAATAACCGTTCGGTCAGCCACACGAAAATCGAGCAGGATCCGTGGATTGAACTTGATTTGGGAGAGGTAAAGCCAATCGATCGTGTTGCAATTTGGAATCGCACGGACGGCACTCCTGCAATTCAACAACGGTTGAAGGGATATCGTATTTCTCTGTTAAACGGTAACCGTGATGTTGTCTGGGAAGAGGTTCCCATGAACGTTCCATCACCCAACGCGGAATTCAACACTGGAGGGCCATCAACACTTCCCCTGTCTGTTGCGTTTGCTGATCATGAACAGGATGGTTTTCCTGCAGCAGCAGCCCTGCAGGACAATCAAAATGGGTGGGCGATTGCACCACAGCAGGGACGTCCTCACACGCTTACTGTCTTGCCCAGTCAGGCAGTGGCACTGAAAGATGTTGACCTGATTGTGAAAATCGATCAAGCCTCCGCCTACCCGAAGCATTTGCTGGATCAGTTTCGTGTTTCGATGACATCAGATCAGGGCCTCGCAGAAATCGCTGCCATCCCACTGGACATTCTGAATCTGGTCAGGAGGTGGCAGGAAAAGCAAGAACTCAGCGTTGACGAGTTGAAGACCTTGTCTGCTTACCACCGCGGCATTACGCCGTTGTTGAAGACTCAAAGAAATGCATTGAGCAAAGCCAAAGCAAGTTTGGAAGCCATCAAACCTGCGACCACAGTTCCTGTGATGGGGCAGTTGGCAGATTCGGCAAGACGCGAAACTCGTGTGCAGATCCGTGGCAATTATCAAAATACTGGAGATGTTGTCGAACCAGGTACACCTGAGGTCTTTCATAAGCTACCCGATAGCGTCAAGCCGGATCGCTTGGCGTTAGCGAAGTGGTTGGTCGATGATGAAAATCCTCTTACCGCACGTGTAATTGCGAATCGTCATTGGGAAGAGATTTTTGGCGTGGGAATCGTCCAGACTAGTGAAGAGTTTGGGTCGCAGGGTGACTTGCCATCGCATCCAAAGTTACTTGATTGGCTGGCGGTTGAGCTGCAGCAAGAAGGATGGGATTTGAAGCACCTGCTGACTGTTCTAGTGACATCAGCAACCTATCGTCAGAGTTCCATTGCCGGCGAAGAGTTGCGACTTGCTGACCCGGCGAATCGGTTTTATGCGAGAGGGCCCAGGTTTCGAGTTTCGGCCGAGATGGTGCGTGATCAGGCTTTGTTTGTCAGTGACCTGTTGAGTGATCGTATGTATGGGCCACCGGTCAAGCCACCGCAACCGTCGTTGGGGCTCAAGGCAGCTTTCGGTTCTGCGACTGACTGGCAAGCAAGCAGCGGCGAAGATCGCTATCGACGTGGTATCTATACCTCTTGGCGACGTTCGAGTCCGTATCCCTCGATGGCTCAATTTGACGCACCGAACCGCGAAGTGTGTACCGTGCGGCGCATTCGTACCAATACGCCACTGCAAGCTCTAGTGACTTTGAACGATCCTGTTTATGTCGAGGCGGCTCAGTCGCTGGCCAGATTAATGATCGCACAAAGCGAGGATCCAGCAGAAAGAATACAGTATGCTTTTCGGCGTTGTCTGCTTCGTGAACCTGCTGAAGCGGAAGTGAAACGAATTACTGACTTGTCCCGTGTTGTAGCCAAGAAATTCGAAGGACAACCAAAGCAGGCAGAACAGATGGCAACAGTGCCTCTCGGGCCAGTACCGGAGGGAGGAAATGTGATGGAGTTCGCGACTTGGACAGTTGTGGGCAACGTGATTTTGAATCTCGACGAGATGTTTATGAAACGTTAACGCTGCCTCTGATCTCTTTCCCCAATTCCAATAACCAATTCTCTAAACTGCCATGAAACGATTCCTCGAGCATCTTCAGCAACAGACTCGTCGACACTTTTTTCAACAGTCCGCAGCAGGCCTGGGTGGGATTGCTTTGAACAGTCTGTTGGCTGGTGAAGGTAACGGTGCAGAAAGAACTGCTGCGAATCCACTGGCGCCGCAGCAGCCGCATTTTCCTGCGAAGGCGAAACGGGTGATTTATCTTCACATGACTGGGTCGCCACCAAACCTCGATCTGTTCGATCGCAAGCCTGAGCTGGTGAAACGAAATGCTGAGGACTGCCCTGATCAGTTTCTCGCGGGACGCAAATTTGCATTCACTTCTGGAGTCCCAAAGCTGATGGGGTCGCCAAGAAAATGGTCGCAGGTGGGTGAATCAGGGATGTGGATGTCTGATGCGATTCCGAATTTTCACAAGATCGCAGATGAGATGTGTGTGGTGCACTCGATGCACACAGATCAATTCAATCACGCACCCGCTGAACTGCTTGTCTATACCGGTTCGCCCAGGTCGGGAAGGCCCTCCATTGGATCTTGGGTCACGTATGGTCTGGGAAGTGAAAATGAGAACTTGCCTGGCTTTGTGGTGCTGATCTCAAGTGGCGTGCAACCCAATGGTGGAAAAAATTCGTTTGGCAGTGGCTTTTTACCCTCGGTGTACCAAGGTGTGCAGTGCAGATCCAAAGGTGACCCCGTTCTCTACGCCTCAAATCCGCAAGGTATGGACCGCAGCCTGCGACGCTTGAGCCTTGATGCGCTCAAAGACCTCAACCAGTTGCAGGCCGACGAACTGGGGCACCCCGAAACGTTGACAAGGATTTCCCAGTATGAATTAGCTTTTCGCATGCAAACTGCTGTTCCTGAAGTGATGGATATTTCACAGGAGTCCCAGAAGACTCTTGATCAATATGGGGCGAAAGTTGGTGGTTCCAGCCTTGCTAACAACTGCCTGTTGGCAAGGCGGTTGGTTGAGTCAGGGGTTCGCTTTGTCCAGTTGTTTGACTGGGGTTGGGATTTTCATGGAACCGGAAAACAGGAGGGGCTGACCGAGGGGTTGACCAACAAATGCGCTACGATGGACAAGCCGATTGCTGCCTTGATCAAAGACCTGAAGCAACGTGACATGCTCAAAGATACTCTTGTTGTGTGGGGAGGTGAATTTGGTCGAACCCCATTTAGGGAAGGACGCACGGCAAAGAGTGCTGTGCTGGGGCGCGATCATTATCCAGACGTGTTTTCGATGTGGATGGCGGGGGGAGGAGTCAAGGGAGGGTTCGATTATGGAAGCTCAGATGAGTTGGGATTTAGCGTCGCGGAAAATCCTGTCCACGTCCACGATTTGCAAGCTACTATTCTGCACCAACTTGGTTTTGATCATGAGAAGCTCACTTATCGTTTTCAGGGACGAGACTATCGTTTGACCGATGTGCATGGCAAAGTCGTCAAAGATCTCTTGGCTTGATCTAAACCGACCCTGTACTCGCTGTATAATTTCTGGCGTGAGAGTACATTCACGCAATACTGTTAAACGCAGTTTTGCAAATTCGTCGCCGTTTGCTGTTGGCGTCAGGTATGAATTACTGCGTGGCCCTGACTATTTTCACTGGCTACAATAAGTGCCTTAGCTAGCGAGCGTCATGTGCTTTCAACCACATCAACGCTCTGCTGCATCAATGGTGTGGTTTATCATTTTCGCTCCCTAGCAGAGTCGCTTACTCATGCGTTATCAGCTGCTTTTAATTCTGGCCTGTTTCGCGGCGTTGCCATGGTTCGGAACAGCGGCAGAGCGTGAGCCGTGGACAACCTCAACTCTGATTGGCTCACCTGATCCACCCAAACCTTTCGCGGTTGAACGTGTTTACCCAAGCTTGCAATTCAATCAGCCAGTTGAGCTGATGCCTGTGCCCGGGACTGACAAAATGATGATTTTGGAAGTGACGGGAAAGCTTTTCACGTTCGAGAATGATGCATCATGCGACCGTGCTGAGTTGGTCGTTGATTTCAATCCTTTGATTGACAAGTTCAGGCGTGCGTATGGGTTTGCATTGCATCCGGAATTTGCAACCAATCGGCAACTGTTTGTCGTTTATGCCGGGGATCCCGTGGCTCGTCCTGATGGCACAAGGTTATCACGCTTCATTGTCAGCCGTACGGAGCCATTGCGGATTGATGTGGCCAGTGAAGAAGTGCTGATGACATGGCCGTCCGGTGGTCACAATGGCTGCGCGATACGCTTCGATTCAAAGGGCTTGCTCTACTTTTCGACGGGCGATGGCGCGAGGCCTTTTCCGCCAGATGAATACAATGTGGGGCAGGACCTATCGGATCTGCGGTCATCGATTTGCAGGATTGATGTGGATCACCCTTCCAAGGATCTCATGTACTCGATTCCAGCAGATAACCCGTTTGTTGATGTGCCAGATGCGCGCGGGGAAATTTTTGCTTATGGCTTCCGTAACCCGTGGCGGTTTACCATTGTTCCCAACACTGATCAGATTCTTTGCGGTGATGTCGGGTGGGAATTGTGGGAACTGATTTTTGATGTCAAACGTGGGGGCAATTATGGTTGGAGTATTTTTGAGGGCCCCCAGCCAATTCGCCGGGATGTGCAACAGGGGCCGACACCCATTGAATTACCTCTTGTCGCCTATCCACACGCCTTGGGGCAATCCGTTACGGGTGGGCATGTCTATCGGGGTAAGGCTCTGCCCGAGTTGAAGGATGTTTATCTGTACGGGGATTATGTCACCGGCTTGTTGTGGGGGATGCGTCATGAAGAAGGCCAAGTGACGTGGAATCCAGTGCTTGCGGAAACAGGCTTGCCAATCATCACATTCGCCGAGACACCGAACCATGAGACCCTAGTGGTGGGTTACGACGGTGGGATCTATCAATTGGTTAGAAATCAAGCTGCAAAGTCTGTTAGTGATTTTCCAAGACAACTGAGCTCCACGGGACTCTTTTCAGATACAAAGAAAATGGTTCCTGAGGCGGGTGTTGTTCCATATCAGATCTCAGCACATTCATGGCAGGCTGGTGGGAGCAGCGAGTTTTTGCTGGCAGTGCCGGGACAGGAAACGATTCAGATTGCCCGATTGCAGCGGGGTTGGAAATATCCTGCGGGTACCGTTTTTGCCAAAACTATTTCACTCGGTCGTGTGCGGGTTGAAACCCAAGTGTTGCACTTTGATGGTATCAATTGGCAGCCGTACAGCTACTTATGGAATGATGATCAAACTGATGCACATTTGGTGGAAGCTGCTGGAGCAGAAAAGCAGGTGGGGTATGAGCTGGATGATGGGCAATTCGCAACCACCCTTTGGAAAGTGAAAAATCGGGCTCAATGTCGGTCTTGTCACGGTAGGCAAAATGGTGGTGCCATAGGGTTTTCTCTGGAGAATCTGAGCGACAGGCAAGTCGGCGATTTCGTGGAAACTGGGGTGCTGAATCGCTCAGCACCACCGCAATGGAAGGTCGCAAGTATGGTGAGTCCACAAGATCTGTCTCAGTCCCTTGATGCTCGGGCCAGATCGTACTTGGCGGCTAACTGTGCCCACTGTCATCGACGCGGTGGTGGTGGCACAGTGCCGGCTGACTTGTCGTATTCGACTGATAGAAGCCAGATGCATGTCGTGGACGCTGAGCCGAGTCAGGGAACTTTTGGCATTGCAAACGCCAAGGTTGTGGCTTCCGGACGACCATTGCAATCCACTCTTTTTTATCGAATGGCAACAAGTGGAAGTGGGCACATGCCCAAGCTTGCGCATTGGGACAATGATCGTACAGGCTTGCAGCTGGTGCATCAGTGGATTATTTCATTGGACCCAACTGGCAGTGAGTTTGAAGCCAGTAAAAAAGCTGACACCGAGGGCACATCCGCGGCTCTCAAACACTTTGTAGATTTGATCTTTGATGAAAAGATGACGCAACTGCAGTTGCAAGTAGCAGGTGAAAAAGCTCAAGCGTCTGGGCCACCGTTAACTGCAGCATTGTTTGAAAGATTTCTGCCGATGCAAAAGCGAAGAAAACGTTTGGGCAATGATGTCGATAGAGAAGCGTTACTGGAGATGGTAGGAGATGCCACGCGTGGTCGCGAGCGATTCCTCGATGGCCAGTCGATGCAGTGTTCCCTGTGCCATCGGGTGCAAGGGAGTGGTCGCAGTGTTGGACCGGATATGGATGGGATCGGGAAACAGCGATCACGTCAGGAGTTGCTGGAAAGCATTCTAGAGCCTTCCAAGGTGATTGATCTCAAATACCGTAGTCATCAGGTCCTGAGCGCCGACGGGCAGTTGGTGAATGGTCTTTTAGTGCGTGATACCGAGACAGAGATGGTGATACGTTCTGCAGATGGCAGAAACCATCGAATTAGCAAAGATGAGATCGAATCACGCCGCCTGCAAGCAGAGTCTTTGATGCCAAAAGGTTTGGCTGCGGACCTGACCGCGCAGGAAGTAGCTGACTTGCTTGCGTTTTTGGAATCGCTGAAATAAGTCAAGTCGTGTTTTTTGTTTGCAGCTCAACATGCGTGAGTTGGACGCATCTGTGAGCTTACTCATTTTGGTGCATGTATCCGAGCCATTGTTTGCTACTAGCCATTCACTCTCGCCTGAGAGCCTCGATCGGATCCATTCGGGCGGCTCGAGTTGCAGGATACAGGCCAAAGAAAATTCCCACAGCAACCGAAATGGCAAAGGCCAATGGAATTGACCAAGACACGATGATTGGCGTCACATTCCTGATGGCGTCGGGAAGATTATTCATCGCTTCAGGAACCCAAAGTTGCAAAATTTGTCGTAGCCATCCCATCATGACGGGGCATATCAGGCCGCCGACGATTCCGGCGACTCCACCGATTGCGGAGAGTACTATGGTTTCCGCTAGAAATTGTCTGGTGATATCTTTGCGTTTGGCACCGAGGGCCCTGCGGATGCCAATTTCCCTCGTTCGCTCAGTAACGGTGGCCAGCATGATATTCATGATTCCGATCCCACCTACGACAAGAGTGACTGCGGCAATCATTCCCATGAATACCATGAACATCAGGCGTGTAGTTTTTGCTTGTTCTAGTAGTTCCAATGGAACAACGACGGCGTAGTCCTTCTCGGTATGCAGTTTTTGCATCGTCCTTCGAATAGCATCGGCCGTAGCGAGGACTTGATCAGACGAGTCCAGCTGAAATGTGATTTGGCTTAACTCAACTTCCTCTCCGGTACGCTGACCTGATTGTACGAAGAGGACACGATCGCCAATCCGTTGCCAAAAGGTGGTCAATGGTATGTAGACATCCTTGGCAAAGTCCTGTGCCGAAATGGATCCACCGATGCCGGCGGTTGGGGTTCTAGGCTGCATCACTCCGATGACAACGTATGGTAGTTCACGGATGCGAATCACCTTGCCCATGGGGTCCTCTGTTGCGAAAAACTGGCCAGCAGCTTCAGCAGCAAGTACACATACATTGGCACGCTGCTGGACATCGATGTCAGCAATGAACCTGCCGCGGTCAAGTTTCAGATGCATTATTTCAGCGTACTCTGGCGTGCAAGCTACCAGATGGCTGGCAAGTGTGACGGCACCATAGTGGGCTTCACGCTGTGTTTCGCGGATTCGTACAGCATTCTTAATCGTTGTGATGTCGGTCAGGGCAGCAACGTCTGATCGGCGGATCCCATACTCAACATAAAAGTTGGACTCGTTTACCGAGTCATCTGGAGGAAGCACGGACCGCAAAATAATATTTGTGGCACCGAGTTCCGAAATTTGCCGCTGCGCTTCTCGGCTGATGCCCTCACCAATGGCGAGTAACCAGACAACACTGGCTACGCCGATGAAAATCCCAAGTACCGTCAGTAGTGAGCGCATAGGATGCAGGAGCAGACTCTTGATGCCAAGTCGCCAGATTCTGGGACGCAGCAGGTTCATGTTCCCACGCCAACTTGCGATGTTCCGATCTCAGTAGCAGTGAATTCTTTGGCAGCTTCGTGTGACTGCTGTGGTGGTTCGGCGAGCTGGTTGCCTTTTTGATTTGATTCTTGGTCATTGACGGCAGCCTTGGCAGCCGTCGGCAAATCGGACCGTTGGATGAATCGAAACGGGGTCAGGGCCACTTGGTCTCCTTCAGTGATGCCCTCAATGACCACCACTTGATTATTGTTATTGGGACCGATGGTAATTGGTCTTGGGTCCCATCCGTCGCCATCACGTACGAGGCAATAATGCAATTGTTCATGAGCAATTACTGCAGCAAGTGGAACTTGCAAGGCTGAAGTCTCGGCCTCGAAAAAGATTCTTACTTTCGCCCGTAAACCAGGACGGATTGTGCTTGGAGGGTCTTCGATGGCAACCTCGACCCCATATTCAAGCGGAGCGCCATGCCATCGCATGGGAAATGGGTAAGGTGCCACGCGGTTAACTTCGCCGAAAAGTACTTTCTCCGGATCTGCGTCCAGAGTGATTTCAGCTCGCATTCCAGGGCTGACACGATTGATGTGGGACTCATTGATTTTTACATCTACCTGCATCTTCTTGATGTCAGGCAGGCGAGCCACCATTTGATTGAAGCGAATCTGGCTACCTTCTTCGATTACGACAGGTTCACCTCGCTGCCGTTCGTTCGCGTACACGACCTGGCCGGCAGCAGGTGCGTGAATGGTGCAATGGTCAATTTGTTCTGTGATTTCGCGCAGCTTTTGATTGCTTAGTTTTTGTGTAAATTCAGCGGCTTCGACATTTGCTTTTTGTTTTTCAATCTCTGCGGTGAATTCTCCAACCTTCCGCTCTCGGGTGAAGTTCTTGAAAACGTCCAAGGCTCGTTTGCTCGCGGCAACATCCTTTCTTGATTTCTCAAGTGCGAATTCCCCTGCACTGACTTGCAACTGATTGAGTATGCCCTTGGCTGCCATCCGGCGATTGGAAGCGAGTTCAAGTTCTTTTCTGCGGAGGTCTTCCTCCGTGACGAATACGGCACTCTCAAGTGTCTCTACCTCTTGCTGAAATAGGCCTTCAACATACTCTCGTAGAGTGCGTTCAGCATTCGCGAGGTTGCTTTCGGCTTGGATGAGAGCCGACTTGTCCTTTGCAACCACAATTTGCTGAGCAATCAACTCGTTCTGCAAAACCGAGTCATCAAACTGTACAAGCAGGTCTCCTTTTTTTACCTCGGTTCCTTCTTCACACAGACTCACTATCGTGACACCAGCAGACCCTCTCGACTCAACTTCACATCGGACTTCTACATTGCTGCTACTGACAATGTCACCTGGTTCAGTCACAAACGCTTCAAATTTGCTGCGTTCAACCGAATGCAGCAGCAAGGTCTGTTCTGCTTGTTGAGTCCAGATGCCTTCCTTTCGACTGAAAGCAACAAGCAGCAGGATTGCGCCGCAAAGAGCGACAGGAATAATGACGGACACCCGTCCGTATTGCCCACTCCAGCTTTGGCTCGCGCTCATGGGTTAACCTTGGGTTGGGGCAGGGAATAAGTCGGTGGTGGGTCCAATTCTGTCTGTAACACCGTGGCTGTTCGGTCCGATGTCCAGATAACACTATAAATTGGCGATAGCTCTGGCTCAAATCACTGCAGTCGTTGAGCCCAGGCACAGTGACCGAGAATCGCCTCCTACAACCGGTCTTTTCATCATTGCCAGCTGAATTGTGCTAGGAATCACCGTGTGCATGTCTTTGTCACGGTTCGTATCAAAAGCAGGAATCGACCCTCTGCAGTAATCGCAGTAACGATAACTGAACAGATCCTGATGAGGGTCATTCGTCGGTTACACAGCCCTCACTGGCCGTTTTGACACACTTGATGTACTTAAATAGCGTGCCTCGGTTGGCTTTAAGTGGTGGTGCATTCCACGCTGCGGCGCGTTCCGCCAGGATGTCCTCGCTGACATCGACATCGAGTCGGTTGGTTTCTGCATCGATGGTGACTGTATCACCATCGATTAGAAGCGCAAGAGGTCCGCCAAGTTGTGCTTCAGGGGTGATGTGACCCACGATGAATCCATGACTGCCTCCGCTGAAGCGCCCGTCTGTCAGCATGGCAACATCCGAACCCAGTCCCGCTCCCATGATGGCACTGGTCGGTGTCAACATTTCGGGCATGCCCGGGCCGCCTTTGGGACCTTCGTAGCGAATCACAACCACATCACCCTTCTGGATTTTGTTTTCTTCTAAGGCATGCAGCATGTCTTCTTCACTGTCAAAGCAACGGGCTGGTCCACTGAATGTCAGGCCTTCCTTTCCGGTGATTTTCGCAACTGCACCTTCGGTTGCAAGTGATCCTCGCAGGATGCGAATGTGTCCTGTTTCCTTCAACGGTTTCTCGACCGGGCTGATGATTGTCTGTCCTTCTTTCAGCCCGGGAAGGTCTTTGACGTTTTCTGCAAGTGTTTTCCCGGTGACGGTCATGCAGTTTCCATCCATCAGACCTTTCTCAAGCAGGTATTTCATGACAGCAGGTGTGCCGCCGATAGAGTGCAGGTCTTCCTGAACAAATTTGCCACTGGGTTTCAAGTCAGCAAGGTAAGGAATTCGATCACTTACGGATTGAAAATCTTCGATTGTCAGATCGACATCGACGCTTCGAGCCATGGCAATCAGGTGCAGAACTGCATTCGTGCTGCCACCCAATGCCATGACGGTGACCATGGCATTTTCAAACGCGGTGCGCGTCATGATGTCACGTGGTTTGATGTCAGCTTCCAGAAGTTTGAGGATGGCATCCCCTGCTCGTTGGCATTCTTCTTTTTTGGCGGCATCTTCTGCGGGTATGCTGGCCGAGTAAGGTAGGGACATGCCCAAGGCCTCGATCGCGGTTGCCATCGTGTTCGCTGTGTACATGCCACCACAGGCGCCAGCACCGGGGCAGCTACGCCGGACAATTTCTGAACGCTCCTCTTCGCTGATTTGGCCTGCAATGAACTGTCCGTAGCATTGAAAGGCGCTCACGATATCCAGCTTTTCGTCCTTGAAGCTTCCGGGTTTGATCGTTCCCCCATAAACCATGATGGCTGGGCGGTTTAGTCGACCCATCGCCATCACGCAGCCCGGCATGTTTTTGTCGCAGCCCGGTAACGCGATCAGGCCGTCGTACCATTGGGCCGCCATGATCGTTTCGATCGAATCAGCGATGAGATCACGGCTCTGTAAGCTGTAGCTCATCCCGTCAGTCCCCATCGAAATACCATCGCTGACACCAATCGTGTTGAAACGCATGCCGACGAGACCTGCAGCAGTGACACCCGTTTTCACTTCTGCTGCTAGATCGAGAAGGTGCATGTTGCAACTGTTGCCTTCATACCAGACACTGGCAATTCCGACTTGAGCCTTATCCATGTCTTCTGGTTGCATGCCCGTGGCATAAAGCATCGCTTGAGAGGCTCCCTGGCTCTTGGGTTGGGTGATTTTACTGCTGTATTTGTTGAGTGGCTGGTTCATGGAGTTTCTTTTTTTAGCTTCATTGCGACGGGCAGAACGTCACCGATTATGATCATCAGCAAACAAATGAAAAAGGGACTGGACTTTTGAAAGGGAGATTGCCTTGAAACGCACGCTATTTACTGTATTTGGTTTGCTGGTTCTCATGCAAATCGCAATGCTGAACTCCATGGCAGAGGATGTCAAAGACGATTTTGCAGTGTATTCTTTGCCCATTTTTAATGGGAATTCACTTCTGGGATGGGAAGGAAACGCGTATTGGTTCCGCGTTGAGGAGAAGGCGATCGTGGCTGGACGCTTGACAGAGAAAATTCCACATAATGAATTTCTTTGCACGGTACGCGAGTATGCTGATTTTGAACTCAGATTTGATGCGAAATTGGTTGGGGAGGGCCAGAATGCTGGGGTCCAATTTCGTTCTCAGCGTATTGCTGGAAGTACCGAAGTTTCCGGCTATCAGGCCGATATCGGTAACGCATGGAATAGACCGGTTTGGGGCGCTCTATACGATGAGTCGAGACGAAACAAAATGTTGGCCGAACCCGGAGCCGATCTGGGAAAAAAGCTGGTGAAGCCCGAGCAGTGGAACTCAATGCGAGTGATATGCAAAGGGCCCCGTGTGCAAATCTTTGTGAACGGTGAACGCACTGTCGATTACACCGAAATGGATGATGCCATTCCCCGGCACGGGAAGATCGGTTTGCAAATCCATAGTGGCAAACCTACGGAAGCTTGGTACCGCAATATTCGTATCCGTCCATTGTGAGCCGATGGATTCGAGTCTTGTACTGTTCTGCTGACTTGTGATGCGGCTTTGTTCGCAGAGTCAGATGGCTAACTCCTGAATCAATCCACTGAGCCATGAAGCATCGAATTGAATTTGTCTATTTTGATTTGGGAAATGTGTTGGTTCGTTTTGATCCAAATATTGCATGCAATAATCTTGTTGAAAGATTCGGTGTTCGAAAGCAGGAGGCGTGGGAGGCGATTTATGACAGTGGCTTCCAAGACCGATTTGAGCATGGACAAGTCAGTGGCGAAGAATTTGCAGAACAGATTCGTCAGTTGTTTGGGGGCGATGCAGATTCTATGCCGACCTCAGGTTTGCTCGATGCGGTCAGTGATATGTTCACACCCATTGATATGATGGCCGAAGTTCTGAATCGTGTGAAAGAAAATGGATTTGGTGTTGGGCTACTGTCCAACACGTGCCATGCACATTGGGATTGGATTCGTCGACAATCCTATCTGATGAATCAATTCCAGTTTGATGCAATCGTTCTCAGTTTTGAGGAGGGAGCGATGAAGCCAGATTCGGTCATTTACGAGGTGGCAGAAGAAAGATCCGGTATTCCCCCAAAAAATCTACTTTTCCTCGATGATAAGCCAGAAAACACAAGTGCTGCACTCTCGCGAGATTGGCAGGCGAGTTGTTGCCTGGGTGGGCAACAGGCAGTTCAGGCGTTGCAGGATTTTGGGGTGCTGAGATAAGTGAGGTTAGATCTTTGAATCGTATTTTGAATTCACTGCTATTTTGGTTGGTGTTCACTTCTTTGTTGGCCTATGCCTGGCCAGTGCAACAACTGCAGTTCGATCCGTTCATACCGTCTGCGTCGATCAAGGGACCGCTGATCTGGACGCTGGTTGCATGTGCGATGTTTTTCCTCGGGACTCTGGTGCGTCAAGATGAACTCCGGCCGTTGTATAAGCATCCCTGGTGGGTTGTGTTGGGTGTGCTGACGCAGGTCCTCGTTATGCCGGCAGCCGCGTGGGGTGTTACGCAACTGATTCCTCTTGAGCGAGATATCGCAAACGGAGTTGTATTAGTTGGGTGTGTACCTGGAGCAATGGCATCCAATGTGTTGGCGAGTACTGCTCGGGGCAGCGTTGCGTATTCGGTCAGCCTGACCAGTGTCGCGACTTTGTTGTCGCCGCTGACTGTCCCACTGGTGTTGTGGGTTGTGGCCAGCGCTGCAACTGAAAAATCGCTGCTTGAATCTTCCATTCGTCTGTCCTTACTCGTGGTTTTGCCCACTGTTTTGGGTTTTCGCGCATGTCGGATATGGAATGGTTTTCATACTTGGACTGAAGTGTGGGGACCTAGGATAGCCTCGTTCACCTTGCTTTGGATCATTGTCATTGTGGTTGCAGGCGACCGCGAAAATCTGAGGCATGTGGGTCTGGTTCTGGTATTGGCGCTGTTGGTCATCAATGTGGTTGGCTATCTGGCTGGGTGGTTTGTTGGAGGTGTCGCGAAACTGCCAGAGGCTTGTCGAAGAGCATTGACTCTGGAGGTGGGAATGCAAAATGCGGGTTTGGGGACTGCTTTGGCTGTGACTCTTTACGGCGAGGATAGTTTGGCAACCATTCCCACGGCGGCTTACACGTTTGGTTGCATGCTGACGGGGACAATTTTAGCCGTAGCATGGCAACGAGGCGGAGATTATGTCGAAGAGACCACTTAACAGGGACTTTCCGATCAGTGATCCTCTCATATCCGTTCCCGCCGTAATGTCCGTCTTGGTCGTGTCAATTTTGCGAGCGAATTGGCCTTAAAAGCAGTAAATCGGGCTGTAGGCGTGTGACTGGGTAGCGGTATGATGTTGGGGTTGAACCACCTGATCGCCCATCGTCAAGAGAGCTGATGTCAATCTCGCCATCGAATTCGGAATTCGTCATCGAACGCGGTGTTCCGCGGGCGGCTGCTGTGATCGACATCGGCGCAACCAGCATTCGTATGGCGATTGCCGAAATTCATCCTGATGGAAAAGTTCGAACGCTTGACACATTGGCGCAGCCGATGGATCTGGGACGCGATGCTTTTGAAAATCGTCGCTTGTCACGCAAGAGCATTGAGCGGTCGGCTGCTGTTCTGCATCGTTACCAACGTATCCTGCGGGAGTATGGAATCAAGCCTGCTGATGTGCGCGTTGTTGCAACGACTGCAGTCCGAGAAGCAGCAAACCGCTTGGCGTTTGCTGATCGCATTTATGTTGCGACAGGTTTGAATGTCGAGCCTATCGATGAGGCTGAGGTCAATCGCATCACCTACATGGGAGTCATGCCACAGTTGCAGGCACATCCTGCTTTGTCAGATGGCAAGTCACTTGTCGTTGAAGTGGGGGGGGGCAACACTGAGTTGTTATTGGTGCGTGGTGGTAATGTTCTTGAGAGTCAGTCTTTTCGACTTGGGTCACTGCGGTTGCTCAGGACTCTCAAGGGAGTGCGGTCCAGTGCGTCACGTCGCCGCGCTATGATGGAAAGCCACATCAGGCGAGCTTGGAATCGTTTGACTGATGAAAAGCAGGATGGTAGCCCTGTTCATGTCGTGGCGATTGGCGGTGACATCCGCTTTGCATGCAAGCAAATTCTGCAGAATTGGGATGGCAAGTCCCTTGCTGAAATGCCAACCCGTCAGCTGGATGAATTTACTTCCAAAATCCTGAAGCTTGATGAAGATGCAGTCGTGCGGCGTTACGGTGCAAGTTATACGGAGGCAGAGACACTGGGGCCCGCATTACTGGTTTATACCATGCTTGCGAAGCATTTGGCGCTCGACCACATTTTCGTGTGTGACACGAATCTCAGAGATGGCCTGCTGCAGGACATGGCATTGGGCGGTGGTTGGACCGCTGAATTCCGTAATCAGATTGTTCGATCGGCAATCTCGCTGGGGCGCAAATTTGATTTTGACGAATCGCATGCTCGAAATGTGGCAGAACTTGGCCGCAAATTGTTTCGGCAACTTCAGTATGAACATCTGTTGGATAATCGGCATGAGGTCATCCTGTTCGTGGCTGCCTTGCTACATGAAATTGGTTTGATTGTGAATGTAAAAAGCAATCACAAGCATGCGTTGTATCTCATTCGTCATAGTGAGTTATTTGGTTTATCAGAGGGGGAATTGTTGCAAGTTGGGCTTGTTGCCCGTTATCATCGTCGCGCGGTCCCGCAACCCTCACATGTGGATTATGGATCGTTGTCGCAGGAAGATCGTGTGATCGTTTCCAAATTGGCTGCGCTGCTCCGTCTTGCAATCGCTCTGGATGACACTCGAAGCGGGCGGATCCTTGATATTGAGTGTTTGAACGATGGTCAGCAATTAGTCATTAATGTTCCGGGTGTTGACGATGTCTCATTGGAACAGATTGCCATGCGAGAAAATGCAGGTCTGTTTCGAGACATCTTTGGAATGCCTGTGCTATTGCGTGCTCGCAGGTCGTAGGTGCGTTGATGGCAGGCATGACGAACACAGCGCTGCCCCTCTTCCTTGGGTGCCCGGTTTGGGCATGTGGTCAGTGGGGCGGAGAGGTTTATCCCGCGAAGACACCTCGGAAGGATTGGTTGCACTGGTATTCGCGTACTTTCAATACGGTCGAGGGAAATAGCACTTTTTATGCTTTACCAGGTCCCGATGCCATTCAGCGTTGGATTGAACAGACGCCTGATCACTTTCGATTTGCCTTGAAATTTCCGAGAGCAATATCGCATGAGCTCGAGTTGGAGCATTCTCAGACTGCCACTCAGGAATTTCTGCGACGTATTGAACCTTTGCGGGAGGCATTGCGTTTGGGGCCTACGTTTTTGCAGTTGGGGCCGAGATTTGGTCCCGATCGATTGCCGCTGCTCGCACGTTTTCTTGAAGGTTTGCCACGGGACTTTGCTTGGGCGGTAGAACTGAGGCACCACGGTTGGTTTGATTTGGGTGAAAACGAAAAGAGAGTGAATGATCTTTTGCGACGCTTGGAAATTGATAAGGTGCTATTCGACAGTCGCCCGCTATTTCAAGCTCCGCCAGATGACGATATTGAAAAAGTTTCGCAGGATCGGAAACCGCGAACACCTGTTCGCCAAACCGTTACTGGCCATCATCCCATGTTGCGTCTTGTGGGACGCAATCGCGTTGAACTGACTGATCGATTTCTAAACCAGTGGGTCCCAATCATTGCCGGATGGATTCAGCGGGGTTTGGAGCCCTACGTTTTTACACATGCACCCGATGACAGGTTTGCAGTTGCCTTTGCGCGAAGATTCGCTGAGCGTTTGAAAACGGAAATTCCAGAAACTGATTGCAGTGTTCCACGGCCTCCCGCACCGGTGCGGCAATTGTCATTGCTTCATGAAAGTGGTGATGAACAATGAGCGAGGACCCGTGCTGTGACACTCACAATGAATCACCCCAGATTCCTCTGCTTGGTGCTTCTGCTGAAACAAGTACCTTTGTAAGCACTGGGGTGTTGCGTTGTCCTGGCTGATTCTTGCAAATGACGTTGATGGAACTGATCCCTACTGGGAG
Source organism: Rhodopirellula sp. (assembly GCA_003513555.1). Taxonomy (GTDB): domain Bacteria; phylum Planctomycetota; class Planctomycetia; order Pirellulales; family Pirellulaceae; genus Rubripirellula. The sequence continues at coordinate 8,812 of DOPG01000400.1, read as the reverse complement.
GCACGTCACCAAATGGTGGAGACGTTCATTGCTACAGCAGGGGTGACCGATCCCAGGGTGCTGCACTCCATTTGCAACACATTGCGTCATGAGTTCATGCCTCAGGAAATGTGGAAACAAGCTTATCTCGATATGGCTGTTCCGATCGGTGACTCGCAGACGATCAGTAGTCCATTCACTGTCGCCCTGATGACAGAAACCCTCAGACCTTGCGAAACAGATCGAGTTCTTGAAGTGGGTACTGGTAGTGGATATCAAGCAGCCGTGCTAAGCCCGCTGGTAGAACATGTCTATTCGATTGAAATCATGCCTTGTCTCAGCCATCAGGCTTCCGACACGTTGCGTCGATTGAAATACGATAATGTGTCGACCCGAGTTGCGGATGGTTTCGAAGGATGGTCGGAGGCAGCGCCTTTCGACAAGATCATTGTGACTTGTAGTCCCGAATCGGTGCCTGAACCCTTGGTCTCGCAACTGCGTGAAGGTGGGACACTTATTATCCCAGTAGGTGAACGTTACCAGCAGACGCTTTTTCGGATGGTTAAAGTCAATGGCAAGTTGGTGCGGGAAGAGCTGCGACCAACACTGTTTGTTCCCATGACGGGCGAGGCTGAGGATGGGCGGCAAGTGTTCCCGGATGCCACTAATCCCGCCGTTGTGAATGGGGATTTTGAAATCAAGGCACGACAGTCCAACACGTTGGACTACCCGTTCAGTAAAGTGTCAAATGCACCGCCAATGGCAGATCAGGTTCCCGGCTGGTATTACGGGCGACAGGTCAGCCTGATGGATGGCAGCCCTGAAAATGCGGCAGCGGTCGGCAACACATTTGTGCGATTTACTAACCAGACACCTGGGCTAAGTTCCCACCTTCTTCAGGGTATTTCTGTGGACGGTAGGCATGTCCAGCAAATGGTTCTGAGTGGCTTTTGTAGAACTTCTGGCGTGGTGCTGGGGGGCGATGTGAACGCTGCACCAATGGTCTCAATCAGTCTCTATGACGATTCACGATCTGAACTAGCTGTTTTCTGGCTGGGCCCATTCGGTGGGACCCACGATTGGAAGGCTCAGGAAACTGTGTTTGATGTCCCCGGCAGCAGCCGGGAAGCGATTCTACGGATCGGGTTGTTTGGAGCCACCGGGACTGCAGATTTCGACAGTATTCGGCTATGCAAGGCATGTTGACCAGTGAATTAGGGGGGGACGAGGAGACACAGATGAACACCTGATCCTTCCCAACCGTTAAAACTTCACCAGGGATGCTTGCTTGCCCATTTTCTCCCGCTATCCTAGTCGTTGAGCGGCGCAACAAGAGCTGCGGCTTGAATCACTGCTAAACGAACTAGGAGAATTGAAATCATGAGGTGTTTACAGTACTTGGCTTTCGCGAGCGCCATTGTTGTGTTCGCGGGAACTGTCGAGGCCGGTGGATCTTGGGGCGGCTCTTCGGGCGGCTCCTCTGGAGGAAGCGGCTCTTCCGGCGGCTATGCGTCTTCCGGTGGCTACGCCTCATCAGGTGGCAGCAGCGGAGGCATTGCAGCTCGGTGGCATGCGAGACACGCGTACTCATACGCAGGTGGCTCCTCCGGAGGTTCATCAGGCGGTTACGCGATGTACTCAGCTGGCAGTAGCGGTGGTTCATCCGGGGGCAGCACTGGGCATGCAGGCCCCATTCGCCGACTGTTCGAGAAAATTCACGCATTCAAAGCTTCTCTGCACAATCACGGTAGCAGCGGTGGGTCATCCGGCGGTTCGTCTGGCGGTAGTAGCGGTGGGTACTCGTCCTACCGATACTCAAGCCCTCGTGTCATGTATTCAACCGACATGGGATCAACGACCTACGAGTCGACCATGGTCGCACCAGCGTCGGCTGCACCTACGGAGGCGGCAGCACCTGCTGCACCGGAAGCACAGCCACCAGCCGAGAAGAAGCCGGCTGCTGAGAAGAAGCCAGCGGAAGATGGCTCGGCAGCAGTCGAAGCAGACTCAGCATTGCTGACCGTTTCTGTTCCAGAGGATGCCCTTGTCATTGTGAATGGTTTTCAGACAAAGGCGATTGGCCTTGTACGTCAGTTTAAATCCAGTGGGTTGAAGCCGGGATTTGTGTACAACTATGAGGTTGAGGTGACTTACAACGTTGGTGGTGCAGAACGAACTGAACGTAAGTCCGTTAAATTGCGTTCTGGCACCAGTCAGTCGTTGATTTTCGCGGCAGAAAACAAGCCTGCTGAGCAAGCTGCAGTTGAGACTGTGGTTCAGCTCAACGTTCCTGCTGACGCAAATGTCACGCTTGCTGGTAATACTACGCGGGGCGACGGGAGCGTTCGAACTTACCGAACCTCGCAGTTGAAAGACGGTGAAGTCTGGTCAGGTTACAGGGTCTCCGTTACCGCCGAGATCAATGGCAAGGCAGTCAGCCAAGAGCAGACCATTGACTTGGTCGCGGGCAGCACGAATGAGTTGACCTTTGACTTCGGATTGAGCAAAGTCGCTAGTCGCTAGTCGGTCGCTTCTTCTCGGAATCCATTTTTAAAAGCCGCGGCCAAAGTAATTCTGGTCGCGGCTTTTTTTATTCTCATTCATTTATTGCGCCCTACAGTCGGTACAGGACGAGTAAGCCGAATTGTTGCGATATTCTGTGCTACAGATTCTGAATCAGTGAACTAACTTAGAGATGCGAATCATGGCCCACCAGCACTCACAGTAACGCTTGCCACCTATGGACTCTGAACCCGTCTTGTTGACCAAACGAGTTCGTTTGCTTATCAGTATTCTGATCAGTGGGCATCTACTGGCCTTGGTCTTGCCACCTCTTTCAGTGCAGACACGCGGTAGAATCGGGCAATCGCCTTCTGTCTCGAATGCATTGGAATTCTTTGAGCCTTACAGTCAGGCTTTATACATCGATCGGGGCTACGCTTTCTTTGCACCGGATCCTGGTCCAAGTCACCTGATTCAGGTGGCGATCACTCGTTCGGAGGGGCCGTTCATTGAGAGAATGTATCCTGATCGCAATCAACAATGGCCGCGTTTGCTGTATCACCGCCATTTCATGTTGAGTGAGTTCATGCATGAGATCTATCAACCGCCTGGGCCATCGGTAGAACTGCTCAAAACGGACCGTCAGGAAGCGCGGTATTGGTCACTCTTGAGAGCTCGGTATAAGCATGTCCATCGATCGATCGTAGAGCACCTGAGGCATGAGAACCCAGGTGATGAAGTTGCCGTCCGGCGAATTGAACACTTGGTTCCCGATCTGATCGATTACCAGCAGGAGCCGATTGAGCTGACGGATAAGCGTCTGTACCGCGTCTTACTTGACAAGCCACTTGAGCAGGATGCCAACGAATGAATCAACGCGGGAAATTGGTCAAGAGTTGGCTGCTTGGATATGTTGATGCATGGGACCAGTTTTGGTTCACGCCGCGGTTGCCCCATACACTTTCAATCCTCCGAATCATTACCGGGGTCATGCTGCTGTACTCCCATTTGGTTCTGGCGACCGACTTGTCTGCATTTCTAGGGGAAACGGCTTGGGTTAATAATGAGACTGCTAGGCAATTGCATGACGGCACGTTTGGAATTTCGGATTACGGCAGGACGTATCTTTGGTTCATCAGTAGCCCAGCCTTGCTTTGGCTACACCATGGCTTCACGATGGTGGTGACTGCATGCTTTGCCTTGGGGATTTTGACCAGGATCACTTCTCCTTTGGCATGGTTCCTGCAACTCATGTATTTGCATCGCCTGACAGGGACGCTTTTTGGATTTGATCAAATCATGACTTACATGGCGATGTATCTGATGCTTGCTCCATCCGGCAGTTGCTACAGTGTCGATGCCTGGTTGAGAAAACGATTTGCGTCGACTGATCGAGGACGTTTTTGGAACTGGCTATTTCCAGAAGCAAAGGCAACAGTACTGGCGAACATTGCCACTCGTCTGCTGCAGTTGCACCTCTGCGTGATCTACCTGTTTGGTGGGATCAGCAAAGCTCGTGGGCAGACTTGGTGGGACGGAACTGCGGTCTGGTACTCTGTCAGCAACTATGAGTATCAGTCATTGGATATGACATGGCTGTCGGGGTATCCGCGTTTGTTCAGCGCGATGACTCATGTCACACTCTTTTGGGAAATCTTCTATTGTGCCCTCGTTTGGCCACGCTTGACTCGTCCATTTGTTATCACGCTCGCGGTTCTGGTGCATGCTGGAATCGCATTGGCCCTCGGGATGATTACCTTCGGTATCATGATGATCGCGGCTAATATGATTTTCATCAGTCCAGGATGGGTACAACACCTCGTTGTTAGTCTGCGACGCCCATCATGAAAAGGATGATGGGTGCTTCAGCATGTTGCAGGATGGCGTGGGTGTGAGTTCACCACATGCCGAGATGCAGGTCTACAGCTTCAACAATGGCTCGCCGGTCATTTCATCCGGAATTGGCAGGCCCAGAAGTTCCAGCGTGGTGGGTGCAATGTCAGCGAGTCGGCCGCCGGGACGTAGTTCGCGGCCTTCAAGATCTGGTTCGACAACGATCAACGGGACGTCAAAGGTCGTGTGTGCCGTATGGGGGCCGCCACTTTTCGGATCAATCATTTGTTCGCAGTTGCCATGGTCAGCTGTGACAATGAGTGATCCACCTTTGGCAAGCGTGGCTTCGACAATTTTTCCAACGCAGGAGTCTACTTTTTCGACTGCTTTGACGGCTGCTTCAACGACTCCCGTGTGTCCAACCATATCACCGTTGGCGAAGTTCACGATGATCAATGCTGCCTGTTCGGAATCGATCTCAGCCAGGACTTTTGATGTGACCTCTTCTGCTGACATTTCCGGTTTTTGGTCGTAAGTTGACACATCACGAGGAGACGCGGCCATTCCACGATCTTCTTCAGAAAAGGGATCGTCCCGATAGTCATTGAAAAAGAAGGTGACATGGGGATATTTTTCTGTTTCAGCGCAACGGAACTGATGAAGATTCAGGCTGCTGATGTACTCGCCGAGGATGTTTGGCATTTTGGCGGGCTTTTCAAAGATCACCTGCACAGGCAGTCCAGATTCGTAGCCCGTCATCGTGGCAAAGTAAAGGTTCTCGATTCGTTTGCCCCGATCGAATCCTCCGCCCTCGATGTCTCGCCATTGATCATCCGGGTAGACAAATGCTTTTGTAATTTCCCGGGTTCTGTCTCCCCGGTAATTCAGGAAGATGATGGCATCACCGTCTTTGACAAGCGTCGGGCCATGGGGGCCGACGATGGTAGTCGCTGCGATGAATTCATCACCCTTGCGGTTCGCATCGGATGGGTTGTCGTAATACGATTGAATCGCTTCACTCGCTGTCTCTGCAGTTCTTTCAGCTCCTTGGGTCATCATCTGGTAAGCCGTCTCGACTCGTTCCCAGCGAAGGTCACGGTCCATGGCGTAGAAACGACCCACCACACTGGCAATATGACCGACACCAGCTTCAGCCATTTTAGCTTCGAGTTGCTGCACGAAGTCTTTGCCTCCAGTTGGTGATGTGTCGCGACCATCGGTGATCGCGTGAACTGCAAATTTTTCACTGGCGAGACCAGATTTTTTCACCAAGTCGACTACAGCAATGGCGTGCTCCAAGTCACTGTGGACACGTCCATCGGACATCAAGCCAAGCAAATGCAGCGTGCCGCCATTGGCTTTGACATGCTCAATCGACTTTTGAATCACAGGTTTGCTGAAAAACGATTCGTCGCGAATTGCTCGCGTGATTCGCATCACTTCTTGATCGACGATTCGACCAGCGCCAATGTTTTGGTGTCCTACTTCGCTGTTGCCCATGACGCCGGCGGGTAGGCCTACGTCCTCACCCGAGGTGTGGATTAGTGTGTTGGGATAATCTCGCATCAGTGCATCGGACACCGGAGTATTTGCTAGATGGACAGCGTTCGCGTGATTCCACTCGGGGTTGGGGTTTTCGCCCCAGCCATCACGGACGATCAGAACAACAGGTTTTCGGCGGACTTGCGTCAATGGACCGTTCTCTTTTGTTGGTAGCAAAAAAACAGAATTTAGGTGCGGTTTTGGAATGATTCGCCATACTGTGGGCTAACTTGCCCGTTAGTTTCGCGACTTCTGGATCATTCCAATTTAGCCGACAGAGACACTCCTCGGAACGCCCAGCAAATCGCCTTTTGAAGCCCGCTTCGAGACTGTTGGTCGATCGGCTACCCTACCCAGTGAAACCTGACGAGTCCCCTAAGGAATTATCTGATCATGCCTCTCTTACGCTTTGATCCTTCCGGCAGTATCAATGCCGATTTCGGTGTCACGGAAGAGCAGATCGCAGGTTTGTCAGGCATCTTGGGTGAATTACGCACTGAGATCGTCGAAATTGATCCTAAACAGTACCAGTCGGGGCAGGTGCCAGCGAACAAACAGCCTTTGGATGCTCGCTTCTTTTGGCTTCCTGAAGAGCAGTTAGCTGCCTACGAGGCGGATCGTGGTGCGTCGGAGTTAGGCAGGATTTTTCAGGTTGCTAATGGAATCCACAATGAGTTGGATGCAGTTGCTGTACTAGGCATCGGTGGGTCATATATGGGGGCTCGGGCGATGATGGAAGCCTGCTGTGATCCCTACCACAACGAACTGACACGCGGCGACCGGGGTAGTAAGCCGCGAATGTATTTCGAGGGAAATAATGTCGATAATGATGCGAGCAACGCGTTGCTGCATCGCCTCAATACAGGAGGGTACGGAGCAACTGAGGCAGAGAAACGCTTTGCCATTGTTGTCATCAGCAAGAGTGGTGGAACGATGGAGACTGCTGTGGCTTTTCGGCAATTCCTCGCTTCACTTGAAACATCATTGGGCGAGCAGGCAGCAGAACAGCTGGGCCGTTTTGTAATTCCGGTTACCGGATCTTCCGGGAAATTACATGAGTTGGCGTCTGCGATTGGTTGTGAGCAGGTGTTCAGCGTTCCTGAGGGAGTGGGTGGCCGATTCAGTGTTCTTTCTCCGGTTGGGTTGATGCCAGCAGCCATGTTGGGATTGGATTGCATGAAATTGCTGGAGGGGGCAGTCGCAATGAATGAACACTTTAAAAACGCTGCCTATCAAGAGAACGTTGTGTTGCAGTATGTCGCGGTGAATCATCTGCTTGCCAAGCATCGCAATAAGTCGATTCGAGTGATGAGTGTCTGGAGCAAAGCTCTTGAAGCAGTGGGGTTATGGCACGATCAGTTGCTCGCGGAATCCAATGGAAAAGATGGCCTTGGGGTGACTCCTTTGACCACTGTGAACACTCGAGATTTACATAGTCGGCATCAGCAGCATCAGCAGGGACGCAATGATAAAGTATTCAATAATCTCATTGTCGAAAATTATCGAACAGATCCTTTGTCCGTTGGGCACAGTGGGAGAAATCAGGACTTGCTGGATGACCTCGCTGATCGCACGCTTCCCGCAATCATGGGAGCCGCGATCAAGGGTACAAATGACGCGTTGCATCAAGATGGTCGCCCAACTACCGATATTCTACTTCCGGGTGTCGATACTTATGTCTTGGGGCAACTGTTTCAGATGCTCATGATTGCAACAGTCGTCGAGGGCAGGCTGTTGGGGGTCAACCCTTACGGACAACCAGGGGTTGAGCAATACAAGCAGAATATGAATAAGAATCTTGGTCGGGGCTAATGTAGAGTTTGCTCGTTGAAAGCAGGCTTCGTTTTGCAGGGGTGACGGAGTTGTTGTGCCGAGAGTTTCCTTCGCCCCCCGGTCGGTGTTACTTGACCTACGGATTGTTTACATGGAAATTTCCGGATGAATTCACTAAAGCAAAATAATCCAACGGTTTCATGGGTGGGACTCCGGGTTACTTTCCTTTCATGTTGGCTACAATGAGGTGAGAGCTTGGCCCTACCCTACCCTTCCCCACGATTTTGAAACGATTCATTGATGTCAGCAGTTGACCAACTTTTTGCCGATTTGCGGTCTGAGGGCCGTAAAGCGTTGATGCCATTTTTTACTGCTGGCGATCCCGACATGGCCACCACAGCACAGGTCATTCAAGCTGCACAGGCAGCTGGAGCTGACTTATGTGAGGTCGGGGTTCCGTATAGTGATCCGATCGCAGATGGCCCTGTGATTCAGGCTTCTTATCAACGCTCGCTCGACGGTGGTTTTCGACTTCAGCAGATCATGGATCTGGCGGAGAAATTGAAGTCAGATGCGGCGATGCCCATGGTGTCGATGGTCAGCTACGCGATCATTTATCGCGTGGGCCTGAAAAATTACGTGCAGCAGGCAAAGGCGGCGGGTTACGCAGGTGCGATTGTTCCGGACCTGTTAGTTGAAGAAGCGACTGAACTATCCCGCATTTGCGCTGATGAGGATTTCAGCTTGGTGCAGTTGGTCACACCAACGACACCTCGAGAACGGCAGGTCAGAATCGCAGAGTCTTCTTCTGGATTCCTTTACTATGTTTCGGTTACCGGAATTACAGGAGAGAGGACGGCACTTCCCGAAGATCTGGTTGAAAACGTGAAATGGCTTCGTGGGCAGACAGAATTACCCATCTGCATCGGGTTCGGAATCAGCGGTCCAGAGACCGCTGCCCAATTAGCCCCTGTTGCGGATGGTTTGATTGTGGGGTCGGCCGTGGTTCGCCGCGTTCACGACGCCGGAAATTCTAATTCAGCAGCGACACATGTCACCGATTTTGTGAAAGCATTGCGTGATGCTATCGACAACTCACGCAACGACCTTGTTTCGCCGATTGCTTAGAACGCAGAAGAGCGGACGCTATAGTTCCATGAATAAAAATCCTCGACGAGACTTT
>DOPG01000347.1 GCA_003513555.1 Rhodopirellula sp. | reverse complement strand
GGGGATTCGATTACTTCCACGGTTTTCACCACGCACGCAACATGGAAGCAGTGATCGAGAATGGCCACGTCATTGAACACGATGCTGTCATCAACATGCTGCCACGACTGACTCGCAAGGCAGTGGAGTACATCCATTCACGCCACAAAAACCCGAGGCCTTTCTTTCTTTATGTCCCCTTGGGATCACCGCACACGCCGATCGTGCCGGGCCCCGAGTGGCAGGGCAAAAGTGGCGTAGGGCCCTATGGCGATTTTGTCATGCAGACCGATAACGTGCTCGGCGAAATCCGCGCGGCTTTAGCTGACACCGGCCACCTGAGCAATACTTTAATCGTTTTCACTAGCGACAACGGGTGCTCGAAAGCGGCCAACATCCAGGCTTTGGCTGAAAAAGGGCATCTAGTCAGCGCGCATTTACGCGGATCCAAAGCCGACCTCTGGGACGGAGGGCACCGGCTTCCGTTCATAATCAGTTGGCCTGGAAAAGTTTCCCCCGGTTCTGTTTCCCACCAACTCATTTGTCACACCGACCTGTTCGCCAGCATCGCTGACATCACTCATCAAAGCCTTCCTCCCGAGGCAGCAGAGGACAGCGTCAGTTTTCTCCCTGCGTTACAGGGCAAAAAAATCGCCTCAAGCAGGAACGGTATCATCCACCATTCATTCAGCGGTCATTTTGCCTATCGAAGCGGACGCTGGAAACTGTTGCTCGCGAAAGGCTCAGGTGGCTGGACCTCCCCGAAGGAAAACGAAATGCCCAACACAGCTGCACAGATCCAACTCTACGACATGGTGGAGGACGTTGGCGAGAAAAACAGCCTGCACGAACGGCACCCGGAAGTGGTTCAGCATCTGCTCGCACAACTGAAAAACGATATTGAACGTGGTCGCAGTACATCTGGGCCAAAAGCTACGAACGACATTGACCAGATCGACCTCTGGAAAACGACACAGAAGAAACGCTCGCGCCCAAAAGAAAAACCTGCATCGCAAAGCCAAAGCAACGAACCCTAGCCGGTCATTCCCTTCTGCTCACCAACGCGTGTTGAACGGGCACAATTGATCCATGTGGCTCCCTCGCCAGTCATTCTGACTCGGCGTCCCGCACACCAACTTGGTCTCCAATCCGAAAATTCCAAACCTCCGCTTTCCTCAATTGCTCAAATACACCTGTCCTCCGAAAAAGGAACGATCAGGTTGTTAATTGGTGAAGGGAAATGGTGTATCGCGATTCCTTACTTCCTTCGTTGTCATCCCGGGCGTTTTCAAGTTGCGTGCACGCGTTCTTTTTTCTTTGTCATCACCATAGCAACTGGCTCCCAACTCGAAACAACGCACCTTCTCCCTCCTCGACTGCTTGGCTGGCGATCGAGAGGATGACCCGACAAGAGAGACTTGCCAACTAACGCAGTGACCTCACGCACCTGCACGCTCCGATCGGCAGAATAAACTTACCAAGCAGCGACTCACCGGAATCCCCCTCTCACCACCTTCCCCTCTCATTGAATTGCTACTATCCCTGAAGATGCGAGTTCAATGACCCAGTGGAGCCCAGTCAAGTCTCCACTGATCTTTCCAACCGCCTCCCACCTAGAGTCCGCCGACGACACAGGCATGATAGAAGCAAACCATCGCGAAACGCGAGCGTGCTTTATGCCGAGTGGTTTCGTGGGAATCATTGCGATGCAGTCCCGTTCCTGATTAAGTCAAGACTGCCGCTGCATTCAAAGTTTTGACAAAGCGATCACCGGAATTGAATCACCGCTTACACAACAGCAGGATTTTCGGTATCTACCTCGAAGTACTCCACTGCCACCTCAACTATCTATGGCACACAGCAACAGGTTGGCCTCACTCGAGAGACGTGGACCTTGGAAATCGTCAACGATGACAAGCCCCCCTAAATTTCTCCGGTGCTTGACCGAACGAACTACTGTGTAGCGAACGCGTTAAATAAAGCTATCGCCACACCGCACTCACTCGCCATGCATCGCCTATTTACTCAGGCCTCAATTGCCCAATGCATGTTTGACCATGAATTGAGTGAGCGTTTCGGATTCGAACCAGCCCCGCCACATATTGTGTCCCTGACCTGAAATCAACTCAATTTCCACCGGTCCACCTAATGCTTTGTACCTTGCTGCGAGCAAACCCGAGTTCGCTTCATGTGGCACAACGTTGTCCGAGTCACCCTGGATGTGAAAGATGGGAACCCTTGCTTTGGCAAGCGGGCGTAAGTTATCGACCGGATTGTACTTCGTCAGCGACTCTTCTAATTGTTCGGCAGTCAAGTCGAAGGCAGCTGACGCCCTCTCGACACCCGGATAACTGGCGATGTTACAGACTGGATAAATACCCGCGATTCCACCAACACAATCAGGGTGAGAAACGGCCCAACTGTAGAGCATCAACCCGCCTCGACTGCGTGCTAACAAAACAGGCTTGGTATGAAATCCACGCTCGTCAGTCACTTCCCGATAAAACTCATGATAAACCCGAACACCCTTCGGGCTTCCATAGCTTTCCCCCACATCTACCCCCGCTATCGCGATCCCTGCCGCATGCAAGCGGTGAATCATCCATTGCTCATCTCGACTCGGGTGCCGATTGCCCAGAGTCGGGGCATACCATACCCAAGGCATTGGTCCTTTGACACGAGACGAAACCGGCGGCATGATCACAAATGCGTTCCTTCCGCCGATCTGGATTGGCTCGCGTTCCCCAGAGAACAGAACAGATGATGAAGCCATGCCCATCAGCAAAACGGTGGCAGTCAAAGTGAACTGAAAAGTACGCCCACGCCCATGTACATCGATTGTTGTGTAACTCATTTCGCACCACTCTGAACAGAATAAGCATGCCAATGAAACTAGGTGATCCTCAGAATTCCGAACCTCATCACGCCTCTTGAGAGACGGAAATCCTACCCGCGTTCCGACACTCCCACGAAACCGGCGAGCGGTTATCATAACAGTCCTGCATCTCGATTCGGCACACATTCTTTCCCTTATTGCGTTCCTCTTCCCTTACGCGGCAACCCAACCATGCAACCTCACCCTGATTCGAATCCTCCGCGCAAGTGCCCTGAACCGTTGCCCCGAACAGCACGGCCCATCTCAACTTCCCCCGGCTCAACAACCCTCAGCGGTAATGAGAAGCACTAAAGATGTCTCTCGCACCAAAACGCGTTGCCATCATGTTGGATTTACAGTGGCCATACAAACGCCACGCCAGTACATTCGCGGGGACGCAACAATTCGCCAAGGAGCATGGATGGCACTCGATCATCGATGAGTTTGCACATGACACACTCCCCGCCCGACGCGGCAACACCATCCCGTATGACGGCGTAATCGCCAGAGCAAATCATGAACTAGCGGAGCGGGCCAAACGGCTACGCATTCCTGTCGTTAATATGTGGGCAAGCTCTCCGGTGTGGAACAAGGTGCCGGGGGTTTTCCCAAACTTTGAAGCCAGCGGACAAATCAAGGCCGAACACTTGATTGCCCGGGGCCTTTCGAACTTCGCAGCGATGACCGCCTACAAAAACCGCGGCGAACGCATGGAGCTTGCCAAGTTCCAAGATTTACTTAAAGACCGTGGTTACGACTGTCTGGTCGCAAATACGCCCCAAAGCCTGACCCGCAGTCTGGGTCATTGGAGAAGGACGAAACGACTTGTCGCAACGTGGATGGACCAATGGCAGTTACCGATCGGGGTCTTGGTTGGCGGTGAGAATTTGGGGAGACTTGTGGTGCAAATGTGCCATGAACGTGGCTGGAGGGTTCCCCAGGACGTTGCCATCATTGCTGGCCAAAACGAAGAGAACCTCTGCGAAAATCCGAGTCCGTCCATTACCAGTATGGAGTTCGGTTACGAACGTATTGGATACGAATGCGCAAAATTGCTGCAACATCTGATGAATGGTGGCAGAGGCCCCAGGCAGCCGATTTTTCTTGCACCGTCGGGCCTAGTGGTCCGCGAATCAACTGACTTTCACGCTGTCCGGGATGAACTGGTCGCTCGTGCCTTGGATTACATTTCACGAAACAGCCACCGACACATTGGTCAACACGACGTTGCTCGAGCCGTCAACGCAGAAACTCGCACCCTGCAGTTACGTTTTCGCAAATACTTGGACAGCCCGATAGCCACCGAGATCAGACGTGTGCGGATCGAACGCGCCAAACGTGAGCTTGTTCAAAGTGATCGCCGCATCGAACAGATCGCACGAGATGTAGGTTTTAAAACCACGAACAGAATGTGCGAGATTTTCCGGCGAGAACTCGGCATCACCCCAACGGACTATCGTAAGGAACGTCAGCTTAAAGGTAACGCATGATTCATACAACGCAGTGGCTTCACTCATCCCGCTGCATCACGTCCCTCACCAATCCCCACTCCTCGTCACTCGGTAGTCACCTAGATTACATTCCCAAACACGCAATATGATTGAGTGGCCGATTCGACGTTTCGCTGGGAGCTCCATTGAAAACCACGCCCACAGATCCTTCGTGTTGATGACGGAGCCGGATTGTACGAAGCCCGATGTGTAGGGACCCTCTGCTGGAAAACGGAACACTTTACCAAGCCGAACGCACGCACGGAAATGGGCAATCTTCGAGCAGAACAATCAACCCACAGCGACGAGGGGATACTTAAGACGAAGACAGACCCGCGTCCCCGACGCACAACACCCTGCTTAAAGTCGCAGGTGTCAAGATTTACCGAAACACGCGCAATCCGAAAAAAACATCCTTACACCCCCACCCAACACACACGCACACGCCGAATTCCCATGCACAAAATCCAGACTCTGCTGCATCAAGCACTTCAGTGGAACCCAACACACAAATTTCTGCTCACCATGTTGCTGGTCGTCTTTCGTTTGACCCACCCAACCGCAGCTAGTCCACCAAACATCGTGTGGATCGTGGTCGATGACATGTCGGCGAACCTCTCTTGCTACGGCGAGTCAGTCATCCGGACTCCCCATCTGGATAAACTCGCCCGTTCAGGTCTGCAGTTCACCGATGCGTATGCAACCTCCCCCGTCTGCTCAACATTCCGATCAGCACTGATCACTGGGATGTACCAAACTACAATCGGTGCCCATCATCATCGGAGTGGTAGAGGGAAACATGTCATCACGCTGCCGTCTGGAGTAGCCCCCCTGCCAGTCTTATTTAAGCAAGCGGGATACTACACGTGTATGGGAAGTGGTTTAAACTCTCTCGACTACCGCAGTCAGCCGCAAGCGCCGAATCGAACAGCCCGTTTGGGCAAATCGGATTACAACTTCACCTGGGACAAACGGATCTTTGATGGCAATGACTGGTCAGGGCGTGACGCTAACCAGCCTTTTTTCATGCAGGTTCAGCTGCATGGCGGCAAACTTCGAGGAGCCTCTGAAACCTCCTACGCGCGGTTTGAAAAAGAGGTAAGTGAAACACTGGGGCAGACCACCGACCCTGAAGCGGTGCGTTTACCTCCGTATTACCCTGACGATCCGATCATGCGACGCGACTGGGCAACCTATTTGGATACCGTACGAATCACAGATTGGCATGTCGGCAGGGTGCTAGCCCGATTGAAAGATGAAGGTTTGACCGATGACACTCTTGTCATCTTTTTTACCGACCATGGAATCAGCCATGCAAGAGGAAAGCAATTCCTCTACGACGAGGGTACGCACATTCCACTGATTCTCGCAGGGCCCGCTATACCCACAGGGACAATTCGCCAAGATCTTGTCGAACATATCGACATCGCCGCCTTGTCCCTTGCGGCTGCGGGAATACAAATACCTCCACAAATGCAGGGTCGCGACGTGCTGTCAAGTAATTATCAACCCAGAGAATTTGTCTTCGCAGCACGCGACCGCTGTGGAGAAGCGGATGATCGGATTCGGTCTGTCCGTAGTGAGAAGTACCTTTACATTCGTAATTTTTTTCCAAAGCGACCTCACCTCATGCCCAGCAATTACAAGGATGGAAAATTAATCATCCAACGCCTGCGGCGCCTACATGCGGATGGCATGCTCAATCCAATTGCAGAACGCGTCCTCTTTGCTTCGGAGCGGCCGCCCGAGGAGCTCTACGCGCGGTCACAGGATCCTTGGCAACTCAATAACCTCGCCAATGATCCCGCCCACCTTCAACAACTCCAACGCCACCGCAATGCACTCAACCAGTGGATCGCGGAAACAAAGGACCAAGGTCCTGAGCGCGACGAAGTCTACCTCCAGGAAGTAGAAGACCAAATGCTTTCCACCAAAAATGCTGAAAGTCGCGAACAATTCCGCCGCAACAGCGAAATCTACCAAGCTTGGCGAGCCATGGGAAAGTAAATGCTTGCATTACCCATGGCCAGTTTTCCTTCCCCACGTAGAAACTAATCCTTCCGCTTAATTCGGCGTGCTTCACAAGCAGCATTTAAGATAGAACAAGGGGTAACAAGAACTGGCGAACATGTGTGGTCTAAACCAAGGTTTGCCAAGTCTCTCCGGTATCCGTAGGCGGTCGTGCCAAG
>DOPG01000067.1:19161-29728 GCA_003513555.1 Rhodopirellula sp. | reverse complement strand
AATATTACCTTTCATCCGCCCACCGAACCCTCCATTGATGCAGACGATCCCCTCATCACCCGGCTCAACCAGATTAACGATGATTGTTTCCATCCCAGCCATTCCGGTTCCTGAGACAGGAAAGGTCAGCGCATTATCCGTCTGAAACACATCACGCAACATCTGACATGTCTCGTCCATGTATCCAATGTACTGCGGATCAAGATGCCCGAGCGTCGATGCGCCCATGGCACGAAGAATTCGTTGGGGTACCGTGCTCGGCCCGGGGCCCATGAGTAAACGTTCACGGGGATTTAAAGGTTCAACAATGGTCATGAATTCGGTATCTCGAGTTGTTTAGTCTTAAGCGTAATCGCAATCATTTTTCAGAGGAAAACAGGGGGCAGAACACCGCGGCATATCCTGAAATTCAGGTCCATGCCAAGCACATGCCCAATACCCCCGCCAAAAGAATGTAATACAGAAACACAAAGCCTGTGATCCGTATCACATCCCCCTCGCGTCCCACTAATCCCACCACAGCACAAGCCGAGACAATATTGTGAACACAAATGACGTTTCCGGCAGCTCCCCCAACAGCCTGCAGAGCAACCACCCAGATTGGATTGGCACCAATTCGTTCAGCCACGCCAAACTGAAAAAACGCAAACGTCATGTTACTAATAGTATTGCTGCCTGCAACGAACGCTCCTAGTCCTCCAATCAGTGCAGAAAAGGCCGGCCACGCTTGGCCCACAAGCGATGCCACCCCCTCGGCAAGTACGGTTGGCATACTGTCCAACCCAGCGGCTCCATCCTGACTATTCAAAAACACTTGCACCATCGGCACGGCAAATAACAGGGCAACCGATGCGGACACCAACATGCTAGCAGACCGTTTTACGGCTCTCCCCACAGCCAGCCCACTCATCCGGTGCAAGACAACTGTCACCAAAGAGGCAATTAAAAAGACGCTGCCGGGCAGGTACAAAGGCTGGACGGGCTTGATTGTAACCGGGGTCCCGAACAGGTCCTGTGTCAACGAGCTATCCCAAGGTATTGCGACCGCCTTGATCAGCGGCCCCAGTTGCAGGACAGGCAAGCGGGTCGCCACCAGTAAGACCGCAATCACAAGATAGGGAAACCATGCCTTCCACAATGACAATGTTGGCGGCGCCTCAGTCAGGTCAACGCTCACCGTTCCGTTCCAAGACTCATCCCACTCACTTTTGGTCTCAAAATCCCAAGGACTGCCGCCTGGTAATAAAAAACCTTTTTCTGCAGCGGGAATAACAATCGCCAGCCCCACCAACGATCCCAGCAGCGACGGAAACTCTGGGCCGAGCCTGGCAGCGATGACAACGTAGGGAATGGTCATCGACAACGATGCAAAAATCGCAAACTTCCAAATTTTCAAACCATCAGCGAAACTGCGTTCCTTGCCGAAGAAGCGGGTCATGATGGCAACGACCAGCAGCGGAATCATCGTGCCTGCGACAGCGTGCAAGGCTGCCACTCGTAATCCGATCATCGGCAGCAATTCCTGCCAACTGCACAAACCAAGTTCCGATGCATACTGGACGACCTCTTGTTGGCCGCTCAGCCCCGTTCCTACACCAATCAGGATTGGCGTACCCACTGCGCCAAAAGAGACGGGAGTGCACTGTATCAACATGCCGGAAATGACTGCAGATTTGGCGGGGAATCCCAAGGCAACCAATAGTGGCACACAAACGGCGGCCGGTGTACCAAACCCCGCAGAGCCTTCAATGAACGAGCCAAACAACCAAGCGACGATGATGACCTGAACACGTCGATCTGGTGTGATGTTTGTGAACCCTTGCCTAATAACCGCCAACCCGCCACTTTCGGACAACATGTTCAGCAGCAGAATCGCACCAAAAATGATGTAGAGCAACGTACAAGTGATCACCAATCCATTCAGGGAAGCCGCAAACACCTGCTGCGCACTTAATTTCCAGAAAAACAGCGCAACCACAACGGCAGTCAGATATGCCAATGGCATCGCCCTTGCAGCAGGCCAACGCAATGCCACCAGAAAAATCCCAACAGCGATGATGGGCGCGAGGGACAGCAGCGGTGCAAAGGTGTCAATCATAAACTTGCGGATTCACCAGATTCGGCGGACGTTGGCCACGGCAGGCAGCAAGGCAATTCTCGGCCGCCATGTTTCCCATTTTTGTTCGGGTGCCAATCGTACCACTTCCAAGGTGTGGAGCGACCACGACATTGTCCATTTCGTACAGCTCAGGCTCTAACAACGGTTCCTGCTCGTAAACATCTAGCCCCGCCCCCGCAATCTGCCCTGATTCCAAGGCCGTCACCATCGCTTTCTCATCCACGATGGGTCCTCGTGCTGTATTCACCAACAGAGCTTCTGGTTTCATCAATGAAAACTCGCGAGCCCCCAGCAGATGCCGCGTTTCCGCGTTCTGCGCCACATGGAGTGAAACAAAGTCGGATTGCTGCAACAACTCATCCAATTCACAGTAAGTCACTCGTAGTGACGCCTCCTCGTCAGGAGTCAAACGTGTGCGATTCCAGTACAAGACGTTCATACTGAAACCCTGCGCCCGCGGAATCATTGACTTGCCAATCCGCCCCAAGCCAATCAACCCCAACGTCGCGTGGCTGACATCTGCACCTAGAAACTGAAGCGGTCCCCAACCTTCCCACGCCCGGGTACGAACAAAACGATCTCCCTCTGCTACTCTTCGTGCCACATCCAACAGAAGAGCAAATGCCATATCGGCTGTTGTTTCCGTCAGCACTCCCGGCGTATTGGTCACCGCAATATTTCGTGCTGTTGCAGCTTCGATGTCAATGTTGTTGAAACCCACTGCGAAATTAGCCACGACCTTCAATGCCGGATTAGCGGCCAGGATTTCATCATCAATCGAATCCGTCAGCAAACACAGCAAACCATCGACTCCCCGAATGCCCTCCATGATTTCCGCCTTTGTCAGGTAGCGATCCTCTTGATTCATGGTCAAAACGGACTGATTCTGCAGCAACTCCATCGTTTGTGGCGGAAGCTCGCGGGTCAGAAATATCTTGGGCTTATCAGACATGAACCTTCTTTCGATCAGCTTGAAGCAGGAAAACGCTCAGTAAGAAACTGTGTAAATGTTCCTACCAATCAGCAGAGAGTTTATGGCTTGATGATGGGGACTGGTATATGTCAGTGGTGTCGACGAAGCCAAAATGCGGCGAAATCGTATTTTTCGGCTCGGACCAGGTTCAATCACCCACGGGCCACAACCATGATGGATACAACATCCCACCCCTCCCACTATTAACTGAAGCCCACCGCACGCAACTGCACAGGCAGCACCGCACTGCCGACGATTCAACCTCGTTTCATTACATTCAAGCAGAGCTTCCACCCAGGCAAGAAGACCGCAGATGAACATGAATAAAAAGTCACACCACAAAGCGAACTTGCTGAGTGAACTTTTGCCCCACCGCATGCTTACGGGTTGGTCGTGGCACTCAATCGCATTGAATTCAGAAGAGAAGATCCTGAATTCGAGAAATCTGAATGTGAAAGCCATCTTCATAAGAACACGGATCTTCTCTGTCTGCTTTGCCGCTGTTTGGTCGACTTTTTGCGGGACAGCATTCGCTAACGGTGAAGGGCAAACATCCATCACAGTTGAGCCGAGCATGATGCACTTGCGTAACAGTGAACCACGAGAATGGGCATCATTTCCAAAACAAGCCGATGCCCAGCAGTTGATTCTTCAATTCGATTACCGTCGCAAAAGTACTGCCGGCACGCTCACGCTCACCCAATCGGACGTAAAAGAATCGTGGACCGTTACTCTGAACAGCAAGCGTCTGGGCCAATTAGTCCGCGACGAAAACGAACTGCAAACAGATTTCCTGATCCCCAACGGAACGCTTAAGCAGGTAAATAACACACTGAGCATTACCTGCAGAAACAACTCGCTCGCAGATGACATCCGCGTAGGACACATTCACATCCATTCAGCGGACCCATCGACGATACGAAGTGGCGCCACGCTTCAAATAGAAATTCTAAATCAGGATCACATCCCGATCCCCGGCCGAATCACGATCACGAATCGACAGGGAACCCTACTCCCGATCGGTACCAAATCAGGAAACGGCTTGGCGATTCGCGAAGGAGTGGTTTATACGGCAAACGGTCGAGCTGATCTCGCAGTAGCCCCAGGGGAATACAAAATCACTGCAGGTCGCGGACTGGAATACTCGGCTCCCTCCAGATTGCTTCGCATTTCGGCAGGCCAGACAGCTAAACGCACACTGATCCTTGAAAGACAAGTCGCGACTGACAACTGGATCGCATGTGACACCCACGTGCATACAGTGACCTACTCGGGTCACGGTGACTGCACGATCGAAGAGCGCATGGCCACACTAGCCGGCGAAGGAATCGAATTCCCAATCGCGACCGATCACAACAAGCAGATTGATTACCGCCCCGCAGTTGAAAAAGTGGGTGTGACCAACTTCTTCACACCGGTAATTGGTAATGAGGTCACAACCAAGCATGGACACTTCAACGCATTCCCTGCACTCTCGGATGGTCGCATCCCGAATCACAACGAACTCGATTGGGGCAAGCTGTTTACCGACATCTACTCGACCCCCAATATCCGTGTTGCCATCCTGAACCACGCTCGTGACCTTCATTCGAACTTCCGCCCCTTTTCACCTCGACATCACCTGAGCCTCACAGGAGACAACCTTGATGACTGGCAGCAAAATTTCAACGCAATGGAATTGATCAACTCAGGAGCCGTTCAAACCGATCCCATGGAGTTATTCACAGACTGGTGCGGATTAATTAATCACGGATTGCATGTTACTCCAGTGGGTTGCAGTGATTCACATGATGTCTCTCGATACATCGTCGGGCAAGGCAGAACATACATCCAAGCCGATGACCATGCCCCGGGTGCGATCAACACCGAAACGGCGCTGGACTCGTTCCTAAAAGGTCGTGTGATTGTGAGTTATGGCTTGCTGGTTCAATTGCAAGCCAAATCCAGCACGAACTTGGCAAACTCAATAGGCCCGGGGGAGACACTGAGCCTCACCGCCAGCTCAGATTCAACAAAACCCACCATGCTGGAAATTTCGGCCAAAGTCATGGCTCCGCATTGGTCTCGTCCTCGCAAACTCCAGTTATTCGTCAACGGGATGCCAAAGTTCACAGCAGACCTGAATCCAAAAACAGGCCCTGAACAGCCATTCGCGGCATCGATTGCTTGGAAAATCCCAATCGAGGAACTTCCCCACGATGCGTGGCTGACCGCTGTTGCAATAGGTGACGGAATCGAGTCACCACACTGGCCTACCGCAAAACCTTACCAGCCCGATTCTGCGGTTTTCGAATCGAAAACCTTCAGCTGCACCGGCCCAATCTGGCTGGATGCTGACGGTGATGGAAAATACCGCTCGGCTCGTGAATACGCGATGGAACTGCTTTCCCAAACCCCTATCGACACCAAGACAGGCAAACCAGATCTCAAGGCATTAGCCAACTCGTTGACCACGCACGATCAAGCCGTTGTAAACCAATCGTTCGCTTTATTGCTAAAACTCGGAATCGAGCCATCGCAATTCATTGCCGCCGGAATTGGGAAACGCGGCCGCGATTTCGCGTCGCAATGGCGTCAAGCCACAAGAGCACGGGTTGAACAACAGGAATAGCGGAGAACACCTGCTGTGCCCTACCACTCACCCCCATCAGCCTCAGAACCGGTTGTGGCAACGCGCCGCTCCTTGACCCGTCGGGCGAGAACAAAAGCGTTCCATGTCGGCTGAAGAAACCTGCTCACTTTTCGCTGACGATAAAAGTGGAAAACCGCAGTCATTTTTCTTCCGTTTTTGTGGCAAAGAATACTTTTTTCTCGATAACATTCTATTAGTGTGAGCTAGTAATAAAACAGTTTGTTTTGGTCATTTCCTTTGCGGAAACCAACCGCTTGCTTGGCCAAATCATGGATCAGCCTACCCGTCTTCCGTCTGAATCGCCTGCCTACTTACGGCACCGATCCGGAGAGAAATCATGACGACCCAAGAATGTGATGCCCGCGACCGACGTATTGTCGAAAAAATTCGCACTGTGCTCCACGCTAATTCCACGCTGGGTCAGCATGCGTCTTTCATTGAAGTTTCAATCGAACACTCCGCAATCGTTATCAGGGGAAGCCTTCCCACAGACGAAATGAAGGCTGAACTGTTGCCCGCGATCAGACGTGCGGGAGTCCTGAGCCAGGTGAACAACTGCGTTCTAGTTGCCGCCTGAAAAAGATCAAAGCAAATCACACGAATCGATTTGGCTGGAACGCCCGCTGTCGTCAAGCCATGCCGACTCTGAGCATGGCAAGCCATTCTGATTGGCACGAGGACGTCCGCCTACCAACGCTGCGACACGGTCACTACCGACAGTTTTTTCCTGCCACGAGCACTGCAATGCGTCTGGTATCCAATTGGCGGACTGCGCTGGAACGCGGCCGTCACTGTGTCATGCGGCCGTCACTGTGTCACTGAGATCAGCAGTAGAATGAACGCCAGAGCCGCGATCACTGCGCAAGCCACCGCGATTATTTTTGCCTGCGAGTAAGGGGCATTTCCACACAACAGGGTTTTATTCTGTCCGCCGATCACGAGGCGGTACAACTGTCCCTTGTAACGATAAGCCATTACATAGGCGGGAAAAGACAGACGTCGAGTGACAAGATTCTGCAGCACCAGAGAAACCTGTAATTTCCGGAACTTAGAGCCGGGTATCTCGCTCTGCTGAACGCGGATTCGAGCCATTTCATTTAAGGCTTGCGCAACCTGTTTGCGAGCCTGCGATCTTTGCACATCAAACTGTTCGATAGTTGCGTTCTCAGCGCCTTCCGGATTCGGTCGCGCAGTCGTGAGATCATAACCACTGGCGAGCACTTCCACCTCTGCTGCCGACAATCCTTTGGAGGCTGAGGCAAGAATGTCATCAAACACAATTTCCGCGGTGCCCGCATGAGGGGCCCATGCCGAACGCCGTCCACCATGATTGGAATCAGCTGCCCAACTGACCCGTGCGTCCGCATCAAAAACCCACGCGACCCACCATAGCGGCTTCAATTCCTGAACCCGCGCCGTAGCACTCAGATCAGAGGGTCGAAACCAGCCCAAGGAACTGAGCCACTGCTGCAACTGTGCTTTTGCTTCCTCGGCGCTGACCGTAAAAACCAAATAGCCACCGGTTTGCTCCATCGGGTCTTGAAGCGTCTCTATCTCCACCACGCTGTCGCAAAAGGAACAACTGGGCGCCTGTTTTTTCGGATCGTAAGCTACGGCTGCCCCGCAACCGGTACAACGGAGGATTTTGACTACCTCAGTGGTGGTAAGGTTATTACGTCCCAAAGGTGCCGACTTTCCACAAATCGCACATCGCAAGTCACCCCTTTCCAACGGTGTCCCGCACGCCAAGCAGTCGGTCTGATCACGATCGACGTGAGCAGCATTACTAGCTGAATCACTCATCTTCATTTACCTCGCCATCCCGAACAACAACGCTCCAACCAACAGAATGAACACCACGACGGCAACAGCGATCGACACCTTCACCGGCGAGATGGGGACCTTGCCACCGACCCGCCCTGTCTGACCATTAACGAGGATTTGCAGGGGAGGCTTCGTCTCGTCATAGCGGACCGCGAATGTCCAGATAGGGAATAAGACCAAGTCTATTGATTCGTTTGCGACGTCTGTCTCATACTGCAAGTTACGATACGAATCTCCTGGCATGAAGCCTTTCAATTGACTGCCAACTTTATCCACAGCTTCCCCATGAGCAAACCGAAAGCACTCGTCCTGTGTTCTTGAAGGCTCCTCTGCCAGCCAGCCAGAAATCATCGCCGGACTGAAACGCCGCAAAGCACGCAAGTCGAACGGCTCAACCGCCTCCAACGCCTCGTTGGTTACCCCCTTGGAAGCAGTCACCACGACATCGAGGATGTAGCAACAATGCTCTCCCTGCAAAGATCGCCATTCAGTTTTGATGACAGTACGTGTCTTGGTCACCGTTTTGCCATCTGAATCCGTCGTCGTGTAGGTCTCTGTCTCGGTGTAGTTCTCACCGATTTCAGCGCGATAATCAGAATTTGCTACCGCGTTGTACAAGTAAGCGGGGAGATAAACCCCCCGTGTCAACTCCGGCGCTGCCTTACGAAATGCAGACTTTGCAAACACTGAAGAACGCCCGATCCAGCTCGATACGGCCTCAATCGCCCGATCTTGAGTGACGACGAACCCAATGGTGAACGCAGGGGTCGGCAAATCTTCCGAAGGTGGACGCTGAATGATCGAAGGTGACGCACAATACGGACAAATCGCAGTCAACATTTGCGGCTCGACAAGAAGATTTGAACCACATGATTGGCATGAGATTTCTTTGTAATCAATCTTCTTTTCGATCGTATCTGCAGTCATACCGATTCCGTTTCATTCCCGCCAGCAAGTTATTCCAAGCCATTCACCGCCCTACCCCACACGCGCTGTGTTGGTCTCAGGCCACGTCCCAATCCTTCTGGTTTCAGGCCGCAGGCTTAAGAACGGGCTCAAGCGTTCGGGCTCTGCACTCTGACTCTGACTCTGACTTTGCACCGCCCTCATCAAAGCGGACAACCCCAAGAACGTAAACTAACTCCTGAAGGAGACTATATCTGATATGTTACCGCTTGTCGCAATGTGCCAGATCCCTGCCGACAAAACGTCGTCACTACCGTAAACATCCAAAAAAACTAATCCGTGAGCGATTTGGAAACCACTGCCGTGTGAAGCCATAGCAAAACTGAATTGCCCGACCTGTTGGCTAGGCTCAACAGAAACCAGAACAAGGCGCGAGACAAGATAGAACCACGCCAATACTTGAGTCACCATTCCAAAGTAAGACGTTTTATTCATGCCGCTGAATCTCGCACGAATTGCAATCGCAATCACCATTTCGTTCACTGGACTGCTGGGCAGCACCCAATATTCTGCTGCCCAGACCACGTCGGGCACACCAGATGCTACTGAACACTCTGATGCCCCGGAGTCGGGGTCGGAGTCAGGGACACCAACTTCGCCCGTGCAAATTGCAAAGCAAACGACAATAAGCGCCTCACCTGAGGCAGAATCACAGAAAAAAAACAACACCGCAGAAGGTGCCGATTCTCACGGTAGCCCAGCATCCCCTCCGCTTTTCACCAATGATGCTGTGGTTCTGGGAATGCTCATTGGTATCCTGGCCCTTGTTTTTTGGACACATTCGCTACAGCAGCCGCTCTTTGTTGGATTTTACAAGATCGTTCCCATGCTCTTGCTGTGCTATTTTCTCCCCTCGCTGCTAACCACCTTTGGCATTGTGCACCCGTCATTCTCTGGCCTTCCCACAGTTGCAAAAAAATTCCTGCTGCCTGCAAGTCTTGTTTTGCTGACTGTCAGCATCGACTTGAAAGAAGTCTTAAGGCTCGGGCCCAAAGCACTGATCATGTTTGTCACGGGCACGATCGGTGTCATCATCGGTGGACCGATTGCCATTTTAGTGGTCGGCAGCTTTGACCCACAACTTGTGGGCGGTCAAGACTCTGAAGCAGTTTGGCGTGGACTTGCGACGGTCGCGGGAAGCTGGATTGGCGGCGGCGCCAATCAGGTTGCCATGAAGGAAATTTTCAACCCAAGCAATGAACTATTCAGTGTGATGCTGGCGGTCGACATCGTCATTGGCGAATTATGGATGGTATTTCTGCTGCTTGGTATTGGGAAGGCCCGCGAAATTGATCGCATTCTGAAAGCCGATGCAAGTAGCGTGCACGAACTGCAGAATAAAATGGAGCAGTTCTCCAAAAAAATCGCCCGCAATCCAACCGTTGCAGATTTGTTTGTCATTCTCGGTATCGGCTTCGGGGTCACTGCATGCTGTCACGTCATAGCCGACCTAGTGGCTCCACTCATTGACCAGCAGTATCCGTTCCTGAACAAATTCAGCCTCAATTCCTCTTTCTTCTGGCTAATTGTGCTGGCAACCACTGGAGGATTGCTGCTTTCCTTTACCAGAGCTCGACAACTGGAAGGCGCGGGAGCATCGAAGATCGGCACGATTTGCATCTACTTTCTCGTTGCAACGATTGGTCTTCAGATGGATATTCTTGCGGTGTTTGAACACCCAGGACTTTTTCTTGTGGGTGGCATATGGATGCTGATTCACGTTGTCCTGATGGTGATCGTTGCGAAAGTCATTCGTGCACCCTATTTCTTCCTCGCCGTGGGCAGCAAGGCGAACATCGGAGGTGCAGCCAGCGCCCCTGTTGTTGCTGCTGCTTTTCATCCATCACTCGCACCGGTTGGTGTTTTACTAGCGGTCGTGGGCTACGCCTTGGGTACCTACGGAGCCTACCTTTGTGCATTAATCATGCAGGCGGTCGCCCCTAGCTAACTCCCGTCGGCCCTCCTTGCCACCCACCGGGGACGTCCGGACCAAATCGCACCCACGCTCGTGGACTCGCGTCCCATGACTCACTGGGATGCATTAAACTATTTT
>DOPG01000067.1:11399-18925 GCA_003513555.1 Rhodopirellula sp. | reverse complement strand
GCTATGTTTTCCAGCAAAGCTATGTTTTCCAGCAATGTTAGTGTTACTTGGGAATCCATTGCTTTTATGCACAAGCATAGGATTCACTTCGCTTGTAGCCCTTCGCCGGCAGCGACCACGCAAGCTGCAACCACTTCTTTTACCACGTCATCAATCTTGTACCGTTTGGAAACGCAGACCGTCATCCATTTCTGACGCAAATCCCCCCACCGACAATCAACAACTGCATCATGCAAGCTAATCTATCGCTACAACGCTCCAGTACTTTTGCACTGCTGCTTTTTACTGGGTGCTTTACCTGCTTGACATCGAACTCAGCCGAAGCAGCAGAACCAGAAGCCAGATGGTGGAAAGGAAACCTCCATACGCATTCACTTTGGAGTGACGGCGACCAATTCCCGGAGATGATCGCAGATTGGTACCGTCAACGGAATTACAACTTTGTTGCCTTGACAGACCATAACGTGCTGAGCGAGGGCATCCGCTGGATGCCCTACAGTGCCATCGTGCAGCGAAGTGACGATGGCATTTTAGATCGCTATAAGGCACGATTTGGCAATGCTTGGGTCGAAACACGGGGTGAACCCGGCACCCCAGAGTTTGCGGTTCGACTGAAGCCTCTCGAGGAGTTTCGCAGTCTCGTTGAAGAACGAAATCAATTCATCATGATACCTGCCGAAGAGATCAGCGATCGATCAGAGGGTAAACCCGTTCACATCAACGCAACCAATGTTGCCGAGGCTCTCAAGCCAGCCGGCGGAGCCACAGTCAGAGAAACGATGCAGAACAACTTGCGAGCCATTCTTGAGCACGAGAAGAGTCATGGCCGCGAAGTACTGCCCCACCTGAACCATCCCAACTTTGGCTACGCCGTCACGGCGAACGACCTTGCAGCCGTTGTATCCGAACGCTTTTTTGAAGTTTACAACGGCCACCCGGGTGTGAACCAACTAGGGGATGCAACCCACCCCAGCGTGGAATCCATCTGGGACACCGTCAACGCGATTCGCAGAACAGCATTGAATGTGCCACCCCTGATGGGAATCGCGACGGACGACAGCCATGAATACCACGGCAAGCCAGGATCGCGTCCGGGGCGGGGCTGGGTCATGGTTCGTAGCCAGTACCTGACCCCCGAACACCTGATTCGCGCGATGAAACGCGGCGACTTCTATGCTTCCAGTGGTGTCACGCTCAACAACGTTCAATACAACGCAAAAACAAACGAACTGAAACTGGATATCGCCCCGGAAAACAACGTGACTTACCAAACCGACTTCATTGCGACGCTTAAACCTGATGGTGAAAACGAGAACAAGGAACGCGTAGGTCAGCGCGTGTTTTCATCAAACAGCTTGTCTCCCTCCTATCGCTTGAGTGGAAATGAACTTTATGTTCGGGCCGTGGTCACTAGCAACAAACCACACCAGGACCCTTCCTTTAAAAATCAGCTTCAGCAAGCATGGACCCAACCTGTAGGCTGGAAGAATAAATGACCGCGGCACCGCGAACAAAACTTCCACCTGAGGCCATCGATTTGAGCCTCTAAATTAGTTCAAACTTTCGGCCCATGCCTTCATTACACAGTTATGTCACAGCATCTAACTAACCGTGAAATAGCTGGCACTCATTGCGGCTCACTGCTTACCCCACAGACACCAACAAGCCGTCCCATTGCCGTCGAGATGCCTCGTTCAAGGCAGACGAGACAAGCGAACAGGATTCGAGCAAATATCGATGCGACCAGTGCAGCTCATTTGCCATCAACAACACAGGTATCACACACGACAGATCACGCCGATTTCCGAAATATTCTCCGTGCAACCACCGGGCGCTCAAGCACAGCGTTACACAAAAAACACTGCGTTACCCAGACGTGCTGCCCCCATAAAAAGTACCAGTAGCTTGGTGCCACTGGTTAAAACCTCCCATTTACCTTACCAATTGCTTTATTCGCAACTCAGAACCAATCAAAACGCGACAAATGATTGGGACATGACGCACCATTGATTGACACTGGTTAGACTTTATCACTGATGGACAAGGTGCACCTCACAAATACAAACCGCAACGTTTGCAGCAGGTTGCAACGTGAAATCCCAGAGTTTGCAGAAAACTGAATGACGAGTGAGTCAGATTCGGAATGGTTTTTTAAAGGCGAAGATGGCACGATTGGCCCTCTTTCGGAAGCCGATATGCGCAAGCATTTAGAACGCTCGGCCGACGACGCACTCCTGATTCGTCAGGGAACGAGTGACTGGCAATCTGTCGACGTGATCCGAAGGAAAATTTCCCAGCTACAGCAGAACGGTATCTTCATCCGTTACAAGAAGGTTGCGGAAGGCCCGTTCACTCTGACACGTGCTCACGATGTTTTGAAGTGCATGACACCGGGCGGAATTGATGTCCGTACGGGTGCGACAGGTCCATGGGTTCCAGCAGACAAATGGCTATCCAAAATTGACGAACTGCTGGCGGTCGAATCGCAAAAAATGGATTCACTCAGTGTTGCGGTCCAGCAGGTCCTGGGGCGGAAAGGATTCGGCGGACCGGCTCAAACTTCAGGTGAACTTGATCTGGCTGATGCAGACAAGGACGTCGTGGCAGCTCCGCCAGAGACAGAAACGGTAATCGAACGCCCCCTATGGCTTGGCCCTGAACCAACCATCGAAACCGAGCCGGTTCCGCAGACGCAGCCCATTGTTGAAGCAGAAGCGAGCAGGACCCCAAGGTGGCAGGAAAGCGGCGACCAGCACCTACACACTGAGCCTGTGATGGAAGTGGTCAAGGTAATGCATACCGCTGAAATCGCAGACCGCAGCAGCGTTAAAGCGAGCCCCCGAACTGTGCCACCTATCCTGCCCAGCTCGACTGAAAAGCCCGGCAGTGCCAACGAGCTCAGGACTAGGGGCAAAGCAAACGCAGAAAACGCAGCGGGAACACCCCCCGTAGAAACGAGTATTCGGGTGCGACCACGTAACCACACCAGCCGAACCAATCGGACTCGAACGAAGCAGGAAAGACTGGTGCTTGTGGGCTTGGCTTCGGCAATCGTCATCGTACTCGCGATTGCCGGTTGGAAATGGCTGTCAGAAACAGGCACCGCTGTCGCCACCAGTGAAAAAAAGAGCGGCTTGCAGCCTAGAGTGGATCATTCCGCGACCGAGAACAAAAAAACGAGTCAGAAAGACCAATCGCTTGAAGAAGCAGGCGATCTTGCCCAAAGATCTGCAACCAGAACAGAGAGCACAGACCCTGGTGTTACCACAGACAAGCAAACAAGCCAAGAACGGCTCTCCCCCGAAGCCAGTACAGCCTCCGAAGCGTCGCAGCAGCAGGAGTTAGAACCCCAAAACTCGTCGCCCGGGAAAGACACCAAAACGGGCCTTCACAACGCCACCCCAAAACGAGACGGGTCACAAAGCGTACCACTTGTTTTGTCAACAGGCACGCTTTTCCACCCTCGATTCGGGACCAGTGAGGGTGAAGTCCATGTCGGAACCGCTTTTGCAGCCAAGCTGACCGGGAAGTCACAAATACTGATTCTCAGCGCCCTGAATTTATTTGGCCCCGCCGGCGGACTGAAATCAAATATCGCACCTGACAAACTTACCACCGCTTGGAAAAAGCTTGTCGTTGAAGACTGCAAAACGCAAAATTATTTTGGCGAAATCCAAATGCAGCCTATCAATTTGAGCGAAGCGAGACCGCACCCGCAAAAGTCTGACCTAGGTGATATTGCTGCCTGCAAGGTCAAAGATGCCACAGCAATCGAAGCGCTCCCGTTATCTCAAAGAATACCATCCAACGGCGAGCGTGTATGGATTGTGTCTAAATTGCCCGGATCAAGAGAACTCATACACCCCGCTACAGTCGAACGACTTGATGACGGCTGGCTGCGATACAGTTTCATGAATCGCGACATCGACACGAAAAGTACGGACGGAGCGCCAATCATCGACCACAAAGGCAACGTTGTTGCAGTGAACGCCCACATTACTCAAAAGAGTGGAAAAACGATTGGCTACGGAACCCCAGTGGTCAACTTCTACCCCACACTTGCCACTCTTGTGCAGTAGTCTGCTGCCCGCACCTTTGACTTCTGGATAAGATCTTGGAGAGATCCGAACCGTCTGTCGGAATCCGCATTCCTCACTGAAGAACCGCATCTACCGAAGAAACGCATCCCGCATTCTTCATCACCAGACACGCATCGATCACATGACAATTTTCCACCACGACTTTGACAAACCCGAAGACTACTTGCACCATCGCACGCCCTACCTGCTCGTCGAAACAATCGTTTCCGTCGAGGAAGATGCGATCATTACCGAAAAGCAGATCTCGGGGCAGGAATTTTTCCTCGAAGGACATTTCCCTGGTGCACCGATCTTTCCGGGTGCCATGATGCAAGAACTTACCACACAGTCGGCCGGTGTTTTAATCGCGGCGAGACACAATCCTATGGAGGTTTACAACACACATGACCCCCACTTCAACCAATACGCATTGGGGGTGCTTGTCCGCGTGAAGCAAGCCAAATACAAAGGCTTTGCTCGTCCGGGCGATTGCCTACGAGTAGAAGTCAAACTGCAGGAAGTGCTCAGCGGCATCTTCGACTTTACAGCCCGCGTTACGATTGAAAAGCAATTGATTATGAAAAATCAATTCCAGCTAACCAATGTGCTTTCAAGTGTCCTAAGCGGAAAAAACACTTAACAGCTACGACGTCACACCAATGACTCGTCCATTCATTGCTCACGAGCACGCGATACTGAAGGCCCCGCGTCGCTCAAGGTCAATCGACAACCAGTCATGCGGAATTTACAACTAGCGTGCTTTAGTCTTCTTCGCCAATTTCTTCATTGCTTTGACTTCACTTTTGTCGACGACCCAACCCCGACAGACCGGTGCGCCACAAAGACAACGTGGAATCCAATGAAGTGCCGGCCACTGATAGTCGAAGTTCAGCTCCGTGCCTGGTTCGATATTACACAGCGCCAAGAGCCCGAGAGTATATTCTGTGATCTGTAACAGCTCCGCGTTGGGACTGCATGAGTGATTCAGGAATGCTGCCGGAATCGAAGGCTCCATGCTCCACTTGTCGCTCAACTCCATCACAAAGGTGGAACCGTTGTACAACTCGCGTTCAACCAATTGCCCGGTAATCTCGATGATCAGTTCGCCAGGCAGGAACTGGCGTCTGGCAAAAACACCAAACCCGCAATTGCCTTTGCGTACTTCGACATCACGATCACGATAACTGCGGTAGCCGTACTCCGCATCCACTTTTCGCTGCAGCTTCTTGCGGCGCGACTTATCAAGAACCTTCATGAACTTCTAATCACTTCAACTTCTAATACTTCTGGCTTCAATTCTAATGCAGCAGCCGGCGCGACGTGGTTGTACTGATGACGACGCAACTCGTCAACGGGCAAAACACTGATCCGCACCGAACAAAATCACGTACAGGCAATCTGCTCCACAAACGAGTTGCAAGGTAATTTCAAACTCCGCAAAGGAATCTGCAAACAAGAAGCACTTCGGAGTTTCCGCTCAAACAAAAGGCCATCCACAGAAGATCATGCTTTACAGTGCACCCACCATTAACCTGCCAAGTGCTACTGCACTGGATCATCGAGGGATTGTTTATGATCCCAACCATACAACAGGTGTTCTGGTGGATTAAACTTTACGACAACTCATGTATGGGTTGTGTTGCGGTCCCCTTTGAGCTTGCAATGAGGGGCAACCGAGGCGGGCCACCAAGGGTGCCACGAGTGCCGTCAAGACACAGAGGATTCCGCAGCCAGATTTCCCCCGGCCAAACACCAACTCAGCCAGAGACGCACGCAGAGCGCTCACGGCCACCAGCTTCCCGATGAATCAGATGCTCAACCACCCTAACTACAAACTTGATACTCTCATGCAATTCTCCACCTCGCGACGCGTCTTGCTAACGCTTGTGGCACTATTGCCCGCTTCCACCTTTGCCAACTGTGCATGGGGTGTTGTGCAAGATGCAGTTACGGCCGAATCACCTCCAAGCCCAAGGCCAAACGTGCTATTCATTGCAGTGGATGACCTGCGGCCTGCCCTGGGTTGCTACGGAGACACGACTGCCGTAACGCCGCACATCGACCACCTCGCTTCACGTGGAACTGTTTTTAAACAAGCATACTGCCAACAAGCCCTGTGTAGCCCCTCGCGTCTCTCGCTTCTCACCGGACAACGCCCGAACACGACAAAAGTCTGGGACCTTGCAACTCATTTTCGAGAAGCATTGCCCGACACGGTAACGCTTCCCCAATTTTTCAAACAACACGGTTATCAAACGCAGGGGATCGGCAAGGTTTTTCATGGGAATGGGAAACCTGCCTCGGACCCACCCTCGTGGACACATCCACCGCTGCTTGCAACTAACCGTGACCCCAAGCTGCGATACGCGTTGGCAAAGAACTTACAAGGCAGCGGGCTTAAGATGAGAGCAACCGAATCAGCAGATGTCCCAGATGACACGTACATCGATGGACAAGTCTGTGAGGCAGCGATCAAGCGTCTGACAGATTTCAAAGTGACTAACAAGCCGTTTTTTCTGGCGGTTGGATTCCGAAAGCCACACCTGCCGTTTTGCGCCCCCAAACGCTATTGGCAACTTTACGACCGTGCCGACATCCCACAACCTGCTTATCCAAGCCACCCGACGAATGCTCCTGAATTGGCGACTCGCAGTTGGAAAGAGCTCGAGGGCTACACCGACATCCCCGCTGATGGCAAATTGACTTCCATCAAAATCCAGCAATTGCGGCACGGCTACTATGCCTGCGTCAGCTACATCGACGCACAGATTGGCCGCATTCTAAAGCACCTGTCAGAACTGAATTTGGCAGAGAATACGCTGGTCGTGATCTGGGGTGATCATGGCTTTCACCTTGGTGAGCAGCGTTTGTGGACAAAAGCGAACAACTACGAACTGTCCACCCGCGTTCCACTCATCATTGCACTTCCGAATACAACGCAAGGTACTGCCGTCACCGAAAGGACAGGCAACACCGCATCCTGCAGCAAGCTCGTTGAACTTGTAGACCTGTATCCGACACTTGTTGAAACTTGTGGTCTGCCGCTTCCCAGCGGGCTTGAGGGAACGAGCTTTTCCCCTTTACTGAAGAACCCGGAGCAGGCCTGGAAAACCGCTGCCTTCAGCCAACACCCACGAGCGACAACCTCGAACCGACACCGGAACCACGGTGATATTATGGGATATGCAGTCCGCACCACCCGATATCGTTACGTTGAATGGCGACAATGGAAGAGTGGTAAAGTCGTCGCTCGTGAGTTGTACGACTACCACAACAGTGATATCGAGACAGAGAATTGCATTGAAAATCCCCAGTATACCCAAGCCCAGCAGCAACTTGAACAAATCCTTACGGCAGGCTGGAAACACGCCACCCCCCCAAATCAGAAGCACGTCCCATAGTCGCGTACAATAAAGCTTCGCCTCAGACCCAAACTCCGCCTCAGAC
>DOPG01000067.1:7163-11182 GCA_003513555.1 Rhodopirellula sp. | reverse complement strand
CTCCGCCTCAGACGGGGCCGATGCTTTTTGCACGTTGTCAATCCCTTCTGATGAATGTGGATACTGGGTAAGCATCGCCAAGCTGAATAAACTGCCGATTCAAGCTCTCCCAACAACACGTCACCGAAGTGCCATTGATTGCGATCAATCTCGTCTCTTCATTCCCATATCAAAATCCACTTGTGAAACGCGAGAATCAAACCTGTGACACGTCATGACACATTGCTAAACACGCAGCTGTTTTCCTCATTGCTACTCATTCTCTTGATTGCGGGAACGTGGGCAGCGTCTGAGAGCAGTGGAACTGAGAGATCTGCACAATCCCCCCCGAACATTCTGGTCATCATTTCAGAGGACAATGGGCAGGAACTTGGATGCTATGGCAACCCGCATGTCAAAACTCCCGTTCTGAACGGACTCGCATCCGAGGGCGTGCGTTTTCACAACGCTTACGTACCCCAAGCCGGCTGCAGCCAGTCCCGGGCCGCCTACCTGACGGGGTTGTACCCCCACCAGAACGGTCAAATTGGTTTGGCGACATGGAACTTTCGAATGTACAACGAGACTCAGCCCAATTTGGTACAGAGCCTGCACGATGCCGGCTACCGAACGGGAGTCATCGGCAAAATTCATGTGAATCCGAAAACTGCTTTTCCTTTTGACTTCAAGCGAATCACAACATCGAACTTCGCTCGTCAACACCTCAAGAAATACGCCACAGAGGCATCAACATTTTTCACCGAATCATCGGAACCTTTCTTTCTCGCGGTGAACTATCCTGACGCACACCGACCTTTCACCAAACAAGTCGCAGGACTTCCGGCTAAACCGTTAAGTGGATCGGATGTTCCACCGCTAAACTACATGGGTCTCGATTCACCTCAACTGCGAACAGAGACGGCCAATTATTACAACTGCATGAACCGATTGGATCATTTAATTGGCGATCTGCTGTCAACACTGAAGGAATCAGGCAAGGACAAGGATACTTTGGTGGTTTACTTTGGTGATCACGGCGCGGACCTGCTGCGAGGCAAACGAACCTCTTACGAGGGCGGCGTCCGAGTACCAATGATTATCCGCTGGCCGGGGCACACCAAACCGGGCACCGTTCGCACCGAGCTCGTCACAACACTGGACCTGATGCCCACCCTGCTGGATGCGGCTGGTGCACCTGCCCCTGAGAAACTGCCTGGGCAATCCTTGGCCCCTCTGTTTCAAAACGAAGCGGCCCAATGGCGTGAACATCTTTACACGGAATACCACTTGCACTCCGCGCACAATTTTTTTCCGCAGCGGACAGTACGTGATTCACGCTACAAACTGATCAAGAACCTGCAGCCCGATCAAATTAACCCGGGCTACGCGTTCACAATCAATCGTTTCTTTGAAGGCCTTCCTGAGGTTATCCAGGCAGCTAGCCCTCAGGTTCGATCAGCTTACCGCCTGATGGAGCGACCACCTGAATACGAACTTTACGACTTGCAAAACGATCCTTGGGAATTTGAAAACCTGGCAGCTGACCCTCAGCACCGCCAGAGACTTGAAACACTACGCGAAAAGCTCAAACGATGGCGGGTAGAGACGAATGATCCACTGCTCAACCCTGTCAATCGAGCCCGCCTGAAAACAGAGATCGAGTCCTGTTTTATTGACGGCAAGCCAGTCAAGAAGGCCCTGAAGCTCGATTACCCCAACTACTTTTTCGACTAATGGATCGCCATCACCGCCCCATCTTCCTAATGAACCTCCTTAATACCACTCTGCGGTGAGTCAACAGATACATGAAAGGGCAGGAGCTGATACAAACATTGCGCACCGCAACAGCAAAAACGGGCACTTGGCCCAAATAGGTGTGCAAACAGCGCTATCGTGACCGCGTCCAAGCACTGATATCATCTCCAGCTAACGCTCCAGCATTTCTTACCAGGTATTTTGGGCCAATATGCACTCTGTCGTCATTGATGAAGCCTATGAGTTTGTGCCACCGTATCGTGGGACTTGGTGGGCCCGCACCCTGCAATGCATCATGCCTCGTTTTTTGCGTAAGACCTACGGAATCGAGTCAATCGAGTGTGAGGGGCTGGAGCACATACGGGAATCAGTCAAGGCAGGGCATGGAATTTTGCTGGCACCAAATCACTGCCGTCCAGCAGACCCGTCCGTCATCAATGAAGTTTGCCACCGCGCCGGCCTTGCGCCGCACACAATGGCAAGCTGGCACCTGTTCAAACAAGGATGGTTACAACGTTTTATCCTGCGACGCATGGGCGCATTCAGTGTCTACCGGGAAGGGATGGACCGCCAAGCACTGCAAGCCGGCGTGAACATCTTGGCCGAAGCAAAACGGCCACTCGTCATTTTCCCCGAGGGTGTCATCACTCGGACCAACGATCGACTGCTGGCGTTGATGGATGGAGTTTCCTTCATCGCGCGGTCAGCCGCCAAGAAGCGTGCGACACTGAAACCACCAGGCCAAGTGGTGGTCCACCCCGTGGGGATTCGCTACCACTTTCATGGCAACATTGACGATGCGATTCATCAGACATTGGATGACATTGAAAAAGCACTGTCATGGCGTCCTCGGCGTGACCCCGATCGTACGCAACGCATCTACCGTGTTGGTGAAGCCTTGCTGTGGCTGAAAGAAATTGAATATATCGGCGAGCCGCAAACGGGGCCGATTCCTCAACGGGTGGAAAACCTGATAAATCAGATTCTCACTCCCATCGAAAAAGAATGGTTGAACGGAAACAATAGCGGAACCATCGTCAATCGGGTGAAACAACTTCGCACTGAAATTCTGCGTGACATGATCACCGAAGAATTACCTGAGAAGGAAAGACAACGGCGGTGGAATCAACTCGCTGATATGTACATCGCGCAGCAGCTTGGGCACTACCCTCCGACCTATGTAAAATCTGAGCCCAGCAACGAACGGCAGTTAGAAACCGTCGAGAAATTCGAAGAGGATCTGACTGATGTAAGCCGAATTCACCGGCCGATGTCTGCGACGGTTACCATAGGCCCAGCGATTCACGTTGCAACAAAGCGGGACAGAAAAGCCAGCGAAGATCCGGTCATGGTAGCCATTGAACAGCAACTGCATCAATTGCTGGGCCTGCCGTATAAATCCCGTGAATACAAGGAATGACCCGCTGGTCCTACCACGAAAAGCCACGCTGGTTCCAACACCGGGAGTCCGCATCTGGCAGACTCGTTCATCACATCCTGATGACGCCTGACGGTCGATTTTTCACAAAGTTGCTTTCACCGGTGAAGTCCTGCTTCAAACTTGGAACGAGCGAATGAACAAGCCATTACGTGCAAACTTGGTGTCGAGGCTGTGCCAAGGGGATTCCCTAAGCCCGTTCGTACGATTCCAACTGCTTGTTCTTATCTCGATGTACATCGGCTACGCAGCCTTGATGCTTTGCCGAAATACATTGGCTGCCTGCAGCGTCCAGATGATGCAAGACCCAGCGTTAAACATCGACGAGGCATCCTATGGACATCTGATGGCTTGGCACTCAGCGGGCGCCATCATGGGAAAACTGGTCACAGGTCCGGGTGCTGACCTGCTTGGAGGGCGACGGATGTTTCTGCTTGCACTCTCATTGACAGCGATCGCAAATGTAGGTTTTGCCTTCAGTTCCAGCTTCACCGTCTTCGCAGCTTTTAATTTTTTTGGGC
This sequence comes from Rhodopirellula sp., assembly GCA_003513555.1. Classification (GTDB taxonomy): domain Bacteria; phylum Planctomycetota; class Planctomycetia; order Pirellulales; family Pirellulaceae; genus Rubripirellula. Next base: position 7,489 of record DOPG01000067.1, on the reverse strand, counting down.
AAGCTGCCAAAGCAGGTGGATGGCCCGCGATGGTTCAGTTGGTTCGCTCATGGTTTCCATCGACGCGTTATGGACAAGTTTGGAGTGTAATCGCGACAAGCTCGCGCGTCGGCACTATTGCTGCGGGCCTGTTGTTCGGTTTTCTTTTGACGCTGTTGGATTGGAGAAACGTATTCCTGGTCTCAGCCGCACTCACCGCTGGCATCCTCGTGGTACTTTATTTCACACTCAAAGAACGACCAGAGGATGTGGGGCTCCCCACCTTGGTGGACCACGAAAATGAATCACGCATCAGAAACGAAAGTGGCGAAAGAGAAACCAGCAGC
>DOPG01000067.1:0-6937 GCA_003513555.1 Rhodopirellula sp. | reverse complement strand
ACCAGCAGCGACAAACAAGCACAGACCGCACAGCACGCACTTGACCAAACAACTCTGTGGCAAGCGTGCGTAGCCTTCGCCCAGAGCGGTCGCTTCTGGCTCATTGGCTTTAGTATCGTATTCCTTACCGTTTGCATGGATTTTGTGCACTTCATCCCCGCCTATCTCGCGGCCGAACTCGATTTCAGTGCCGCCAGCTCGTCGGCAGCGGGCACCGCATTTCCGATGGGAATGTTTGCTGCCCTGCTGATCACCAGCTTCTATTACGACCGTCTCTCGAAACTGCAATTGATTGGCGTGATTGGCTGTCAGTTGCTGTTCAGTGCTGGAGCCGTCCTGCTGCTTTGGCATCTCGATATTGTTCCCGAAAGCATGCGGTCTGAAGTCGCCATCACTACAATTTTCTTGCTAGGGCTAGCCATTTCACCGGCCTACTACGTACCAATGAGTGTTTTCTCCGTCGCTTTCGGTGGCAAACACGCGGGTTTTCTCGTCGCAGTGATCGACATTTTCGGATACGCCGCTGCGATGCTTTTCAATTACTTTGGCGGAACCATTGCCAAGGATCATGGCTGGCCCACTTTCCTCTCTCTTCTGCTTGCCGTCACCTTGCTGGCAATGATCTGCATGGTCAGCTTTCTCATACTGGATTGGAAAAGCACCAGATCTAAAGCTCGTTTCGAGGGCGAAACGGCTTGATTCAACAGGGCTTGACGTGATCACGGTCGTTACAGGAAATACCCCGCCCTTTCAGGCAACGTCTTGCTTTCGATCTGCGACCATGTGTGACAGACCTCTGTTTCCAGAGTGCTTCAGGTGTCTTTCTCCTGCTAGTTGAGCCGCACTGCCCGGAAAATCACCTCGCAACTGTCGGCTAGGCGAATCACTACCAGCACGTTATCCTGCCGACTCGATTTTGGGTACGATGGCTGCCTCTGCAATGCACGTTCCCATTGAGCACCTTTGCTTGATTGCAACAAACTCATCGGTGCTTTGCCCCGGCTCGGTTTCTCCCTGCAAAACAAGGAACACGGAACCAGTAAGGAATCGCTAGCCCTTATGCAGACATCATTCAAATAGGAACCGGGAACATGTTTCGCTGCCACTTCTGCCAAGAAATCACCCCTCCCAAAACGACGCGGCACAACGTTGTCATTGAAGTTCGCGAAAAGCGTTACGCAAGCCAAAAGCGAGAGTTCAAGCGTGGTGGTCGACGTGATTTTCGTGATCGTGACGAGCCAACTCCAGATCGCGGTGGTCAGGGTGTTGAAATCATGCGTGAAGTATCATCTTGCCCGACTTGCGCTGTCAAACAACACGATGTCAAACGATTCGAACTCGAGACAGTGGCTCCCGCACCTGACGCGGCCGAACCCCAAAATAGCGAAGAGCACAGCTGAATACTTCCACCGAAGTTAAGTTGAGAGTGCTTAGGTCGGGCAATGCGTCCCGACTCTGGACGATATCGCCGCTCATCGAATCACCGGGATCCTTTCAACAAGACGATGCCTTTACGAAGGAACCGGAGCTTCTGAACGCTGCTTAAATGCAGCGATAGGGAGCCTCCGTTTTTTTACACGACGCCGCTTTTGTGTACCGGCTGCTACCTACCGGCCACCAGCCGGGTCGCATTCACCAACAGCCACTACAAATCCGGCTACCGAGGCCCTTTGCTGGGAACATGAATATCAACGTCACCATGACACCTCGGCCTCGGCCAAGATGCTACTGCAAAGCATCACACGTCTGAGTTGGCCAGATAGTGCTCAATCCGGGTTCTAATTTCATCTCTGACTTCACGGAAAACCTGCATCTGCTCTTGCTCGCTTCCCTCCGCATCAGCGGGATCAAAGAATGGCCAATGAAATGCTTCGGCCACTCGCGGAAGCGTGGGGCATGATTCCTTGGCACCATCACAAACGGTGACTACCAGATCGATCGGCTGGTCAAGGAATTGATCGACGTGCTTGCTGGTTGCATTACTCAGATCATGGTCATGTTCCTGCATGACGGCGATTGCGAGCGGATGGACGTACCCGGCAGGATTCGAGCCTGCGGACTCCGCGACCCAATCACCTTCCCCCAGATGATTCCAAAGAAATTCAGCCATCTGCGAACGACAGGAGTTGCCAGTACAAAGAATAAGAACGCGTTTGGTCATGAACAAATAACCTTTTTGATCAATGGATCGGGTTCAAGTTACCGCGTTTGCATCATGGCGGCTTAAGCGGTTTTATACCAATACTGCCACCATTCGCACACGCGTCGGAAAAAGTTCCCGCAAAAAAACTGTTCCGGCCTAAAATGATGCTGCTCCAACCGTTTTCTGTTCACGCCAAAGGTCATGTCCCGTAAAACGCTAAATCGCAATCGTTGGCTTGCTGATCCCGATCTCCGCGACGACCGCTGAGCCCTCTCATTCTGCAAACAGCACCAAGGAGCGGAAAAAAATGGATTCAGGATCAGATCGCCAACTTGGTGCAGACGTATCAATGGCTGCACAGACATCCAGAAGTTTCATTTCAGGAGCAAGCGACCGCCCAGTACGTTGCCGGCCCATCGCAAGAGAGTGGTTTTCAAGTATCCACGGCGGCGGGAGGACGCGGCATCGCGGGAATCCTGACGAACGACGGGGTCCCACGGTCATGCTGAGATGTGACCAAGGTGCCTTACCGGTGACGGAGCAGACACAATTACCGTATTCCTCGGAGATAAAAATCGAATTACCAGGAGGTGCCACCACCGGTGTCATGCATGCATGCGAACACGATATCCACATGACAAACCTAATTGGCACTGCTCAGTACAAGGCTGAACATCGCGATCTTTGGTCCGGCACTCCGTGGTCAGCGGACAACCAGCGGAAGAACGCGGCGTTGGTGCCAAGGCGATGCTGACAGAGGGTTTGTTTCAACGCTTCCTGAAGCCTGAATTTGCCGTCACACTGCATGTCAGCGGTGACAAACCGACAGGTAATGCTGGAATACTACCCGGCTATTTACTGGCTAACGTCGACAGTGTGGACATCCGCACGAGAAGGCGAGGAGGTCATGGATCGGCACCTCATACGGCAACCGCTCCAATCGTGCAGGCAGCGCCATTGGTCATGTCACTTCAAACGATTGTGAGTCGCGAGATCAAACCTATCGAACCTGCTGTGGTAACCGTGGGCTCGATTCATGGAGGCACAAAACACAATATCATTGGTAATGAGTGAGATTTGCAATTGACCTTAAGGAGCTACAGTGAGTCAGTTCGCCAAATACTCATCAGCGCAATACAACGCAAACCCAAAGCAGTGGCAGTCAGCTTTGATGCTCCACCACCGGAGATCACCATTAGCGAAGGCACCCCCTGACTCCGCAATGACGATGACCTGACCGCAAAGTTAAAAAAAGTATTTGAGTCCACTCTTAGAACAGACGAGGTTTCCGTCGATGAACCTTCGATGGGCTGCGAAGATTTCAGCCGCTATGGTCGCGAAGGTGTACCGATCCTGATGTATCGCTTAGGCAGCGTGAAGCAATCACGCCTTGATTGCTTCAAGGAACTGGGTGTTCCAGCACCATCCTTGCATAGCAGCCGATACTATCCTGACGTCGAATCCACCCTGACCCCCACAAATTCTGACGATAACCAAATCAGCGTTGGAACTGCTAAAAAAAGACCAGCAGTAATCGCAAGTGACAGGTAACTCAGCCCAACCGTCAGATAGAGTCGAGGATACTTCGCACATCCATCAAGTAAACTTGACGTCCGTTATCATGCGGACTATCGATGGCGACCTGGGTGCCATCGTCGCTTGAACGAGGGTGAGTATCACATCGCCACTCTCCTCGATAAGCCTGAGGTGAAGGAAAATGGCCAAGATCAAAACGCCGCCCACTCGGCACGTGATACAAAAATACCGTCTGGCGCGAAGTCTTTCGGTCAGGATAAGTGTCGTTCAGAATCCAGTCCAGATAAGGATGTGGCAAATAGGTATTGTGCCCATTGGTGGGCATTTTTTCCTGTCCCACAGGTACGATTTCACGCGTCTGGTCTTTGAAAGTGTAGAAACCTGAAGCCGCTCCTTTGGGACGCGTCCACATCGTAATTTCGTCGTCATTTTTCCAAATGAAATGCGAAGTGAAACCACTGGGATCTAAAACAAATCGCTGGGATCCATCCAAATTGGCTGTAATCATGCGAGTAATGAAACCATTGTTTGGTGTCCCCCTAAAACTCAGGGTCTCTGGATCAAATTCAGGTCGGTAACGGTGCAGCACCGTAAACCGCGTTCCAGATGGATTGATCAGCAGGTGATTGAAGTAATGCCATGCCCCTGCATAACGATCAGCACCGGGCCAAGGAATAGCTGCGGCCTCAGCAAGCGACATGATCAAACGTTCCTCTCCGGTCGCGATATTGATCCGCCAAATCCCTGACTTCGATGGCGCACGCTCGGCAACGTGGGGATCTGCCAAACCGTCATAGCCGTAACCTGGACGCAGATTGTCTATTCTTCGAAAGTCGGCAGACAAACCGAATTTTCCATCGGGTGAGATTGTGTAGATCGGACGCGACAGGGTGCGAATCTTCCCATCGGCAATGGAACGGATGCGACAAACAAACCGGTCGCCTTCACGATCATTCCAGAGAACCTGCTTACCTTGGTCACCGACCCACTGCAGCATACAGCCCTGTTGCCATCCCCATGCCCGACTGGTTCCTAGCGGACACCACTTGTCTTCATTCTGCGTGTCGACATAGCCCACATTGATAGAATCTTCACCTGTAGGTGGACGTCCCTCAAATGAGGTTTCATTTGCCAAGACATACCGTCCACTGGGATCAAACTCTCGTTTATCGTAATACCCAAACCAGTGCTTGTTGGGCCCCCGAGTGATGCACCGAGTGGGGACAAAAGTCTCCAGCGGACCAGTGCTTCCCTGATCGGCATTGGCCGACTTGCTCCCTGGCCATAATGTCATCCCCGTTAGGACAGCGGCACTTGTCGTTCGATGGAATTGGCGGCGGGACAGTGGCATCAGACAGCTCCTCATTCAGGCCTATCAAGCGTTTCAGTTCGCGAGCATAACAAAAACCAAACCCGCTTTGGTTGGAGGGCGGGCTGTCCCCTTTGAGCATGATATCACGCAGAGCGGCCTGACGAGCCCGGCCTGCAACAGCTGTAACATCTCTCTGCAGAAGAGATCACGGCAAATCCGCGTTTCGAGGCTACTCCAGCCAACGCGTGTTGCGAGGGAGAAGCCTGTACCTGTGCATGTCTGACTACAAAGAAATATGGGAGCCCGACAGAACCGGAGGCATCAATGATGCTCAACGCGGAATCAGAGCATCAACGGCTTCGCGGTTTCATAAAACCAGCTGGACAGAGATTCCTGGATGAGCAAGGATTCCTGGATGAGCAAGGATTCCTGGATGAGCAAGCCCAATGCAGCCAATCGCGCATTTTATCTGAGGCCGGACTGGTTTTCCGGCGTGTGCGTGCCACGGTCATGGCAGGTGATTGGTCGGAACACCAGCAGACCAGTTAGCGTTGTTCGCGGTACGTCGTCCAACTCATAAAAATCAACGCTGCACCTGCAACGATGAACACGACGTCCATCAGCGTATTCGCTGACCGTAATGGGGCCAAATCTTGCATGCCAAGCAGTCCCAACGCCATATCGGCGAGAAACAGGACGACGACCAGAATCGACGCCACAAGGCTGATAAGGCAAAGCGCCTTGGGCATTAACAACCTCGCCGATTAGACATGAGAGGAGCATTAAACACGGAAATAAACACGGTGTGCATCAAAGTATAGTTACTAGTTGCCGTATTTCCCAAGCCTACGTTTGGAGGCTAAGTTACACGAAGTAGGATGGTGACCCGAATGTACGGATAAAACCGGGAATGACGTGGTTCCACTCGCAGATTAACTGCAAATGTTAACTGATTCTAGCCCATGAATTGCCAGTAGGGGACAACTCTCATCGCAATAAAAATTTCTGATACGCCCTGGACTTGGTGGCGTTCGCACATGTCCATTGCCCCTGAGTGGGCATATTTCGACCATGCAGCCGTGGGTCCCCTGTCAAAACCCGCTGCTGAAGCGATTACCCTTTTTGCCGCTCAGGCGGCTGAACAGGGTGATACGGTGTGGCCTGAATGGGCCGCCAAAGTAGAACATCTGAGGAAACAGTTCGCCGAATTACTGAATTGCGACGATCATGAAATCTGCCTGATTCCCAACACGACCACGGGTATCAACCTCGTCGCTGAAGGTTGGCCATGGAAAAAGGGGGACAGTGTGGTCCTTCCCGAAGGTGAATTCCCCAGCAACTTATTTCCTTGGGAAAACCAGCAATCCAAAGGGGTCGAGGTGCGATTGGCACCCCGTCAGAATGGCGAAGTAACCGTCGAATCGCTGATCTCGCAGGTAGACGACACCACTCGAATGATCTCTGTCAGCTGGGTTGGCTACGCAAGCGGCTTCCGAATCGACCTTGAAAATCTGGTCGAACAGGCCCATCAACGAGGGATTCTTGTTTTTTTGGATGCAATTCAGGGACTTGGAATCTATCCACTGGATCTGAACAAAATCCCGGTCGACTTTCTAGCTGCCGACGGACACAAATGGCTGCTCGGTCCCGAAGGTGCCGGGGTGGCGATGATTGCCAGACGCCACCTGGACCAACTCCGTTGCCTGAACGTGGGCTGGGGCAGCGTAAAAAACTCCTTCAATTACGCTGACCCCACGTTAGAGCTCAAGGCTTCCGCAGCCCGTTTTGAAGCGGGCTCAGCCAACATGATCGGGGCGACTGCACTTTCAGCAAGCCTTCAAATAATCATCGATATCAGGAATGAACTAGGGCAACATGCAATCTCGGAGCGAATCTGCCACTTAGCAGCAGCACTCGATCAAGAGCTCAAGGATGCTGGCGCGGTA
>DOPG01000280.1 GCA_003513555.1 Rhodopirellula sp. | reverse complement strand
CCTCTGCAATATCGGGAGCACGCCTGCGTAATTTTTTTCAGGCTCTTGCGGTCAGCCAGAAGCCTCAAAAGCAATTAAATATTCAACCTAAGGATTAAAAAAGCTTATGATTTTTGAACCTGGCTTACAGACTTTTACCGAATACGAAGAAGTATTCTACATCGCCTCGGAGGGCTCAACGATCGGGGTATCTCTACAATTGAATGGGAGTCATCCTGGGAAAATCTCGGACCCGTTCGCGATTAAAGACGACGATTTTACTCTCACCTGCTTTGAAGATGACGGTGAGAAAATGAATTTGAAGATCGGGCGGTATTTGCAGACCGTAGAATTGGAAATCATCAAAAAGAAGACCCGAGATTTTCTCGGTGACACAAAACTCACAGGAAGTGACCTGAGGGAAGAAATTCGCAATATTGTAAAGCGCGTGGACCTCGAGTTCGATAATCCTAGCGAGCCAAGTCAAGTCATTCCGGACGAGCCGATCGATGGAGATCCTGAGTTTTTGATTTACGCAACGGATGATGACCTCGCAAAATTCGCATACACGGCATCTGAGCTGTGCATCCCTTATATGCATCCCTGGGATGCATACGAACACCTTCTCCTGTTACGCAAGAGAGCTTTGAAGAAAGCTAGGGGAAGAACTGTGATTGAGCTTAACTCGTATTTTTGAAGCCTGTTGGGCCGCCTTGAAGCCTCGACCGATCAGGGCGAGGCTGTTTTATTATCAGGTGCTAATCACTGTTCTTGAAATTAAAGTCTGGCCGAGTCGGCCACACTATGGCGACATACGTTGGGAGTTCCGGCCGCGCGATCATTGGAATGTGGGACTTTTTGCCGCGCAAAGATGGCCTTTTTAGAGCAGGCTGGATAGTAATCAAAGAGCAGCTTGCACGATTCAACGCTTGCACCCGGGGGGGCGCGAGGTTAGCAGCGCCCTTGCCTGCACTTGTTAACTCACCAATCCCCGAATTCCAAAACATTGTCCAACTGGGTGAGCCGATTGTTAAGCGTCCGACAGCTAATAGAACGAAACATCATGATTGTTATCGGTGCCAAGCTGCCGCAAAACTATCCTTCCAACGGTTTTGCGGTCAGTAAAATATCTGCCGGAAAGCTCTAAATGATAAACGTCTTTCCCATGAGCACGACGCACATCAAAAATCGTCGAGCCACTGTAGCTTGGCCATGCGGGGTTCTTGGGGTCAGCACGATAAACGTAGTACAGCTTTTTTTGCCCGGCCTCCATGCTGGGCGTAGTTTCGAGTGTGACTGACTTCATCGTTTCGCCATGGATATCGATTTCCGTGGAAAGTAATGACTGACGAATAACGGCTCCAATATCTATGGTCTTTCCATTTTCGAGAGTGATCTCCCCCTGCCAGGTTCCATTCAGGTCGGGGTAGACGGATTCGTTAATACGCCCTATCAGCGCCCAAAGTCTCCGGGAGAACGATGTATGCACCAGCAAGGTCACTAGAAATGTGCTTACAATCGTGGAAATAGTGACGACCTTGAACAGGGGGTAGTCTGGAAGCCATGTAGCTTGAACAAAGGCATAAATACCAATGCTCAAAGCGACAGTCGCGTACGCGACATTCTTGAGCAAAGAATCAAATCGAATGATCCGAACCACTTAGATTTCTCCCAGCCTTGAATATCGGTGTATTCTATTCTTACCGTTGCTTTTAGCTGATAGGAGGGCTATGTAGGATTGGCTAAGAGTTTTCCCTACCCCCGCCGAGAGATTTATTCCCTCTGGAGCAAACTTGCAAAGATTCGTATAGACGCTCTCGAAATCAATATCACTTTCTATTGAAGCTGCCACACCGTCTGCAGCGCAAAAAACCACTTCAAACCCTCGCTCCGTCAGATAATTGGACATTTTCTCCGTGGCAACTTTCATCTCATCACAGAAGTGAGAGAGCTTCGCTACCGCGTTTTCAAGATAAAGTGACGTTATCTTCCTGCCTACGTCGTCACCATCTATAGAAATGTAGTTCACATTAACCTCTGAATAGTTGCATCACGCTTTCGTGAGCGCTTCTCTGTGTCGCTTGATCTAAGCTCGTTCCCAAAATTACCACTCATTCCATAACTTAACCGCAGCCTCGACAAACGCGTCGCAACTTGCTTGGTTCCAGCAAGTATGAACCCCATCACGCAACAGGTAATACTGTTCGTTGGCACAAATAAGGTCGGCCTTGGAAGCCTCCTGAAAGTACCAATTTAATGTGTTGACCACGCTTTCCTGGTAACTTGAGGCCAGCTTCTCGTCCGGGACATTGTAGAGAAGACCTTCGATATAGTAAGAAGGCGCGGCCCCGGCCTCGATCAAGCCGTCGTCGACCATCCGCCTCCGCATGTTCTTCAACACCCGAGCCACGGGCTTGCACCAATTCGAAGTGTTCTGATGCTTCATCGTCAGGTTAGCCGAGTGCTGCTTCGGATAATTCGCAATCCGTTCTCCGTCACCATTCCAGAAGCATATGCCTTCGACATATTCAGAGTTGTCAGACGAATGGAACTTGAAGTACCGGCGAAACTGAATTGCGACGATCACATCCACCTTTCGACGCGAACCATTAGCATCGATGGCAATAGCTTTGTCTCCGGCCCTGACTGCCGTTCCATATTGCTTCTTGAGCACAGACAGAACGTCACGTTTGAAGTCCGCGTGCGTGTAGGTGGCATCACGAAACGCTGACTTGTATGCGGCTTTTTCCTCTTCCGCCAGCTGGGACAAGTCGCTTTGAAAGCAGTCGTCGAGCCGGATGACAATATCTACGTCGCTTTCTGTGAAGATATTCGTGTCGTTGGCGTAAGAGCCTTGGAGAAACACCTTGAAGTTCCTGCCGGCGTATGGCGTAGTGCTGGCCTCCAGTACGCTCTTTATCGAGTGATAGGTGCTGCTCGACTGGGTGATCGATCCCTGGTGAGACCAAGTTTCGAGCTGCGTCTCTGGTATTGGCATCTTATTCCCCTTGACTACATTAAATAATCTCGAAGCTGTTGCTCCCGCGAAGCGAATGATTCACGACCACGTTGGAACAACACGTCCAGTTTTTTGAGGTCGTGCTCCAGAAGGTCGGTCGCCATCTCAGGCGAGACATAGCAGTCACTAATCCGGATCGTCGGCACATCATGAAACAGAATTTGCCGCAATTGGTCCATCGACTTCGTGTTGATCTCCAGGGTCTTCTGAAGGAGCTGAACGCTCACGAGGTATTTCTTCGCCAGCCACATCAGAAGGCCGGGCTTTGGTTCCGGGTAGGTTCCGACACCGACGCTTACCAGCCGAATATCTCTGCGATCAGTTCGAAGCGCCTCGACCGCATCAGCGATCGCGTATAACGTCGGATTATTCGCGCAATAACCGCCATCGATCAGCTCGATGTCCTCCCCCATTGAGGTCCTCACAATAGTTCGCTCGAAGAAGGGATATGCTGAGCATGATGCCTTGACTGCGTCGGCAATGCTCACGCCGAATCCAGGAACGAACGTACCGGCCCGGCCGTGTCCCTGAGCAACGCTGCCCTTGAATATCATTGGCAGTTCAGTAAGCCACTTGGCGGTAACGATTCCGATGCCGGTCTTTACGTCAGTGAACATCGCATCCCCAAAAACCTCGCTCGCAAGCTTCTTTAGCGCCATAGATCTGGCCGAAGCAGTCTTCTGCGACATCACGGTAGGCACATGTTTACGGTATAGTTCCAAAATAGAGTCTACGCTGTGGCCGAGCGCGATAAGTGACGCGATGATCGCGCCCGTACTGGTCCCGAAAACTAGGTCAAACTTCTGGTGCAATGGACACCCGACCATTGCCTCTATTTCCCGCAATACTCCCAAAGTGTAGAAGCCCTTGGCGCCGCCTCCATCCAATGTCAGCACACGCAATACTCGGTTTTCAGACAATTCCTCTGTTACATGATTCATTTTACGCAGCTCTTCTTGAGCCTCCTCCTTTCGCCGCATGTGACATTGCGACTAAAATTTCAACTATCGTCGTCACAGCTAGCTTGCCGCTTAACGCTTGCGCTCAGCTGCCGGTTTGGAGCAGCAGCGGAAAACCGGTCGGCTGCCGCCCTTAGTGAGCATCGACGGTCCAATGCTGCTACAAACCCTTTGGGCCAATCGACGGGCACCGCTCGAACCGTAAAGTTGTTTGTGTCATCAATGGCAGCCGATGTCGACTCAAAAGCTGTATCGCTTTTACCGATCCAAGGAAGCACAACGCTCCTTTCGGCAACGCTGACAATCACGATGCCCTCTTTTTCAGCCACGGCCAACATAGGCGAGTCTGTTTGAGTTTTTATCTTCACATACCATTTCTCTAATATCTCTTGATTAGGATTCAAGATCTGACCTCGAACTTTCATAAGTGCCCTAGAAAAAGAGTATGAATATCCAAATTGTGACCTGCCCCCAATCACTAAAC
>DOPG01000231.1:1909-5230 GCA_003513555.1 Rhodopirellula sp. | reverse complement strand
TTTCGGGCACCTTCTTGCCCTTACCAAGTTCCACGTCGGCTTTACGAAGTTTGGCAACGATCTGATCCACTGTGTGACGTTTCTGAGGCATTCTGAAAGTCCTTTCCGGGCAGTTCGCCCGAGCAAGCTTCTCTCACTCACAATGGTGCAATTCTATGGGGGAGGTCAATCACGGACATCGCTGATCATGGTGTGTGTTACTTTGATACGGGGCAGTTTGCCGTAGTCAATCTGGTGGGTATCTTCGGGAACCCAGGAACCTGCGAGCATGATCGTGCTCTCCAAGCCTGCTTCATCTTCAGCAAGCACGCCTGTCAGTGGCATGAACGCCAGCAAGGCAAGGTGGAATCCGTGTAAGCGGTTCATTTTGTGGTGATTCATCGTGGGTGATATGAACTTAGATTGGTTGCAGCACTATAACCCCAGAAAAGCAGGCCTTGGGCAACGCATGCATGGTCCGTCATCGAACGTGTATCAAAAGTCGAGGCATTGCATGTTTCGTTCCGGTTTTCTGTTGATTGTCTTTCCGACGAGCTGCAAATGGATGTCGTCACTGGAGAACAGTGGGCAGCTTGCCAACCCATGTTTGTGTGATTCCAATAGCTCTTCACCAGTGGTTGATTTGTCAGACCTTTTTGCAGCAACACCACTTTGCTGTGGTTTGCCCTGGTGTTTCGGTAATGATTCGGAAAGATCGGTATGAAAATCACTCCTGCATCTGCAATCTTCTTTACATCCTGCCTGATCAATGGGCTTGTTTCAGCTGCTGCCATGAGTCCAGACGAGAATCTGGTGTTCGTTGAAAAGAATGGACTGGTCGCAGTGGAGGCAGAGCACTTTTTCAAGCAGACCGAGGATGAGGTCCGCTCATTTCATTTGACTCATTCCGAATTGACACCCGGTGTTGAACCTGATGGGGATCCACTACATTTGGCAGGAGCCAGTGGTGGGGCCTACCTGGAAATACTCCCCGACACCCGTCGGACACATGCCGAGAAGTTGCTGAAAGGGAAGAATTTTTCTCCATTGCCCGGCAAAATGGCGGTTTTGCACTACCGGGTGAAGTTTGAAAGGGCCGGTCGCTATTACGTGTGGGTGCGAGCCTATTCAACGGGCACCGAAGACAATGGTCTGCACGTCGGAATCAACGGAACATGGCCAACCAGCGGGCAACGCCTGCAGTGGTGCAAGGGAAAAAATTCATGGTGGTGGGATAGCCGCCAGCGGACAGAAAAGGAACATTGCGGCGAGCCACACAAGATCTTTCTCGATGTTCCCAACGCCGGGACTCACGTCATTCAGTTTTCGATGCGGGAGGATGGCTTCGAGTTTGACAAGTGGTTGATGACAACCGACCGGGGTTTGGCCCGACCTCAGAAGACGGGGCCGGAATCCGTTGGCATTGGCTCGGCGTTGCCCCAACCGTTTCCGATGGTGAAAGCAGATTCCGTATCCGATAGAAGCAAAACCAGCAATCCGCCGACAGTTGCTGAAACCTGGTTGACTGCTGGAAGCCCTACTCGATCTGTCAGTTCAGAGCCGCTGCAGTTACCCCGCAGGCCTGATGGTGATGGTGATATCGAGGTCAGTGGAGAACTGAAAGTGTGGCACAAAATCATGCTCTCACTGGCAGGTCCGTACGCCCATGAAAAAGACAATTTACCGAACCCGTTCACCGATTGTCGGATGACCGTTGACTTCATTCATTCAGACGGCACCAGGTATCGGATTCCCGGGTACTTTGCTGCAGATGGAAACGCTGCAAATACTTCAGCAGAGTCAGGTACGGTCTGGCGTGCCTGTTTTGCTCCTGACCGGATCGGTACCTGGAAATACCATGTGAACTTCCAGTCCGGAAAGAACATTGCGATCGGTGATGGTGTGGCTGAAAGGATGTCGCCGTTTGATGGCACCAGCGGTGAGTTTGAAGTTCTTGCGAGTGACAGAACTGGAAAAGATTTCCGGGCTCACGGCCGCTTGCAATATGTTGGAAAACGTTATCTGCAGCATGCGGGTTCGAAGCGTTACTTCCTGAAGGTCGGCGCAGACGCGCCGGAAACACTTCTTGCATACAAGGATTTCGACAACACTGTGGCCAAAAAGAAGGGAGTGCCATTGAAGGATTGGGGCCCTCATGTGACCGATTGGAAACGAGGGGATCCTGTATGGAAAGGCAGCAAGGGCAAGGGACTGATTGGCGCTGTCAACTACCTGTCGGCCAAAGGATGCAATGCATTTTCGTTCCTGACCTACAACGCGGGCGGTGATGGTGACAACGTTTGGCCATTCATTGATCGCGATGACAAATTGCATTACGACTGTTCAAAGCTTGACCAGTGGGGCATTGTTTTTGAACATGGAACGAAGCTTGGCATGTATCTGCATTTCAAAATGCAGGAAACCGAGAATGATGATCACCGACACAAAGGTGGCAAACGGGTGCCTGAAAGTCTGGATGGTGGTGATCTTGGTCTGCAGAGAAAGCTGTACTGTCGTGAATTGATTTCGAGGTTTGGTCACAATCTTGCTTTGAACTGGAACCTCGGTGAAGAGAACACGCAGTCATCCCGACAGCAGAGAGCCATGATTGACTACATCGCCCGACTTGATGCCTATGATCACAACATTGTCGTTCATACCTATCCTGATCAACAGGACCAGGTATACAGGCCGCTGTTGGGCGATGAATCGCAACTCACGGGTGTGTCACTGCAGAACAGCTCACTGGAAACCACACACGCACAAACAGTGAAGTGGGTGCGTGAATCGGCAGACGCGGGTAAGCCGTGGATTGTCGCCTTTGATGAATCGGGTAGCGCGGCTCATGCGCAGTGTCCTGATCTTGGGTACCGCGGATTTGATGGTCGCGATCGTGATGGGAAGATGGTCTACACGCAGCATAAAGTCCGTCAACAGACGCTGTGGGGGACTTTGATGGCGGGTGGGGCCGGTAATGAATACTATTTCGGTTACAAATTTGATCAGAATGATCTCGTTTGTGAAGACTGGCGTAGCCGGGACCAGAGTTGGGACTATTGCCGGATTGCTGTTCACTTCTTTCATGATCACCAGATCCCTTTCTGGAACATGGTCAATACTGACGAGTTGGTGGGTAACCCCGAAAACGGAGTAACGAAATTCTGTTTTTCAGAGCCCGGCAGCCTGTATCTGGTCTACCTTCCAGAAGGTGGAGCGACCAGACTGGACTTGTCTGCCACGAATGGAAGTTTTGAAGTCGTCTGGTTCAATCCACGTTCGGGGGGGCGATTGCAGAAGGGAACAGTGCGTACTGTATCCGGTGGTGCAGACGTCGATTTGGGT
>DOPG01000231.1:0-1649 GCA_003513555.1 Rhodopirellula sp. | reverse complement strand
ATCAGGTTGTGAGTTGTAACGCGTAGCCAAACGCATTTTCGATCTCTTGAGGATCCATCGCTGGTAGTTTTCCAGGTGATGGTCCGGCATGAAAACCGTTGAGTACAGTGATGAAAGATTCGGGCCTTTACGAACAAGCAGTTTACTGCGTTGCTCACTGCTACAACGCACCAATGCCGGATGACCGGTTAGCAACTTTATCGGTACTTGCATTGAATCAATCAGGATCGGAATTAACGCTGATCCAGCAGATCAATCTTCCCGATGGCACTTTGATGCCAATTTCGCAGGCCATCAATTCTGACGGCACAAGGCTCTTCACTGCTGCTGGAATCCACGGGATTGCATGCTATGAACTGGATCCCATGGATCGAGGTAAAGTGACCGGTTCGGCAGTTTGTTCAGCTGTCACGGAGGAGCCGCTTGCCACACCTTACGGTGTGATGCCCGTCGATATCTGCCTCGACAAGCGTGAGGAAAACCTGTTTGTCTGCAATTTTCTGTCGGGAACTGTTTCTGCAATGTCGGTGGATCGTGGGAGCAGGTCCCTTGGCCAAGCAGGGGTGTGTGAGTTGAAGCATGCTGGTATTCCCGAAAAGGTACGGCTTCTCGGCCCCAGCGAAGCAGCAAAGGAACTGAATTTTCCCGAAGGCTTTCCCGAGGATGCGTCTCATCCTCACGGTGTTGCCTGCCATCCTGGTGGTCAATGGCTGGTGGTTTGTGATCTTGGCACGAGTTGTCTGAGCGTATTTTCACTCCCGGTTGGCAATTCCTTTCATTCCGGCGACCCCGAATTCGTTCTAGCGTCCCATTGCGCGCCCGCTTCCAATCGGCATTACGGTGCAGGGACACGTCAGATTCGTTTTTCACACGATGGACGATTTCTGTTCAGTGTCAATGAATTGGATCACACTGTTTCAAGTTATTCTTTTGACCTTTGCAGCGGTGAGTTGAAACCAGTGGGGGCACCCCAGATGACGGTTCCGCAGGATTGGCTGGATAACATTCCTCCCCGGCCATACATGTATAATGCGCAACCCAACTACAACGCGGGGATCGCGATTTCGCCCGATGGCCGCCACCTTTACAGTTCAGGCCGAGGGCACGATACGGTTGCTGGCTTCTCGGTCGGTCACGATGGTTCGCTCACACCAACGCGTCAGTGGTTGGTTCCCAGTGGCGGTCGCACGCCCTGGGCCATTGCTTTCCTCAATGACGAATATCTGCTGGTCACCAATCAAAATGCTGATGATCCTGCAGCCCGTGAGCCAGGTGGGCCAGATTCCAATCCTGAACGGATCGCTCCTTTGGGGAAAGAGCCGGGGAATTTGATCGTGATGCGGCGGAACCGGGAAGATGGGTCCCTTCGTCCGAGTGGGGCCGTGTGGAATGCGCCGCACGTGATTAGCGTTGATGTGGCACCTCCATTGCTTGGCTCTCTCTCCAACAATTGAGGCGACTTGATCTTTTTGTGCCGCTTCGCGGTCGTCACGCAGTCATTGATCGATCAGTGATTTGTTTCGGATTGCCAGGATGCTTTCGTTCCCCGCAGTGCTGTCCGTCACGACATTCTGGATTTTTCAGCGCGAGTTCTCGTGCCGCACCGGCCGCAACGTACTCAATTCCATCCAATTGATTGATCTGCCTGA
>DOPG01000021.1 GCA_003513555.1 Rhodopirellula sp. | reverse complement strand
AGAAACGCTATCTGCGCTGCGTGCCCCTCTTGATTACCCGGCCATGACCGAGGCGATCGTCCCAGGGGACACCGTCGCGCTGGCGGTGGACCCCAACGTGCCTCAGGTTGAGACTGTTCTTGCAGCAGTGATTCAATTGCTTCAGCAGAGCGACGCTGCCAACATCAGCGTTGTGGTCGGCGACGAGGCACTTCCCTCGACACTGCACGCGATTGCAGACGTGGCAGGAGATACTGCCGAGGTGGAAGTCCACCAACCCGCAAATCGCGAGGCGTTACGATTTCTGGGGCCCGACGCTGCTGGATATCCCATTTACCTGAACCGCTGCTTGGTCGACGCTGACTTTGTTTTACCGATCACGTCCGGCCGTTGTGGTGATCTTGATTGCCAAAGCGATTTGTACGGATTTTTTCCAGCCTTCTCAGATTCTGCTTCCCGACTCCGATTGCTGAATCCCCCGCTGGAAGTCAGTGCCGAAGCCGCTGACCCCAATGAGCCGGCCATGCTCCTAGGTGCTCAGTTAATGCTGAGCATTACCTCAAGTGATGCAGGACAAGCAGCCCAGATCATTGCTGGAACAACGATTGGAATTCGTAAAAGGCTGCAAGAAACGCGCCACGTTCCCAATAGCAAAACACCAACATCGCTGGTCGTGGCCTCGCTAGATGGAAACCAACAGCAACAGACATGGCACAATCTGGCACGTGCGACTGCATCGGCAGCCCGAATTGCCGACACAAGCGGCACGCTCGTTTTGTGGACTGATATTTCAGATGCTCCCACGGGTTGTCTACTGAGGATCTCTGACGACACAGCAGAGCTAGGCAAGAACTCGCAGACTGAAATTGGAGAAGACTTACCGCTGTGGGACCCAACGCTCACCCCAGCCTATACTCTGCGAAAACTGACCCAGGAGTATCGGATCCTGCTGCATAGTGGGCTTCCACCAGAAGAGGTGGAAGCACTTGGCATCGGTACGATTCAATCGGGCGAGGAGCTCAGGAACCTAACCCGCTCCTTTGCTAACTGCAACATCCTTCGAGCTGCAAGCTTTTACGGCCCTTCCTACAACTGGCCTGAGCCATCTTTCTAGCGTCAGGCAACGCGAGGGTGTGCTCCCTGTCGTGTTCATGGTAGCCGCTGCCCCGTTTGCCCCATACACCGGCGCTGCTCGCACTATCGGACTGCGAGCAAACGGACCAAGCGACAAACCGGCAACATCGCTATGACGATCACAATGAGGTACCAGCATTCCGTTCGGATTGGTGTGCCAAGCGGTTGAACGACGACCTTTGCCTACCTGCCAGAGATTCTGCCTGCCAGACCTTCGTATTCAAGGCACCTGATAGCCACGATCCTGCTGGGTCACTACCGCGTTTCAATTTATTTGGCTTTTCCGATCATGACGGGTTTACCTGTCTTTACGTCCCCCGTGAAGATTGGTCGACCTTTTTGGTTAGCAACACTGTGACGAGCATGTCATGTTTACCGATACCCCCCACAGGCGGAGACCACAACTGTGCTACAGATAGGGTTGGCGCCGCCCGCTGATGGATCGCACCTCCCTGCCACGTGTTGGTTAAGAAAAGGCATTTCTTGACGACACATTGCCCCATCCCGTTGGAAGACCTTCCCTGTGATGTTGAAAACACCATCCACGGTGGCCAATGCGCGGCTTACCTGCGCCCACGACGCCGAAAACTGTTCTGAGTATCTGCTGGTTTGTGAGGCAACCGCTTCATCCCTGAATGAGGGAACATGGCGTTTTTCGCTGGAATCCTCTGATGGGCACCCGATTTTTGACGCAGGCGATGCGGATCTAGGTGACCTGAATCGTCTAACCTTGCTCGCCGCCGTCCGTGGTCTTGAATCGATCGACGGTCCATCTTCGGTAACACTGCTCAGCCATAACCGGTATTTGGTCCGTTCGCTTTCTGATTCGCTACCCCGTTGGCGAGAGAACAATTTTGTGTGGGAGCATTTTGGTCGCCGCATCGACGTCCAACATGCTGACTTGTGGCGACGAGTCGATCGTGCGTTGTGCATCCATCGGGTAGAAGCCTGTCTGGTTTCCTCTCGTTTGGTCAGCGTTGGGGCAACACCTGAAAAGCCCTCAGTAAAAGAAAATCCGAATTTTTCAAACATCCGTGTTGATGCACCGCACCGCAGCCCGCGAGGTCCTCGAGACGACAATGCCCCGACTGATCAGTTGCGTCGCTGGCTACTCCGTAGCAATGCCTCCGATACCTCGCAGGAAGCACGGCGACGATTCACTGCCAAGGACCTGATTGAGTCGCGTTGAACTAACGCAGTGAAACTGCGCCATGACCAATGCACTTGCTAACCCGTTTCAACTTCCCTGACGCCGATGTAGCGGATCACATATGCACACTCAAGTCTCTCTTACCAGCATCGGCCAGCTGATTGACGGTACTCACGAGAACCCGTCAAGTGTGCTAGGTCCCCACCCTGTGGACTATCTTGGTGAGAAAGCAGTTGCGGTTCGTACGTTCTTGCCTCATGCGAAAACCGCCTGGATCATTGACCGCCAAAGTGGCTTACGACGTCCTATGCAAAGACTGCATCCCGCTGGTTTTTTTGAGGCGATCTGCCACGGGGAGGTCGACGCGAAGCCTCAAGCAGATCAAGATGTCGCGCGTGGAAAAGCAAGTACATCCAGATACCGAATCCAGATAACAGACAAGACTGGAGAGATTATCGACATGCAAGATCCTTATGCCGCGCCATCCATCTTCAGCGACCTCGACCGGCACCTGATCGGCGAGGGGCGACATCACCGGCTTTACGAGCGTTTGGGTGCCCAGCCACGAATCGTCGACGACGCTAACGGCGTGAATTTCTCTGTTTGGGCACCAAATGCAAAGTGCGTGCAAGTCGTGGGCGACTTCAACGACTGGGATGGTCGCCAACACAACGCAAAACCCATTGAACATTTGGGGATTTGGGAACTGTACATTCCTGACGCCAAGGTGGGCGACAAATACAAATATCGCATCCTGAATCTCAACGATGAGTGGGTCGACAAGAGCGATCCGCTCGGTTTCGCGGCAGAACTGCCGCCGCTGACGGCCTCAATCGTGTCTGACCTACAAACCTATCAGTGGGACGATAGCGATTGGCTGGCCAAACGTCGGGACAGTGATCCACGTCACACTCCCATGAACATTTATGAAGTCCACTTGGGCAGTTGGCAGAAGGGGCCCGGCCGCACCCACGGTTGGTTGGATTATCGAGATCTTGCGAAAAGGCTCGTTGACTACTGCCACCGCATGCATTTCACGCATGTCGAACTGATGCCGATCACTGAGCATCCCTTCACGGGCTCTTGGGGTTATCAGACGGTCGGCTACTTTGCCCCCACATCCCGCCATGGAAGTCCAGAAGATTTCATGTTCTTTGTGGATTATATGCACCAGCATGGACTTGGGGTGATTGTCGATTGGGTACCAGCGCACTTCCCCAAAGATACCCATGGTCTAGCGAAGTTTGATGGATCCGCGCTTTACGAACACGCTGACGCACGACAGGGCGAACACCCTGACTGGGGCACACTTATCTTCAATTACGGGCGCAACGAAGTCCGTAATTTTCTGATCGCAAATGCCCTATTCTGGTTAGATAAGTATCACATTGATGGACTGCGTGTTGATGCTGTGGCATCCATGCTTTACCTCGACTACAGCCGTGAGCACGATGAATGGATTCCCAACCGACATGGTGGGCGAGAAAACCTGGAAGCCATCGAGTTCTTGCGAGAATTCAACGATGCAGTTCAGGAGAAATATCCGGGTGTTGTCACAGCGGCCGAAGAATCAACTGCCTGGCCTGGCGTCTCACGCCCCACCAAAGATGGCGGATTGGGATTCACCTGTAAATGGAACATGGGCTGGATGAACGACACCTTGGATTATTTCCACAAGGAGCCAGTTCACCGCAGCCATCATCAGAACGATTTAACGTTCAGTTTGATCTATGCCTTCACCGAAAACTTCATGCTGCCGCTTTCGCACGACGAAGTCGTCCATGGCAAAGGTGCAATGCTGAGTCAGATGCCGGGAGATTTGTGGCAAAAATTTGCAAATCTCCGTTTACTCTACTCTTACATGTGGACACACCCCGGTAAAAAGCTGCTTTTCATGGGTGGCGAATTCGGACAGTGGAACGAGTGGAATCACGATGATGGCCCCCAATGGGAACTACTTGATTTCGAAAACCACCGCGGTATCCAGCAACTGGTTGCCGACCTCAATCGACTGGTAGTCGAAAACCCGGCACTCCATCAACTCGACTTCTCCGAAGAGGGTTTTGAATGGATCGACTGTCTGAATGCCCGAGACAGTATTATCGTTTACCTGAGAAAAGGTCTGGACGGCACGCCACCACTGCTGGTCTGCGCAAATATGACCCCTGTGGTTCGGTACGACTACGAAGTGGGCGTGCCGTGCAGTGGTTTTTGGAAAGAAATTTTCAACAGCGACAGTACCACCTATGGCGGAACTAACTTAGGTAATTTTCCCGGTAGAGAAACAACAGGGCGCGGCCACCACGCTCGACCGGATAGCATCTTGGTAAATCTACCCCCGCTCGCTACTACCATCTTCCGACTCGAGACTTAACTCGCAGTTCGCATCGCAAACCAGTAGCGAAATCAGTTCCATCCCCGTTCCCCAATCTTCCCCCTCTCTGGCAATACTGTTTCTAATCCCGCAGGGACGAGAAAAGCAACGCCGCAGGATCACACCCGCAGGATGCGGGAAAGCACAAACCGCAGGGACCAGTCATGTGCAGCCCGAACACCGTGGGGCCGGCTTCCAGTCGCTACCATTTTCATTTCAGGCTAGAAAGCGGCCCCCCGGCAAACCACCCTTCGTCGCTGGGTGCAGACAAACGAGGCATCCGTACTTCCGGTAATTACACTCGCGTGTAAGCCACTATCCACCTGCTTAAAAACGGTATACTGAGGCCGCTGGTTAGATCGCGATGCTAACAAGCCAGCCTCATCCAACCCTAGTCACATTCGAGCCGCAAACGATCTCATGCCCGTAACGATGCAATTAGCCCGGATCATCATTTCCGAGCTGACGGAGAATCAGGTCATCTATCTTCAAGAGGTGGACGGTGATCGGGAATTCCCGATTTTGATCGGCATTTTCGAAGCAACGAACATCGACCGCCGCGTCAAGGATGGTTATGTCCCTCCACGACCGCTGACTCACGATTTGGTTGTGAATGTTGCCAATGCTCTCGGTGCAAAAGTCGAAAGCGTTATGATCAATGACCTAGATCAAAGCACGTATTTCGCACAGTTGTGTCTTGTCAAAGAAGATGGCGAAGTGATTCAGATCGACTCGCGTCCAAGTGACGCAATCGCCGTCGCCGTTACCTTCTCTCCACCGCTGCCGATTTATGTCAGCGAACACGTGCTCGAACAAGCTACCTCTGCCACTTAATCGCAGCGGATACCACCATGGAAGTCTTTGATTCGCCCGAAGCAGCGAGAGCTTTTGTCAGTGCGTTACGTTCTCAGGGGCGCACTGTTGGTTTTGTTCCCACGATGGGTGCGCTTCATGAGGGGCATTTATCACTCGTCAAGACAGCTCTTTCCTGTGATGCTGCAGTAGCGAGTATTTTTGTAAACCCCACTCAATTTGGTCCGAATGAAGATTTGGACAAGTACCCGCGCACCCTGACCGCGGATCTTGAAAAGCTCAAGTCCGCAGGCGTAGCTGCCGTATTTGTTCCGACAAGAGATCAGATGTATCCTGACGGGTTCAGCAGCGGAGTCGAACCACCCCGCATCAGTGAAACTCTGGAAGGTGTCTGTCGACCGGGCCACTTTCGAGGCGTGGTCACCGTGGTGCTAAAGCTGCTCAATGCCCTACCAGTATCGCATGCTTACTTCGGCAAGAAAGATTACCAACAATGGCGCGTCATCGAAGCGATGGTACGAGATCTGAATGTTGGAACAAGAATCATTGGCTGTGAAACAGTACGGGAAGCGGATGGCTTAGCGATGAGCAGTCGCAATCGCTACCTGAGTGATGAGGAACGATCACGTGCACTTCTTATTTCCAAAACCCTACAACATGTCGAAACAGCGTATCGAGCCGGTGAACGTCAAACAGCCATCTTGCAAAACCACATGCAACAGATGTTGCTAGGCGAAAACATTGGTCACCGAGATACCGCCACGCCAGAGACTTCACCCGGCCGCCGACTCGATACACTTCAGTACGCAAGCATTGTCTCGTCCTACGACTTCACACCGCTTGCAACCATTGATCGCCCAGCCGTAGCCTTGATCGCCGGGATGATTGGCACAACGCGTTTGATCGACAATCGGGAACTAGGGCAAACAGACGTGTAGGGCCAACTGGACCGTACTGCATTTCCCCTTCGTGACCGCCAAGCCTTCTTCCCCCAACCGAAAGACAAGCAGATGATTAAACGCATCCTCATCACAGGTGGTGCCGGCTTTCTAGGTTCTCACCTCTGCGAACGTCTGGTTGCCGAAGGCCATGATGTTATTTGCTTGGATAATTTTTTCACCAGTCAGAAAACCAACATTCAACACTTACTGGGGAAACCAAACTTTGAAGTTCTGCGGCACGACATTACGTTGCCCATCTTTCTTGAGGTGGATCAGATCTACAACATGGCTTGCCCAGCTGCTCCTGGTCATTACCAGTACAACCCCATCAAGACCATCAAGACCAGTGTTTTGGGATCGATCAACATGTTGGGTGTTGCGAAACGATGTGGGGCGAAAATACTGCAGGCCAGCACAAGCGAGGTTTATGGCGACCCCGAAGTACATCCACAGGTGGAAAGCTACCGGGGAAGTGTCAACCCAATCGGGATCAGGGCCTGCTATGACGAGGGGAAGCGGGTCGCAGAGACATTGTTCATGGACTACCACCGTAGCAATAACGTGGACGTGCGTATCGTTCGAATTTTCAATACTTATGGACCGCGAATGCATCCCTATGACGGACGTGTCGTGTCGAACTTCATCCGCCAGGCGCTTGGCAATGAAGACATCACTATTTTCGGTGATGGAAGCCAGACACGATCGTTCTGCTATCGCAATGACCTCGTGGATGCAATCATTACCATGATGAACAACGAGAATCATTTCGTTGGTCCCGTGAATATCGGAAATCCAACTGAATTCACCATTCTTGAACTAGCTCAAAAGGTCATCGAACTCGCTGGGTCATCGAGCCAATTGATGCATAAACCATTGCCATCAGATGACCCCACCCGTCGTCGCCCTGACATTTCGTTAGCAAAACGCGAACTCGGGTGGGAACCCAAAATAGCGTTAGCAGAAGGTTTGCAGCACACTCTCGACTGGTTCCGAAGCATCAAGCTGCAGGATTACCGACCACCCACCCCCAATTACAATTAGTCTCCGCTAGCCGCCGCACCTTGCAATGGCCAAGCATACTCGCAGCCAGAGGTGATCGCAGTCTGGTGTTGCGACATCACACTGCTGCAAGCTCGCGGCAGCAAACAAGAAGTATCTCAACCGTTGCCTAATCGGGGCGAGGTGGGAATCCTCGGTATTGCGCCCAACTAAATGCGGTTCCTGAAGCGGGCCAATTGGACTTTCTAGCCGTCAATCCCAAGAGACCGACGGAACACAGCCTTATCGGGCAAGGCCGTGAAAACGATCAGATTAACTGTGATCAGTTTGCCTTAGGAGGTTGCATGCACTTTGGACGCACCACGTTTTTCGCGAGCCCCAACATCTCCCAAGAACGTATGATCCACCAAGACATGTCATATTCCCACCAACGGTGCCCATGAGCGGCACTGCGTGGTTCGGCATGATGGTTATTGTGCCAACCCTCACCATGACTAAACAAAGCCACAAGCCAATTATTGGTGCTCTCGTCGCGCGTCTCGTAGTTCCTGTAGCCGAAGAGGTGGGCTAACGAGTTCACTGACCATGTTCCATGCAGCACAAAAACAGTCCGCACGGCGACGCCCCACACAGCCCAACTTGCAGCGTAACGCATGGCCTCCCCTGCCACTCCGCCGCTGATCAAGTACCCCAAGGCTGCGCCGATCGCGGTCAGCACGAGGGCGTGCGCGACGAAAACGAAAAACCAACCTTGCCGACGTTCCAACTGTAGGTAGAAGGGGTCACGCAACAAGTCTC
>DOPG01000005.1 GCA_003513555.1 Rhodopirellula sp. | reverse complement strand
GCTGAGCATCATTGAAATAAGCAGGGACCGTGATGACAGCCTTGTTGACCTTGTGCCCCAAATAAGACTCAGCTGATTCTTTGAGCTTACGAAGCACCTTGGCCGAGATTTCCTGCGGCGTATGTTGTTTATCGCCAACCTCGATCTTCACGTACTCGTCAGCGGCACCCGAAACGCCGTAAGGAACCATTTTCTCTTCGGACTCCACCTCATGATGCCGACGTCCCATGAAACGCTTGGCCGAATAAACCGTTCGCTTGGGGTTCGTCACTGCCTGACGACGAGCTGGCTCGCCGACAATGGTGTCTTCCTTGTCTGTGAATGCAACCACGCTGGGTGTCAAGCGGTTGCCTTCCGGGTTAGGAATGACTTTGGGTTCACTACCCTCCATCACAGCGACCACACTGTTGGTTGTGCCGAGGTCGATCCCGATAATTTTTTCGCCTTGTGCCATTTCGTTCTCCTTTTCAAACCTGCAACGCGGTGGCGCTGCGTTCGTCTCAATTTTCTAATTTGATCTCTTTAGGTATATTTCTGACTCAGGTCAGCTTTTTTCACTTTTTGATTGGACGTCCATTTCGTCATATTCGCGGACGCAGTGGTGGGATAGGCAAAGCCTGTGCCAGTCGTCACGCCGAAACAGATTTCGGGTGTGTTTTTCACTGCCACCGCACAAAAACAGCGTTTAAACTCGACAAAACCGCATCTTTCGTTGTCCAGAAACATTTTTGGCAGTCACGCAAAATAGCGTTGCAACGGCTCCTCTGCCTTGTTGTCAAAATGACAGCCGCCCCCGCCTGTTCCGGCAAGAAAACAGTGTGACAAAGCAGCGGGGCTGTTTTGGAGCGGACCGCAATTCGCTCAAATTGTCGGAAACACTGTTTTTTACCTGCCATCCTGCCCGAACCTGAAAAGACCGCCCCTTCTAACAGTGCGATCGCACACGCTCATGACTTCTCAACCCAGCAATGACTCCGCACCTCGCACGAGTTCAGAAGACGCGGTAACCGCGGCAAACCTCATCGACTCGATCGATCTGCAAATCCTAGACCTGGTCAAAAAGCGTCGCGGTCTCGTTCAGCAAATGTGTGCTGAGCAACAAGGCACACCGGTCGGTCGCATCTCCGAAGCTGCAGCCCGCATTGACGGGATCCTGAATGCGGCTGCCGAACCAGCAAATTCCAATACTGACCCAAAAGTATCCAACGCAAGCAGCGCGGCTTTGCTGCGACATGTTTCGAGCATTTGCCTGCAATCGGTTCACCAATTGCAAGCAATCTATCTTGGCCCGCAGCACAGCTACAGCCACTTAGCAGCAATCAAGTACTTTGGAGATTCAACAACACTCACCCCCGTTGCATCCATCCCCGCAGTTTTCGAGGCCGTAGCGCGCGAGGACGCACTCTGTGGGATTGTTCCGATTGAAAATAGTACAGACGGACGCGTGGTAGACACCCTAGGCATGTTTGTCAGAGGGGACATGCAAATCTGTGGCGAGGTGCTTCTGCCTATCCATCACAACCTCCTGTCTACAACGCCCCGTGAACAGATCACCCAAGTCCATAGCAAGCCGCAAGCATTGTCGCAGTGTCGAGGATGGTTAGCGAAACAGTTACCTAATGCACAGCTAGTCGAAATCAGTAGTACGGCGGCAGCTGCAAAACTCGCGTCACAGCAACACGGCGTTGCCGCGGTTGCAAGCCTGGAAGCAGGTCGTGAGTACGAGCTGGATGTGATTGCACGCAGCATCGAAGATAACCCCAACAACGTGACGCGTTTCGCTGTCCTTGGCCGTGAACGTCCAGTCCCCACAGGCAATGACAAAACTGCGATCCTGTTTCAAGTGAGTCATGAACCGGGAGCCCTTGCCAATGCCATGACGATTTTCAAGGAACAGAACTTGAACCTGACATGGATTGAGTCATTTCCCGCTCCTGAGACCAAAAATGAGTACATGTTCTTTATTGAACTGACCGGCCACCGAGACACAGAAGAGGTTCAGTCAGCCCTGAAGGGACTGCACCATTTGGCACAAAGGCTCACGATCTTGGGATCCTACCCTCGTGCTTCGATCGTCTGAGCAACTCGCAAGGTCTCCCTGATAGACGCCATACGATTTTCAGTTGGCTTAGCGGAAACCTCACGTCTCCTGCAGAACAGGTAGGGCGGCGTCTCAAATCGCTCCGCGCATCGAGTCCATGGAGAAGTGGCTGAATCCCGATGGACTCCCGTTCTTTACAAAGCATTTTGTAGTTTCTACGCAACGCAAATCTGCGACATGCATCCCGCCCATCAAAAAGACGGCCGTTAAGCCCCATTCAGAAAAGTGACGGTCCATTGGCACGCTTCATGCTGCTTCCTGTCTGTGCTGTTTTCAGCTACTCGCATTATTGTCCACACGACACGCAAGCCGTGCTTCCCTTGGACGGGATACAACGCCATACGGCTCGGTATTAGACAGGTACCTACCAAACAGGAAAGCAAAAATTGCAAGTGATCCAACGCCCGCTACAAGGATTCAAATGAACCAGTCCAATCAGCCCTTTTCAGGCTCAGAC
>DOPG01000119.1 GCA_003513555.1 Rhodopirellula sp. | reverse complement strand
GGATCAGCATAGACGCATGACAGAAATTCACCCCGTGGATCAGCCCATGGGTCACCGGTAGCACTGGCGACGTAGACCGCGCGGGGGGCAATCAGACCAATCAGCATGTGTTGATCGACAGGGCAGGCATTTTCGTTTTTGTTGTACTTGCAGTAGTTGTCACAGAACCAGTGAGGAAACGATGTGTTGATTCGTTCGACGGTTTCACCGATCGCTCGACGACTCAGTGCCGCACCACCGCAACCCGAATTGTTACTGATTACCAATTTGAAGCGAGGATCAGTAGCTCCAGCCCACAGTGAGGTTTTTCCGAGTCGAGAGTGTCCAATGACTGCGACACGTGTTGCGTCAATAGCATCATCTTGCTCAAGGTAATCCACGGCCCGAGATAAGCCATAAGCCCATGCTGCGATGCTTCCCCAGCGTTCGCCCTGCGGTATCGATGTCATTTGCTGTTCGAATTGCGGATGAATACCATTTTGAAATCCATCTGCAAAGTCAGGATCGATGTCACCATAGTAAATGGTTACCAAGCCATAGCCGCGATCGACGATCGTTTCGATGGGCCATCTTCCCCCGGCGGCGGTACCACGAGTTGATTCCGTTGCTTGATTATTTTTGACTTCGCCACGATTCCGAACCCAGTTTTTGGTAATGCTGATGTCTTTCGCTGCATCAATCGTATGATTCCCTTGGAAGTTCAGGCCGATAAAAACTGGTACCTTGGACGATGACTTGGGGGTGTAGATCAGCAGACGCATTGTCGTGCCTCGCGAGCCCGTCAACATCGTTACATCAACCTCGCGTCGGATGGCCTTTCCGTTGATTACATCACTTTTTTCGCTGACAACCTTGTGTTGAATTTCACATGCGGCTGGACTGCGTCCGTACACCTCTGCTGCAAAAAAATCCAGTACCTCTGGCCGACGTGAAGCTTCCCACATCGCACGAGTGGTAACGGTCGAACCATCGCTGGACACCAGGGCTGCTGGCAGTTCATAAGCTGGAATTGCGGCTTCGTCGTAGTTGGGGACGAAGCGGTTTTGCGCAGTCGCGGTCGCGTGAACGAGCAGAGCGAGCAGTAAGCCAGTCGGGTAGGTCAAGGATTTCACTTTAGGATCCTGTAGTCAGGCTGAACGAGTGAAAGCGGTTGCTCTGAATAGGTGAGTCCGCCATTGGTGAGTCCGCCGCAAGGCCGGAGTGTCGCGGTTACACTGAGTCTACTCAATTCGTGACCTGCCTAGGGGCGACGGTTCTTGGATCCATTGCCACTTTGCTGTTCCAGGCGACGAATTGAATCAGGGATTGTGTTAAAAGCGTGTTTTTGCAGCTTGTCTCATCCAGTCACGGTAATTTTTCATGTTTGATGATCAGCCTAGGTCACCCAGCGAATGGGCGTTTCAGAACATTCAAGCTGGGGTGTTACGAGATGATATCGAAAGGCCACCTCCGGATCGAATGAGTTTTTATCGGCTCGCTCGATCTGTATTAGACCTGATGTTTTTGGTCTGCTGTTCATTGCTTCCCATGCATGTTTTGTTCGCACAGGAACATAGCGCACCATACGTTGCGACCAGGCCGCCTGAGGGAAACGCGGTCGTTCAACGTGAAGAGTTTTCGTGGCCGCGTAAAACGGAGCAGGATGCACTGGTGGTCTTTCTCGGTGATTCAATTACACATCAGGGTTTGTACACGCAGTATTTGGAGAATTTCTTTTATACGCGTTACCCAGACTTGGGCCTTCGTTTTCGAAACGCCGGTGTTGCGGGAGACTCTGTTGCAGATGCTCTCGCGCGGTTCGACTTAGATGTTGCGTCTCATCATCCAGATTATGTGACCGTGCTGTTTGGGATGAACGATGGTCGGTACGAGGATTTCGACGCGGTAATCTTCGCCGAGTATCAGGCCAATATGAAGCGATTACTGGATCGTATTGAATCTGTCGGTGCCAAGCCAATTGTCCTTTCACCTACCATGTTTGATCATGAAGTGACTCGATTGCGTCAAGACGATCCTACCTGGCGTTTCCGAGAGAAACGTTTCTCAAACAGCTACAACGCTCTCATGTCGTTGTTTGGTGCCTGGTTGTGGGATGAGTCTCGCCGCCGTGGAAATGAGTTTGTGAATTTGTGGGCTCCGCTCAATTCTTACACTGACTTGGGGCGTCGTCAGGATCCGCATTTCACACTCATTGGTGATGCAATTCATCCGCAAGCATCGGGACAGGTCGTGATGGCTTGCGAGATACTGATGCAGCTGGGAGTTGAACGCAGGTTCTGTGCTTCTCGAGTAGTGAGTAACGCTTCTCGAGTAGTGAGTAATGGCTCTCGGGTGACGAGTGATAAGGGGACAGCTAATCGCGTCGCAAAATGGACGGCTGGTAAAGGGATTCGGGATTTGGCAGTCATCGATCATGGGCAAAGAATCAAGTTCAAGCATGAAGAAGTTGCTTTACCGTGGGTAATCCCGCCACAGCACAGCACCGTCCCACTTCGCTGGAATCTTCCCTCAGATGGGCACCAAGGATTTGCAATGACGCATGCCGGGCATCGTCTCAGCGCCGATCGAATCAAAATTTCTGGTTTACCAGCAGGACAGTATGAGCTGCGCGTTGATGGGAAGTTGATCGGCAACTGGAGCCACGTAATGCTGGGCACCGAGGTTGAACTGCAGGACCTCCAGCAGACGCCGCAGTATCAACAGTCACTTGCAGTTGCAGAGTTGAATCGCCGTCGGTATGACGAATTTGTGCGACCTTTACGTGATCGCATGGCGTCACTCAAAGGTATCAGGCGACGCTTCGCCAACGATAACGAAGAGTACAGCCGCCGCTCTGCACCGATCCTTGAAGCGATTCGGGATTTGCAGGCTGGAGCAGATCAAATGGATCGAAAAATCCGACAGCTTGCTCGTCCCCAGTGTCGGCAGTGGGATATCCGTCGAGTTGATTCAACAACGAAATGAACACCTGAAGCAAAGTTGGATAGCCTTGGGCTATCAGTCGAGAAGCTCGTGGAGGTGCACAAACGTTTTTCCGAGCCTTCCACCATAGTTTCCCGCGCTGATTTTAATCAGTCCCGGGGTTTCAGCAGCGGCATGAATCGCATTTCGTGTTGCATTCTGCAATGCACTTAAATCACGTCCGTTGATGATGATCTCCATGATGCTGTTGACCCCATCTGGCACTTTTGATTGATCTCCCAGCTTGTCTTTTAAAGTAGGGCAGTATTCTGCGTAGGTCGCAGCGATCAGAAAGTCGTAGCTGCTGCCAGCTTTTGATCCACTGCCTGCTATACCGCCGGGGAAGGTGGTGACCGAATCAGGAGTTTTCTCAGCAGCGTCCGCCGCTTTTTCAGCAGCGGCCAATGCAGTGTCCTCATCAGCACCAAAGAACCAAAGGTTGCCACCCATGACACCATCGCGAAAACCAAACCGTCGTGACAGGAAGAACTCGCCGCCGAGAATTGGAACGACCCAGCCTTTCTGTTCAAAACGCACATCACGAAACTGATGTCGATCGCCAAACAAGGCGACTTTCCGCCCCAGTTTGAAATAGTCTTCGGTATCAAGTTGGTTGAAGCAACGAGTGGTGGGGCATGTCAGCACGTTTTGGCTGATCCGTGCCAACATTACTTTTTCAAGCTGCTTGCGCCGGTTTTTCATGAATCGCGGCACATGAAACTGCAGTACTGCTCCTACACGACCATCCGGAGTTCCGCCTGCGGCTGCTTGTTCCTCGTCAATCCATTGCGACACACCGGCTTCGCAGTCACACATGATGGTGCTTGAAGCATGCCCGGTCGCCGCATTGACGCAATGTTGGAGCCACTTGCGGTCACGGGCTGTGATGAGGACTTCGCCATAAATACTACGGAAACCTTCTGCGTAGGTATCGTCCACCAACTGCTTGAGATCTGTCATGGCTTCATTCAACCTTTGCGGCCGATGCCGTCATAGACTTTGGCTTCAGTGACAACTTTGTCCATGAAGATGTCGTGATCCTGCATCGGGATTTCGTCAAACATCTGACATTCGAATGCAAGCGAAACCAGCGGTGTTTCCGCTTTTGCGTTTTCGAGCAGTTTGTCGTAGTAGCCTTTGCCATGTCCTGTTCGACCACCACGGTCATCAAAGGCAACCCCGGGTACAAGGATCAAGTCAAGATCGCCCACAGCAATGCGTTTCTGTGCGACTTCCCGAAGATCGGCTCGCGGTTCCAGAATCTTGTACATGCCTGTTTCAAGTTCATCCATTGTCTCAAGATGAAAGAGTTCCAATTCGCCATCCACGCAATAGGGAATCACGATCTGCTTGCCGCTGGCGAGGGCGGCGGGGAGGGCGTGTCGGGTCCTCGCCTCATCACGCACATCGACGTACCACATGATGCAATCTGCTGCTTGATACTCGGGCAGTTGCATCACCCGGTCTGTGATCTGGACGCTCACTTGCTCTTTATCGGTCTGTGCTTTTCGGGCGGCGTGAGCAGCTTTGCGAATTTCTGTTTTGCGCTCGGCAAGTTGGTCCGTTGACATCGATCGCTTGGGGTGAATGAGGAATGGTGGCTGGGAACCGTGAAATGTAGCCCCGTGAGGGCGGTTTGCGTAGGACCGACAGCGGGTTTGTCGGAAAGTCAGGCAGTTCCAGAGACCCGAGGAGGATTAAAGCTTGGCAAATCGGCTGGCTGGCTCGGTCCAAGCATCGGGATTCTGAGGCTTAAAATGTTGGGTGTCGAAGCTTTTCTGCACCAAGACGCGACCGGCTGCCACGGAGTCGAGATTGTTAGTGCCAATCATCTGCATCATCACATTACCGATGGCGGTCGCTTCGACAGGGCCTGCGATTACTTTGCGATGGCAGGCGTCAGCGGTCATCTGGCAAAGCAGTTGGTTCTGTGATCCGCCGCCTACGATGTGGATGGTTTCGATGCGGTTCTCAACAAGCGACTCGAGCATCCCCAGACAAGCTCGGTATCGCAGTGCAAGTCCTTCCAACGCCGCGCGAAATAGAACGGCATGATCCGCTGGGCACCTCTGCCCTGTGCGTTCCGAAAGTTCCTCGATCGCCGTGATCATGTCTTCCGGTGCTACCAAGGAGGGATCATCGGGGTTGACCAATAATGCGAACGGTTCTGCAGCCTCAGCGGCTGTGACCATGTCGTCCCAAGAAGGTGGGTTGCCCCGTCGTTCAAGTGATTTGCGAATCTGTTGAAATACCCAAAGTCCCCCGATATTTTTCAGCAGGCGAGTGCTGCCACCGACTCCGCCCTCATTGGTGAAATTCAATTCAGAACAGAGTGAATTAGCCCGTGGTTCGGATAGTTCACACCCCATCAGTGACCAAGTACCACTGCTGATATAGCACCATGTCGGTTTTTCCGGAGCAAAGTCATCCACCGGTACCGAAAGTACCGCGGACGCCGTGTCGTGGGTGGCTGGGACAACGACGGGCACATTTTCCAGTCCGGTGACAGACGCAACCGATGGTTGGACGGGACCCAGCGTGGTTCCGGGTTCGATGAGATCACTGAAGATATCACGGGGTAAACCAAATCGTTTGATTAACTCGTCGCTCCAAGTCTTGGTTTTGGCATCGATCAGTTGTGAAGTAGACGCGTTAGTCGCTTCGATGCTGCGTTTTCCTGTCAGCAACCAGTGAAAACAGTCACCAATCATCAGGTAACCGTCGGCAATCTTGATCGACGTCTCATCGGCAAGGCGAGCAGCCAGCAGTTGATAGAGCGAGTTGATGACCATGAATTGAATGCCCGTTGCTGCAAAAATCTCTTCGCGGGGCACGATTTCGAATGCTTTTTCCAGAATGCCCACGGTGCGGGGATCGCGGTAAGTGCGGGGAGGTCCAGCGAAAAGATCTTGCTTGTCCAGCAGGATGTAATCGACGCCCCACGAGTCGACGCCTACTGAGGCAATGTTGGGATAGCGATCAGATGCAGTTCGCAGTCCCGTCAGGATTTCCTGCCATAAACTTGGCAGGTCCCATTGCAGTGAATTCTGAATCCAGACAGCTTCGTTGGCAAAACGATGGACTTGCTCAAGCTTCAGCTGTCCAGCATCAACAAATCCCGCGATTACGCGGCCACTTGATCCGCCCAGGTCAATCGCAAGGTGTACGTTTGTATGGTTCATCAGCAGTTTGGCCCCTTGTTTCTTGAGCAGATCATGAAGCCTCTAAGCGTACCGACTGGTAACATGGCAAGAAACCGGCCGGAAAGTGGGGCGTTTGGGTTGTTTGGTTACCAAGGGCATTTGGACCGGTTTGACGCCTTTTGGGTGGCTCAAATAAGCCAGATTCCACCTCTTTGGATGTTTCCACCACCTGCGGCCCAGTCAGCTAGGCTCTGCAACCATCCTCGCTCCGAAAAGAGTCAGATTTTTTAAACTGGGTTTATCAAACGCTTTACCGCTCAAGGTCGTTTCTCGAGTCAGTGAAATCGAGAATCTGCAGTTGACCGAATGCGGCAAGGGCGTACTCTAGCAGTGCTGATGGAACGGGCACGATCTTTGAGATTGTGCCCTTTTTTGACGACCTACAGAAACAAATGCTTTGAATGCAAGTCTATGACAGCATTCAGGTTAGGTTCCTTGCTCTACGTTGGGCGAGTACCCCTCGGTCCTCTCAATTGTTCCGCGAGTTCGCCTCGCGTGGGGTTTGCGCAGTCAGCTTGCGGCCACGGGCTGAAATCGTTCAGCGGTCGTGACTTTTTGTCAACGAACGTTGTCGAAACCCCACGGACCGGGCACATGAAGTGCCCGGTCGCGAACGCTCGCGAGCTTCCTGTTTGATGTCTGATTTCGGCTCGTAAGCATGTCCGATGATCGCTTTCCTCAGCCACAATCCGCCGTCACATATCGGTGACCAAATCGATGTCTCCGCGTTTCCAAGCGTCGAGGAACTTTGGCAAACTGGGAAGCATGTCATCCGCATCACGAATCTCTTCACGACGGAGCCAATGGACCTCTGCGACTTCGGCTGGATTTGCAATGGGTGTGATCGCTGGGTCGAGGTGTGCGATCCACCACGCAAGCTCGGTGTTCCAGCTGGTGGTGCTTCGCCAACACAAGCGTTTGGGCGTGACGTCGATTGCAAGCTCTTCTTGCATCTCGCGAACTAAAGCTTCGGATTCTGTCTCTCCTTCTTCGATTCCTCCACCGGGCAGGCAAAGTAACCCCGGGGCCACCACAGTGAGCGACCGACGAATAACTAACAGGCGGTCTTCACGAAAAATCACGCCGACGACGCCTCGTCTTCGCGACGGGTCTTGCTGAGCTGTATTCATGCCACAGCTTTTAACATGCATGATGTGGCAAGACAATCGAGTGTGTAATCCGGTAGTCTGTGTAACCGCAAGCCTGTCCAAATCCTTCGTTGCTTGATGTCTATTACGGTGATCCGCTATCGAAGCTGCATTGCAAAAATATCTTCACGGTTCTGATGCCGGTGAAGCATTGAGAATTATCCAACAGCTCCGCGACGCGGGGTTTGTTGCCTATTTTGCTGGTGGTTGTGTTCGAGACGCCCTGCTGGGACGCCGTCCGAAGGATTACGACGTAGCCACAGACGCCACACCCGATGCAGTGCGTGCTGTCTTTGGCAAGCGGCGAACGATTGCTTTTGGTGCCTCATTCGGTGTGATAGGAGTTCTGCCTCTCCCATGTGGGACAGTGCAACGCACTGATGAATCGGTGTCGAGCAAAACTAATATCGAAGCCGCCAATATTGGCGGTGATTACGACAGTTTCGAGGAGGAAAGATCCGTCAGCACTGCCCAAGTGACATTTGAGCCAACGGAGGTGGCAACCTTTCGCAGTGATGGCGAGTACAGCGATGGCCGCAGACCAGATTCGGTTCACTACGGAGACGCCCGCAATGATGCGTTGCGGCGGGATTTCACCATCAACGGTTTATTTTACGATCCGCACCAACGTGAGATCATTGACTACGTAGGAGGCCAAGCCGATTTGGCTGTCGGAGTTCTGCAAACCATCGGTGATCCTGTGCAGCGTTTTGGTGAAGATCGCTTGCGGATGCTGCGGGCGATTCGATTTTCAAGCACGCTGCAGTTTCGGCTGCATGCCGGAACTTTGGCTGCAATTCAGCAGCATGCCGATGATATGTCTGGTGTGAGTGGAGAACGGATTGGTGCAGAAATGCGGCGTATTTTGGTGTCTCCACATGCCTGCGAGGGTTTGCGTCAAATGCTGGGCAGCGGTCTTCATCGTGTCGTTCTACCTGATTTGGCAGGAATCGATATGGATCGCCTTGAGCGTTTACTGCAGGCTGCTAACTCTCGCAGCTTCCCGCTCGCATTGGCTTGTCTTGCAGCGGTGCTTGTGGACTCTGCGGCAGTGCTGCCGGAGCGTGTTCTTGCTCGGATTAATCAGCGGTGGCGGTTATCCAGTGCGGAGTTACGTCAGGCTGAAGCAGCGCTGAAGCATTCGCAGATTTTGATTGATGCAACCTGTTTGCCATGGTCCACCGTGCAACCCACGCTGATCCATCGAGATGTTCGTGTCATTCTAGATTTGGCGGCAGCAATCGCGGCTGTTGAAGGAATGAGTACCGAGGGTTGCGAGCTTGCCAAATTTGCCCTCACTTGGCCAGCAAAGAAACTCAATCCTGCTCCCTTGTTGAGTGGTGGTGATTTGAAGACGCTTGGTTTACGTCCAGGTCCGGAGTTCGGAAGAATGCTTGCAAGTTTGAGGAAGCTTCAACTGGATGAGGAAATCACCACGCGGGAGCAGGCCATCGAATGGTTGCGTGGCCAATAGCCTTGGCTCATCTTGATTGACTGTTTTTGTATTTGGAATCACTGTTTCGGGGTATCGTTTGTAACCACAATGTGAATTTTAGTCGCGTGATCGCTTCGTACCTCAATGATTTCTGCAGTCGCTCCCTCAAGTTCGGCAATGTCCCCGGGCTTTGGAATCTTCTGTTGGTAATCCATCAACAAGCCGCTGATGGTATCGGCCTGATCAGACTCATTAAGCGGGATGCCCAGTTCGTGTCGCGCTTCTGCCAGGCTTGTCGCTCCAGCGACGATAAATTCGTCAGGACCAGCGGGAATGATATTTGGTTGCTCTGAATCAAACTCATCCTCGACCGAGCCGATGATCCGTTCCAGTACGTTTTCTAGGGTGACAACCCCGGTTACCGATCCAAATTCATCCAGCACGAGCGAAAGAAGTTGATGTGTTGCCTGAAAGTGACGCAGCACGAGACTGATTGGCATCGTCTCGTGAACTTTCTTGGGAGGACGCATGACGGATTGGATACTGAAGTCAGGTGTATTTAGATCGATGCCGAGCAGATCCTTGATGTGTGCAACGCCAACGACGTTGTCCAGCGAGCCATTGCAAACTGGATAGCGAGTGTGTTTTGTGCGTTGGACTTGCTCAATGATGTGTGGAAGGGAGTCATTGACATCGAAAAACGAAACCTCATTGCGTGGAACCATGACACGGCGAACGATCATGTCATCGAATTCGAAGACGTTATGGATCAGCGAGTGCTCATCGCGTGAAAGGTAACCGTGCCGATGTGCTTGTGTGATGAGGTCGCGAACTTCTGATTCTGAAGAGGGGCCGTCATGCTCTGAGGTCCCGTTGATACCGCACCTTTTCAGCAGGAATGCAGTGGTCTCATTCAGAATGGCCAAAGAGGGGTATAAAATGATGTAGAAAAATTTAAGCGGTGCAGCGCACCACAGCAGCATCGCCTCTGGGCGGCGTATGGCGTAAATTTTTGGAAATTGCTCGCCTATGACCAGGTGCAAGGCAGTGATGAAAAGAAAGGCAGTGCCAAATCCGAACAATTTCAGCATGGCTGGGTCCGTGATCCCCATGGCGTGAAGAACAGGTTCAATCAGCTTGGAAAAGGCGGGTTCACCAACCCATCCCAGCCCCAAGGAAGCCATTGTGATGCCCAGTTGGCAGGCCGATAGCGATTTATCGAGTCGTTCGGCCAACCAATGAGCCGTCATTGAAAATGCCCGTTGATC
Organism: Rhodopirellula sp.; assembly: GCA_003513555.1. Taxonomy (GTDB): domain Bacteria; phylum Planctomycetota; class Planctomycetia; order Pirellulales; family Pirellulaceae; genus Rubripirellula. Next base: position 8,023 of record DOPG01000119.1, on the reverse strand, counting down.
GCGGACCATTTGGTCGATTCGAGATGGCCGGACTTTGACCAATGCAAATTCCGCTGCCACAAAAAAACCGTTCAAAATGATCAAAACGAAGGCGGCAGTGAGAAGCAGAATGTTGTCCATCATGGATCCGATGCGGTCTTAGAAGGGCAGAAAAGTGGGTTCGGAGGTGGTTTATCACGAAGATAAGGGGCTTTTCCCCGGTTTCGCCGTGCTGTGACGCTCCGCATCGAGTCAGATTCTATCGGAAAAACGGACGAATCGTCGCGGTGGCTTCTGCTTGGCTGGGATTGGGACGAATGACCTTGACCGCTGAACCCACTCGGACTAATTCTACGTGGAACCTGACTGAAGTCTGTTCCCGCCCTAGCCCAACCATGGAAGGTTGTACGATGGCTGACCAAATCAATAATGTCCCATTGTTGGACATCAATCGAGATAATCGTCCCCACCGAGACGAATTCGTAGACGCACTCGCCGCAGTGGTCGACAGTGGACGGTTTCTGTTCGGCCCAGATGTGGTGGAACTGGAGCGGGAAGTTGCTGCGTACAGCGAAGTTGAAAATGCAGTGGGTTGCGCCTCGGGGAGCGACGCGTTATTGCTGGCTCTGATGGCGCTGAATATCGGTCCTGGCGATGAAGTCATCGTCCCTAGCTTCACGTTCTTTGCGTCGGTTAGTTGCATCACTCGTCTTGGAGCAACACCGGTCTTTGTTGATATCAGGCCCGACACCTTCAACATCGATGTTGACAAGATTCCTGAAGCGATCACTCAAAAAACCAAAGCGATCATTCCCGTTCATCTATTCGGACAGTGCGCGGAAATCGACAGGATCTGTCAGCTTGCTTGCGAGCATGATATTCCTGTCATCGAAGATGCAGCTCAGGCGATTGGCGCCGCTTATCATTCTCGCCCAGCTGGCAGTTGGGGGCTGATTGGTTGCTTCAGCTTTTATCCGACCAAGAATCTCGGCGGTATGGGCGATGGCGGCATGATGACTTCCTGCGACTCGGCCACTGCTGATCGTCTTCGGTTGTTTGCAGGGCATGGCATGCGACCACGTTACTACCATCAGGTGGTTGGAATTAACAGTCGATTGGACACGTTTCAAGCTGCTGTTCTGCGAGTCAAATTGAAGCATCTTCCGGCTGCGGTGGAATCTCGTTCAAACATCGCTGAACGATACGGACGAATGTTGGCGGAACAGAATCTAGTGGATCAAGACGCCATCACTTTGCCAACGCATGACCCCAATGCATTTCATGTTTGGAATCAATATGCCATTCGCGTTGCTGGTGGCAGACGCGATCCGCTGAGGGCCCATCTAGCAGAGAATGGTGTCGGGAGCGAAATTTATTATCCCGTTCCAATGCATCAGCAAGAATGCTTCACTTATCTGCAGGCGGATCGCTCGAAGTTAGTTGAGACCGAGAGGGCCAGTGAAGAAGTGCTGAACCTTCCGATCTTCCCCGGCCTGACCGAATCCGAACAGTGTCGCGTCATAGAAGTGGTTGCTGACTACTTCGCCAGTTGCACCAACAAGGTGGCAGCCTAGTTCATCCCTGGGAATTGAATTGATTCGCACGCTTGGCTGCTTTGACAGCCAGGCGCGGGATTGATTGCTGGATCGCGATCCAGTCCGGCTTTGCACCTCGCTTCGGGCGTACGATAAATTCGAAGCCCGCCGGGAGGTTTGCTTGTTGTTGTCGGAAAGACTCACGTATCAGTCGCTTCCAGCGGTTGCGTACAACGGCATTCCCGGTTTTTTTGGGTATCGTGATCCCGATTCGCATGGCTTCATCGCCTGCCGCCCTCGGGAGGGCAAACAAGACCAGGGTCCCGTCAGCGACGCATGTTCCCAAGCGGATGATTTTTGTGAAATCACCACTGCGAGTGACCCGTCGTGTTTTGCCGAACGAATAACGCATATTGGGTCTGGTAGATAAACCGTCAGAAATGGTGCCGGACTGTCTTGTAGGTTGGTGACAGGTCTAAGCGTGCGAGATTTTGCAACGGGATGGAACAAGTGTGCTTGCTCCGGTTTACTGAGTGCTCAACCATCAACATAGCGGACAGGCATGGATCGCACAGATGCCGCACCGTTGGCTGCGGCTATTTCTGTCACGAGGAAAACGCCGGGCTAGAACAGTAAACCGTCGCGGAGCGTGACCGAATTTCGAGCATCAAATTGCTCGATGAGTTTTTGGGACTCTTCGTCGGTTTCCTTGGGGACGTCGATTTGCAATACGACAAAAAGGTCGCCTGCTGACCCATCGCGTTGTTTGACACCCTGCCCTTTCAACCGGAGTCTGCGTCCGCTGCTGCTATTGGCAGGAATGCTTAGGGCGACGGTGCCTGACGGTGTGGGAATGTCAATTTTTGCACCTAGCACAGCCTCACCAATGCTTACAGGAAGACTCAATTCCAAGTTGCGACCAGTGCGACGAAAAAAAGGGTGCTCGGACACTTTGATCAACAGAATCAGGTCTCCGTTGGCTCCGCCGTTAGGAGAGGGTTGTCCTCGATCTCGGAGTCTGATCTTGGAGCCGGTTTCGACACCAGCGGGAATGTTCACTGAAATTTTTTCTTCACTCAGGTAGAATTCTGTTTTGCCTCCTTGAACGGCAGTTTGCAGGGGGATTTCTAGCTCATGTCGAGTGTTCCCACCCTTTTGCGGTGGAGCATGCCGTTGGTGGCCACCCGCACCTCGGCCACGACCACCACCCATCATTTGCTCAAAAAAGTCTGAGAATCCATCGAATTGGGTTTGTCCACCACCGCCGCCACGGCCTCCTCTACCACCTCCAAAAATCTGATCCAGATCAAGGCCATCAAAACCACCGGCACCCGGTTGGTAGCCACTGCTGCGGATCTTTTCGAAATCTGCGCCGTAGCGATCATACGCAGCGCGTTTCTCTTCGTCACTCAATACATCGTAGGCTTCCTGCGCACGCTTGAACTTCTCGCTTGCAACCTTGTCATCTGGATTCTTGTCCGGATGATATTTTAGTGCCAGCTTGCGATGCGCTTTTTTGATCTCGTCTTTTGATGCGTCGCGACCGACGCCGAGTGTTTGGTAAAGGTCTTCAGCCACGGAGTAAAACTACGGATTGAGTGATGGAGTGAATTTCGAGTCGGGTCTGGGCAACCATGTTATCCCGACATCTGCCAACTTGGCACATAATTCCAGGAATCGCTACCCAAGCAAAAGTCGAACCGAGCATGACCGTTGCCGATACTAAACATCCAATTTTCTGGGCGATTTTCGGGGCTTCGCTGTATTGATTACGGCAAGCTGCTGATGAAGTTACCCGTTTTTACCGCTTTACCGTTGTGGCGGCCTTCTTCATGATGCGCCGCAAGCCCCGATTTTGGCGTCGTGTTTCGGCTTGAGATAGCTGGCTCAGGCGGGGGGAAGAGAGATTAAAGAGATTGTGGGGTAGTGCTTGTTCGAGCGTGTCGCGGATTGGATCATGTCTTAATCTGCATGGGGTGGATTCGGGTCAGGTGCAAAGGGATCTCCCAGCTAGCTATTGCTGGAATGTCTTTAGGTGTTGGTTTCGGAGGGCGGGGCAAGGCTCTTGCTTGACAGGATGATCACTTGTTGGGTGGCATTGACGTCAACTGGCCCAGGCAGCGAGTATCTTTCCAGCGTTTGCGAATTCATGGTGTTGGCCAGACGACACCAATGATTGCGAGCCATTGCACCGCGGGCCCATTTCATGTTGGTCCACAGATTTTGCATGGCTGAGATGATGACGACGCGATCGGTTGAATGATCGCGTTTCAGTGCGACTTCGTTCTGCTGAACTCCGGTGCATCGGTGTTCGATTCGGTGGCGGTCCAGCCACGTTTGGGCCAGATGATCCACGAGGCTTCGCCATTCGCGTTGTCCAGACACGGCACGGTTGATTGCGTCGACCGCGTGCGGATAGCGGTGCTCGATGGTGGGAATTAGTTCGTGGCGTATCCAGTTGCGTTGATAGTGCAGTTGTTGATTTGACGAGTCTTCTCGCCACGGTTGCTCAACTTCTTTCAGTGCCGTTCGGATTTCAAGTCTCGAAGCTGTAATCAATGGGCGGTAGAGCACGAGGTCTGTGCCGATGGATCGAGTGTGGTTGATGCCGGTCAGTCCAGCGGGGCCTGTGCCACGCAAAAGATGGTGTAGCACGGTCTCGGCGTTATCATCAGCTGAGTGCGCCACTGCGATGTATCTGGCACCTGATGCATGGGCTGTGTCAGTCAGGAATTGCATCCGCATGGAACGCAAAACGGCTTCGCTGGTTTCTTCGGATTGGCTGCGTGTGGTTTGAAATCTGAGCCCCAAGTCCTTAGCAAGCTTCTGGACAAATTGCTGGTCGTCGTCGGACTCCGAGCCGCGCAGGGCATGGTTATAGTGTGCAGCAATTAGAAAGCCGCGAGGAAGGTTGTTGCCTTGAGTTCGCAGTTCTGCCATGAGTCGCAGCAGGGCAACGCTGTCAGCGCCTCCGCTGCAACCAATCACAATCCCCACATCTCGCCACCTGTGCGTGGCCCAATTGGCCGACACCAGATCAAGCAATCTGGACCAGCTTGGGGCAATTTGTGGGGGCTCATTCATGATTTTATTCGATTGCAGCTTTTGGGCGACAGCGGATTCGTAGCCGCGTTGTATCGCTGCTAGAGATGAACTGTTACGCTATTAATCTATCTGTTGCGACTGGCCCTGCTTGGTCCGTCGACAATATTCACCAAGATTAACAATTACTACGGACAACAGAATCACCTGTCGCCAATGGGGCTGAACTTTAGCCGCGTCGGTTGCTCTGTCCAACTTGTCACTTCAGCATCGTTATGTGGCCGTTTATTCACTCGATCCTTCTGCGATACATCCATGGCTGTGCCACTGGTGTTGAGGTCGCTGTTAGGATCTTCGATTGTCTCTCGGAGAAAAAGGCCTCCGAGTTTTGGCGGAATTCAGGCGGCGATGACGATCCGAGAGCCCACGATGTGTGTGGCCCGATGGCTTTTTTGGGCTGTCGTTCATTACTGGCAAAGAGCGGCATTCGCGACTTGTTTTCGAAGGAAACGTTCCTCTGTTTGCTGAGGACGACCGATTTTCGTGCACAGCACGGACTTTCCGTCGAATCACGCAGGCAGGAACGTGTGGGGGGACCCTCCCCAGACTGGTGGTTTTTGAGTCCTCTGATAAGAGGGCAGTTGAATGACTTCAGAACAAATGCTGCGGATCCTGATCTCCTTGATAGCCGGATCTGCTATCACAATCTTTTTTTTCAAGCTCATTGAAAAAAAACGAAAAGCCAAGCTCGAAGAGGAAGCCGAAAAGCTTCTTGAATCCGCGCGACGCCAGGCGGATACCGAACGCAGTGAGATGTTGGTGGCAGCCAAGGAGGCCGCGTTGTCTCTTAAAGCGGAGTCTGACGCTGAGTTGGTCGCTGGGCGTAAAAGCCAATTACAGCGGGAGCAAAAGTTGGATCGTCGTGATGAGCAACTGCAGGTGCAGGAAGACTCGTTGCGAAAGCAGCAGCGTGGGCTTGAATCGAGCCAGACTCGCTTGGCAGCGCAGTTGAAAGGCTTGACTGAGCAACGCGAGCAACTGGATAGCACACTGAAAGAACAGACTGCGATTCTTGAGCAGGCCAGCAGCATGACGCGTGAGCAAGCTGGCGAAAAATTGATGGAAGCCATGTCGCGTGAGTTGGAGCATGAGCGTGGCTCCGCGTTGCTGAAACAGAAGAAGCTGCTCAGTGATGTGGTCGAAGCGCAAGCGAGAGAAATGTTGTTGACCGCCATTCAACGCTATGCTTCTGCCCACACGTCAGAATCCACTACCAGTACGGTTGATGTTCCCACCGATGACATGAAAGGAAGGATTATTGGTCGCGAGGGAAGGAACATTCGGGCATTCGAGAAAGCTACCGGTGTCGATGTGATTATCGATGATACACCAGGTGTCGTTATCGTCAGTGGTTTTGATCCTGTTCGTCGAGAAGTTGCCCGCAGAGCTTTGCAGAAACTCATCGCAGATGGGCGAATTCATCCTTCGAAGATCGAAGAAGTCGTTGGAGAAACTGGAAAACAGATCGAAGCATTCATGATGCAAAAAGGGCGGGAAGCCGCTGATGAGGTTAATGTTCCAGGGCTACATGATCGAATCATCATGATGTTGGGACGCTTGCACTTCAGGACCTCGTACAGTCAGAACGTGCTTCGACATAGCGTCGAGGTGGCCTTTGTCTCCGGACTCGTTGCGGAGATGCTGGGGATGAATGGCGATCTTGCTCGGCGGTGTGGATTGCTTCACGATATCGGGAAAGCTGCTGACCATGAGCTGGAAGGGGGGCATCCGAAAATTGGTGCTGATCTGCTCCAGCGACATGGCGAGGGGCCTGAAGTGGTGCATGCAGCGTTGGGACATCACGATGATATTGTGACGGAGCACCCCTACACGATGCTGGTTGCTACCGGCGATGCTTGCAGTGCCAGTCGGCCGGGAGCCCGGCGTGAGTCGTTGGAACGTTATGTCAAGAGAATGGAAGAGCTGGAGTCGATTGCGGCAAGGTTTGACGGGGTGCGTCAGGCGTTTGCCATCAGTGCAGGGCGAGAATTGCGCGTGATCGTCAGCAGTGATCTCACCACAGATGAGCAGGCAGCCACCATCTGTCATAATATTGCTAAAGCTTTTGAAGCAGAGTTGACGTATCCAGGCGAAATTAAGGTGACCGTGGTGCGTGAGGCACGGTTCACCGAAACGGCAAAATGATCCCCTTGGGATCTCGATAGACGCTGGTATCTGTGTCCTGAATTTGCGTTTGCGAGCACTTTTCAGTATCCGTTTGAAGGGCGGTGTTCGGGCGCAAAAGCGGAGGAGCAGCCACTTGGTAATCAGTTTCGGACGTTTGGGATGCTGGTGAACGCTCAGGCTGGCCACTGAGCCCGCGGTTCACGAGAGGTCAGGGAGTTCTGAAAGTTCCATATTTGGGTGAATTAAGATCCGCTCGCAGATGCTCATAGGTTGACATTCTTGCGTCGCGGCGCTATCTTCGCAGGCTTCCATTTTGTGCTAGTTCCGTTGCGATAGGCAGCAACGGTAACGCCCAAGAGAGTTCCTGCCCGCGACATGCTTCCATGATTTCGGCATCGCACTCTCGCGGGACGACTCAGTAACACTTCCTAAAGAAGCTCGACCCGCTCAATCGTCGGGGAGAGTTAAGTAGAGACGGACTCGATATGAGCGTCGATTTTGAAGCAATTGCTCAACGCGGGCGTTGCGATGCATCCAGTTTAAAACTCGCGCAACCCCTGCTGGAACAAGGCTTCTCACCGCCTTTTCTTGCACGCTACCGATGCGATGAACTGGGCGGTTTGAATGAATCCAGCTTGTGGGCTTTGTCCGCAGCGATCAAGAATGAGCAAAAGATTGCTCAAAGACGGGATGAGCTGCATGCTGCCTGGCAGCAAACATCGCTTGGTGATCCCGCCATTGGTCAAGCGATCCAAAAGTCTAACTCGCTCCGTATGCTTGGAAGACTCGGACGACGGCTCAAGGCAGAGTCGAATGAACAGAGTAACGATCCAACCTTACTTGCTGTTCGTGTTCTCAATCCACAAAAAGGCGATGGCAGCGACTTTGCTGAAATCGCTCAGAAAGTGAAAGGGATTCAGGATGCGACCGCAGCCGTGGCAGGACTTGAGGAGGCGTTGGCAAAACGCTTGGCTGGTGATCCAAGGGTGATCGCCGCAGCAGTTCGTTGGCTTGTGAAGAATGCACAAATCAAGATTGCGAATGTAAGTGATCCACACACGCCCAAAGAAGAGCCTGCGGCCGCGAAGTCTGGTTCGAAAAAGAAGAAGCCGGCGGACACAACTCCTGCTGCGGACGCAACTCCTGCTGCGGACGCAACTCCTGCTGCGGACGCAACTCCTGCTGCGGACGCAACTCCTGCTGCGGACACAACTCCCGCTGCGGACGCAACTCCCGCTGCGGACGCAACTCCCGCTGCGGACGCAACTCCTGCTGCGGAC
>DOPG01000115.1 GCA_003513555.1 Rhodopirellula sp. | reverse complement strand
ATGAGGTCTCGTTGCTTGAAAGCTCCCCGTAGGATCAGCCAGGGCAAGAACAAGCTAGTTCACGCCGAGGTGTTTCAAGAAGAAGTCGATCATGCTGATTTCTGGTTGCGGTGTCAGACCAATCGCCGGAGCGATCGCCACGGTCTGCATTCCGACCTCGTCAGCCCGTTTCTTGATGCATGCAACGTGTTCTGGATGATGGTTCCTGTGGTTTTGGTCGTTCGTTGCCACCGGTCCGCCACGCATATTGTTCTTCATCCAGATCGGCGGATCGTCTGATGACATCCATGCCAGCATGTCGCGTTCTTTGCGAATTGCTTTTCCTTTTTCCGAATTCAGTTCGTCCATCGACTGAACTCCGTAAGCAACCAGAATGTCTGGCTCGCTAGCTTTTTCCATTTCGGATGTCCACGGTTCCTTCAATGGAAGGATGTCTTTCCATTGAAGCACGTCGTAAGTTGCCTGTGTGGCCAACAAGCCCCCGACGACGATGCGAGACGATTCGCGTTGGACCGGGTCTGTACTGTCAGGGTCAGCCATGTCGTCGTGACATGCTAGCCAAAGCGTCGTGCCGGCTCCTGCTGAGCCGCCGTAGGCCGCGACTCGGGTCTTGTCGATGTTCCATTGGCTCGCATGGTGGCGAATGAACTGAATCGCCCGCTTGCTGTCGTGCAGGCAGGCGAGAATGCCACGTGGGTCTTCGTCGCGAAAGCGATAGTTGATCGACGCAAACGAAACACCCTTTTTGAGGCACGCTTGGAGTTCCGAGCAACCGTGATACTTCGACTTGTCGCCGCCCTTAAACCCGCCCCCGTGAATGGCGACGACGATCGGGGTCGGTTCATTCGAGTCTGCCAGCCAGACATCCATCACGGCATTCTTGTGATCGCCGTATTGCAGATTGGCGTGGGTCGGCACAGGACCCTTCGGCTGATTTTGGGTTTGCTTTGGTTTCTTGCTTCTCATTCGTTGAGCTTTTTCGAGACGCTCCCGGATGGGGGCGATTTCCTCGGCCGATAGCTCACCGTCACCGTTGCGGTCCGCTTGCGGGAAACGCTTCAGAATGCGCTGCTTTTGCTGCGGCGTAATGTCTTGGGCGGCTGCGAACTGCGCGGCGGCTAGGAGACCGCACAGGACAACGAGCGTCTTGCTTCGTGGTTTTTGGAGCATCAAAAAGGCTTCTCATGTAAGGGGCATGTGCTGTGAAAAGAGTTCCGGCAGGCAGTTCAGTTCATTGAACCCATTTCAGCACGTGCTGCACAACGAGTTGCTGTGTCTCATCCCAGGTCATCGATGGCTGGGCCGGATTTCCCTTGACTTTGCTGAACCCGTGTCCGGCATTTTTCACCTCGACCAGTTTCACATCGAGGTTGCGTTCTTTCGCTACTTTCTGCAAGTGCTCGGAAAGTTCAATCGGCACCACGGGATCAGTGTCTCCATGTACCAATAGAATTGGGGGACTATCCGATTTCAGATGCTGGTCCGCGCTGATGAGTTTCTTGATCTCCTCTGGGCTCATGCCATCAGAAGGCTTGAGCATCATTTCCGCTTTTGATTGGCTTCTTGAAGGGAATCTTTCAAGCCTCTTCTGCCAGAGTTCGGGAACAACGTAAGTGGTTGCTCCAAAAAATGAGATCGCGCCGATGACAGTGTGTTCGGTTTGCGGTCCAGAGACCTCGCCTGGCAGAAAGTCACTTTCGGTTAACGCCGTGATCAGAGCTTTTGATCCTCCGGCTGATGTGCCCCAGGTCACGAACTTGTTTGGATCGATGCCAAAACGATCAGCGTTCTTTGCCAAAAAACGCAATGCGTCTTTGCAGTCTTGAAAAAGGTGATGGAAGCCAAGTTCTTCACCTTGTCCGAATACTCGATAATCGATTGTTGCGACTGCAATTCCTGCTTCGGTCAGCTCTTTGAGAATAAGAGGACTTTTATTGTAGAGAGCATTTTTTGTGCCACCCGTGTTGCCTCCTCCGTGGATATAGATGAAGAGCGGTGCTTGTTCGTAAACCTTATTTTTGGGGTGAATGAAGTCGAGTTTGTTTCGCTGTTGCGAGGTGTTTTTCCTGTACTCAATATCCAGTTCACCCTTAAGACGCAATTGGTTCAGCAATGCACTGGAGCTATCGTTTTCACTCGGCGATTTTCTGCTCCCCGCCGGGCGAGACTTTCTTGTCCTCTTCGCTGACATTCGCATCAAGTTCTGCATTTCCGAATCTGAAAGTTTGCCATCGCCATCACGATCAACTTGCGGATAACGCTTTAGGATTTGTTGAACCACGGTAGCCTGTTCAGATTCCGAAAGAACACCATCACCGTCTCTATCTGCCTGGGGGTGGGAGTTCAGGATTTTTTTGGCAAAGTCGTCATTGGAGATCGCTGTGGTGAAACCAAGTAACGCGATCATCGCAATGAATCTGAAAATGGGTTTATGCACGATGCGTATTCCTTCGGGGAATTTCTGGTTGTGAGTTGGCGTGTTTGGGAGGTGGGTTGTCGAAAATTCAACCGATCGCTGTTATGAGTAGAAACTTTTTTCTTAATGGTGAAATCAGAGGGCTATGACTTCCGCGTTGGGCGCGTGATGCGAGTGTTGAAGCCAGT
>DOPG01000366.1:3141-3314 GCA_003513555.1 Rhodopirellula sp. | reverse complement strand
GCCCGTATTGCGTGCTCTTAAAGATGCCGGGTTTGAGGCCAGCGACATCGACGAGATTGTTCTCGTTGGTGGTAGCACTCGTGTGCCAAAAGTCCGAGAGCTCGTGAAATCAATCTTCGGTAAAGAGCCACACCAGGGCGTGAACCCAGACGAAGTAGTTGCTGTTGGTGCAG
>DOPG01000366.1:0-2938 GCA_003513555.1 Rhodopirellula sp. | reverse complement strand
ACGAAGTAGTTGCTGTTGGTGCAGCGATTCAGGGTAGCGTTCTCGCTGGTGAACGTACTGACGTGCTGTTGCTGGACGTGACACCTCTGACACTCGGGATTGAAACTGAAGGCGGTGTGATGACTGCGTTGGTGGAACGTAACACCACAGTTCCTGCTGAAAAGAAAAACGTTTTCAGTACAGCGGCCGACAACCAGACTGCTGTGACGGTGCGTGTCTTTCAGGGAGAACGCAAGATGGCGAACAGCAATCGATTGCTCGGAGAATTCAACCTCGAAGATATTCCACCGCAACCGCGAGGCGTTCCGCAGATTGAGGTCAAGTTCGACATTGACCAGAACGGTATCGTTTCGGTTTCTGCCAAGGAGCTGAAAACCGGCAAAGAAGCCTCCGTGACTATTAATGAAGCAGGTGCTCTCAGCGAGGACGACATCGAACAGATGCGAAAAGATGCTGAGTCCAATGCCGATGAAGATCGCAAGCAGTTCGAATTGGTCGAGGCTCGGAATCGCGCTAACCAACAGGTTTACCAGTTGGAAAAGCAGATGAAGGAGCATGAGGACAAGCTAACTGAAGCCGACACCGAGCCGATGAACACAGCGATCGAGAAGGTCAAGACTGCCGCAGAGGGCGATGATGCTGCTGTCATCAAGGCCGCTTCTGACGAACTCGACGCCGCGTCACAGGCATTTAGCAAGGTGCTGTACGAAAAAACCAGCGCCACGCCGGAAGGGGCTGCCCCTGAGGCGGCTGCCGCCGGTGATGCCGATGATGATGCGATCGATGCTGACTTTGAGGTCAAAGAATGATGGATGACCACTGCTGATTGAGTTCAAGGCGGGTGTCAAACACCCGCCTTTTTTTGTGCCCACTGGTAACGTTTTTGACACAGGATTTGCATTTTTAGGACGCAAAGGGAGAACACTGTCATGACTTTTCGATTTGATAAATTAACCAATAAAGCTCAGGCACTAGTTGCCGATGCGCAGGGACGCGCCGCCTCGGCAGGAAACCCGGAAATCAGTCCACTGCATCTGTTAGCGGCGATGCTAGAGGAGTCGGATGGGATTACGCGACCACTACTGGAAAAAATGAACGTGGACGTCGCACAACTGAGTGAGCTTGTTGCGAGTGAAACCGGGAAATTGCCGGCAGTGACGGGAGGGCGACAGCCAAGTCTCGCGCATAACCTACAAAAAACGTTCGATGCTGCTGCTGAAGTTGCAGGAAGTCTAAAAGACGAGTTTGTCAGTACTGAGCATTTGTTGTTGGGCCTCGTAACCGCCGACAGCAAGGCAAAGAATCTACTCTCATTGTCAGGCATCGGGAAAAATGATGTGTTGGAAGCCATGCAGGCCGTGCGTGGTTCTGCACGTGTCACAGACCAGAATGCCGAAGACACTTATCAAGCGCTGGAGAAATTTGGTTTTGATTTGACAAGACTGGCAGCAGAGGGAAAGCTCGATCCAGTGATTGGCCGGGATAATGAAATCCGGCGGGTCGTGCAGGTGTTGTCACGTCGAACCAAAAACAATCCAGTGCTGATTGGGCAACCGGGCGTTGGCAAGACGGCGATCGCGGAGGGGCTGGCGCTCAGGATTTTTGAGGGCGATATTCCCCAAAGTTTGCGGGATAAGCGTGTGATCTCGTTGGATATGGGAGCTCTTGTTGCTGGGGCAAAATTTCGCGGGGACTTCGAAGAGCGGTTGAAAGCTGTCCTGCGTGAAGTCAAAGACTCCAATGGTCAGGTGATCTTGTTCATCGACGAATTGCACCTCGTCGTGGGAGCGGGAAATGCAGAGGGGTCAGCTGACGCTGCGAATCTGCTGAAACCAGAGCTTGCGCGCGGAGCTTTGCGTTGTATCGGTGCTACCACGCTTGATGAGTATCGCCAGAATATCGAGAAAGACGCAGCTTTGGAGCGGCGATTTCAGCCTGTTTACGTCGGTGAGCCGACGGTTGATGATACGATCGCGATTCTGCGGGGACTCAAGTCGCGATACGAGTCACATCACGGCGTACGGATCACCGACAGCGCGTTGGTGGCTGCTGCCAATCTGTCCAACCGATACATCTCTGATCGCTTTCTTCCTGACAAGGCGATCGATTTGGTTGATGAAGCAGGTAGTCGTTTGGCAATGGAGAAGGAGAGTGTCCCCGAGCCCATTGATCTGATTCAACGACGGTTACGACAACTTGAACTTGCACACCGGCAACTAGTAGATGAGCAGGAAGAGTCCGCCGTTGCCAAGCGTGCTGAAGTTGAAGCAGAGATGGAGACTTTGAATCGTGAGCTTGCCAGCCTCAGAGAGCAGTGGGAGGCAGAAAAACTTGGCTTGGAAGATGTTCAAACAGTCCGTCAGGAAATCGAACAGTTAGAGCATCAGTTTGCAAAGCTTGATGCGGACGCAAAGCAGAAGCAACTTCGCGGTGAAAGTCCAGAGGAACTATATCGCGAGATGCTTGAGGTGCGGGAACAGCTGGGGGTTTTGCAAAAGCGGATTGAAGACTCAGAAGCTCGAGAACAGCAGGCCTTGGAACAGGAAGCTGAGTCGGGGCAGCCGGACCAGCCATGTGATGAGCGACGCTTGCTGCGCCACGATGTTACTGAGGACGAGATTGCTGAGGTCGTGAGCGCGTGGACTGGGGTTCCCCTGACCAGGATGCTGGAAACGGAGAGAGCGAAGTTGCTGGTGATGGAGGAGCGCCTTCATCAGCGGGTGATTGGACAAGGAGAAGCTGTTCAGGCCGTGTCAGATGCCGTGCGACGTAGTCGAAGCGGTTTGCAGGATCCAGATCGTCCCATCGGGTCCTTTCTGTTCTTAGGCCCCACCGGGGTTGGAAAGACCGAGCTGTGTAAAGCACTAGCCGAAGTGATGTTTGACGATGAAAATGCGATGGTTCGCATTGATATGAGCGAATTTATGGAACGCCATAG
>DOPG01000268.1 GCA_003513555.1 Rhodopirellula sp. | reverse complement strand
TTGTCCGTCTGAGATACAAAAAGATCACCACTCAGCCCTCAGTTTTATTCAGCACACCATTTTCAACGGGCACGGATCAGATGCTCACAATTAATTTTTTCGCGTTCAACAACTGCGGTAATGTCTGCTAAAAACCGATCGGCATCCGCAGGATATCCGGCGGTCGGCTTTAGCTTACCGATGTGGCGATCAGCAAAGTAATGATTGAATGCCTGCATGCACCTTTCGCGAAGATACTTGGCATGCATGGAAGCCAAAGCAACAGGTGAAAACCGGTCTCCCTTCACGGTAAAGCGTACCGACATGTTAGGCCCGCCCCCACTCAGCACATATGAACTCTCCTTTGCAGTTTCGGAATGTACCTGAGCAAGATGCTCAGGAAAGACATGTTGCAATACGCCGGCATAATAGCGACGGCCTCCATGGCGATCACAGTAGACATCAACAAAATCAGCACTGCCCTGATGCTCGCCCATGAGTGTTTTCACAAGGCCCAAGGTGGTCTGAGATAGCAGATCCGCCTTATTCGTCCCGCTGGCACAGAACTCATTGAACGCCCTAGCCGTGATCACTCGAGAACTGACCCCGACCAGACGAAGTCCGGTCGACTGCCAACTCTCTAAACACTCCCGCGTCTCACTGGGACTAACCCAAGAGGTGTCGCGGCCCTGCATGTCAAGCCACGCTGTGCTGCGGATCGATTCCAAATCTCGGGCCGCCAACCATGGTAGAGCCGACAGTAAAGAATTCTCCGGCCTTTTGCACCAATGCATACACGCACTGACAACTGCGTGTAAGCCAGCTAAACCACTCGATGGTTTAAAAATCGCTTTTGAATCGTCGACAACGACCGAAATTTCGCCACAAAGGTGAGGTTCACGTAGTGGCTGAAATAGACGGTCGAGGGATTCTCGATCAGGGTGACCTTGCACTTCCCATGCTGTACCCGTGATGATAAGCGGCCCCAGTTTAGGGCCGTAGCCTGCTTCATCAGTCGCGATCAAAAGCATACCGGGGTACCAACTTTGGAATGTCGATTCAAACGGTCGACCGCAAAGCCGACAAGCACGCGTGAATCGCCATAGCAGGATACTGCGTTTGATCCCACCGAGACAACCAGACTCGGTAAATCAGACCAGAACTGCGATACTCTTTTTTCAACCCTCTCAAAGCCTTGCTAACGACGCAGCACGGCGCGCAACACACATCAACGCCTCCTTTATCTACCAGCCCCTCAGCGAACCCCATGTCCGCAATTGGAATCGGCACCACTTATCCCCTCGGTGCCAGCATTACACCCACCGGCGTGAATTTCAGCATTCACTCAAAGAACTGCAACGGAATGGAATTGCTGCTATTCGATGATGCAAATGACGCAGCGCCGACGACGACAATCAAGCTGGATGCGAAAAGGCACCAGACATTCCACTATTGGCACGTTCATGTGGATGGTCTGAAACCTGGGCAGATTTATGCCTATCGTGCCCAAGGCCCATTCCTGCCAGAGCATGGAATGCGTTTCGATGGCGAAAAGATGCTGCTCGATCCGTACGGCCGAGCGATCGCTATCCCCGAACATTTTGACCGCGAAGCAGGTGCCAAACCTGGTGATAACACACCTTACGCCATGAAGAGCGTAGTCACCGATGTCTCGCAGTACGACTGGGAAGGTGATACGCAGCTCTGTCACCCGTTCAACAAGACGATCATTTACGAGATGCACGTACGCGGTTTTACCCAGCATCCATCCTCAGGTGTCAGTCCAATAAAACGCGGTACCTATTCTGGCTTGATCGAAAAAATTCCTTACCTGCAGAACCTGGGTATCACGGCCGTTGAGCTACTGCCAGTCTTTCAATTTGATCCACAGGAAGCTCCGCCCGGCTTGAGCAACTACTGGGGCTACAACCCTGTTTCCTTCTTTGCTCCGCACGCTGCTTATGCATCGACCACTGATCCCCAGGGCGTTTTGGACGAATTCCGAGACATGGTCAAAACCTTGCACCGGGCGGGAATCGAGGTGATCCTGGATGTAGTCTACAACCACACAGCAGAGGGCAACGAGATAGGGCCCACGTTCTGCTTCAAGGGTCTGGAAAATTCGGCTTATTATATCTCACAGGATCGTACTGACTCGGAACCAGAGCGAAGTCATTACGCCAATTTCAGTGGTTGCGGGAACACACTCAACGGTAATCATGCGATCGTGCGACGGATGATTTTGTCGAGTCTTCGGTACTGGGTTGAGGAGATGCATGTCGACGGTTTTCGATTTGATCTGGCTTCGGTGCTGTCCCGCGACATCTACGGCAATCCCGAAGCGAATCCTCCGATCCTTTGGGATATCGAAACAGACCCGGTGTTAAGCGGAACCAAGCTGATTGCCGAAGCTTGGGATGCGGCTGGCCTGTATCAAGTTGGTAATTTTTTTGGTGACCACTGGAAAGAATGGAATGGAAAATTTCGGGATGACGTGCGTGCGTTCATCAAGGGGGACGAGAAAAAAGCCGGGGTCTTCGCTCAGCGTTTTCTGGCAAGTCCGGACATCTACGGACACCGAAACCGCGAACCTGAGCAAAGCATCAACTTCGTGACATCCCACGATGGATTCACGATGAATGACCTCGTCTCTTATGACGTGAAACACAATGAATCCAATAACGAAGGGAATCGTGATGGTCATAACGAAAACCTCAGCTGGAATTGTGGAGTGGAAGGCCCCTCGGATGACCCCGAAATCGAGGCGATCCGCCTGAAACAGATCAAGAACTTCTTTGCCACCAATATCCTTGCACTTGGTGTTCCAATGTTAGTCATGGGTGATGAAGTCAGACGGACTCAAAATGGGAACAATAATGCCTATTGCCAAGATAATGAAACAAGCTGGTTTGATTGGAGTTTGACCGACAAGCATGCTGACCTGCACCGTTTCGTTCGACGACTCATCACGTACCGTCAGGGACTTCCCGAACGAGCGGACCCGACGCTACCACTGACAGAGGTGATTAAGCGAGCAAGGGTGCGTTGGCACGGAACGCAACTGGACCAACCCGACTGGGGTGATCAATCACGTAGCGTTGCGTTCACCATCGAAACCAACCATCGGTGGTACCACCTGATTTTCAATGCCTATTGGGAAGAGATTAGCTTCGCCTTGCCTTCCGTTCCTGCAGAATTCCACGAATGGCAGCGAATCGTGGACACGGATCTGGCGTCGCCCGATGACATTTCCGATGGCACGCCACTCGATGATGTCAGTGAATATGCGGTTCAAGGTCGATCCACGGTCATCCTCGCGTCAACACGCATTCGTCGCCCCTCCACCACCTCGGACTGAGCCGGCTTAATTATCAGCTCTCCACAACCTGAACCTGTGTCAGTACGCATTCAATGCAATTGCGTCATCCCAACAGAAAGTCTCTACGGGGAAAGCAACACCATGGCAGGTGCATCCGCAGTGGCCTAGTCAAACTTCAGCTTGACTGCGCTGATGCTGCCAACAAAGGTCGTGACCGTGTACTTGCCGACGGGCTTGATTTTGTCATCCCCCACTTGAAGCCCGTCACCGGCTTGCGCCAGCACACACGCGGCATCCGCCGTCGCTGCCACTTTTCCATTAACAAGAACCTTCATTTTTCCAGTTGTCGAAATCGTCGCAATCACCGTCGTGCTTCCTGACGCTAGGGGTTCCCTTGCAATAGCTTCCGTGAGCTTCCATGCATCACGCACTCCCAACACGAGCTTCCCCTCTCGAATGTAGAGAGCATAACCTTGCTTATCGCCTCCCTGAGCAAGAATCACGCCATCTGCCCCTTTGCTGTCAAAGGTGGTAGTGATCGTTACGCTTCTTCCCCCGTAGTTGGGCGCACTTTTTCCTGATAGGTCATCTCCCTGCTGCAAGGTGTATCTCTTCCTGCTGTTGCGAGCTTTCTTTTCGGGCTGCTTCCCCAACTCCAGGCCGTTATCTTGCGGGAGGGTCTTATTCCAAGCGAGCAGCTTTGCAGTCAGCTCCGACACGACCTCTGGTTTGTCGCCCGCAAGATTCTCCTCTTCCCCAGGGTCATCAATCAGATGGTAAAGCTGCGATCGACTGCCGTCGTAGTCACAGAGCAATTTCCATACTCCCTGCCTGACGGCCAAATCAGGCAATTGGCTAAACCCGTAGTAGTTTTTTCGATCCGGTGGACGCCGAAAGTAAATCTCGGCCTGCCTTCCTGCGGTGGATTTACCAAGCAACGTATCCAAAACATCCTCGCCATCATAGATGGTGCCAGCTGGTGGCTTGGCATGGGCCAACCGAAGAAGCGACGGCGTAAGATCGATCGCGGAAAAGACCGAAGCAGTATTCCTGGTACCAACGGCATCTGACGCGATGAGCCCAGGTCCCCAAACAATCAGCGGCGATCGAATCCCCCCCT
>DOPG01000091.1:40870-43111 GCA_003513555.1 Rhodopirellula sp. | reverse complement strand
GCGCCCGTGCCTGTGCCCGTGCCCGTGCTCGTGCGCGTAGGCGCTCACGCCCCCGTCTCCACCGATACCGTCGCGCTTCTGAAAGTGTGGCTCGCCGAGGGAGACCCGAAGGGGAATGCCGGCGACGAGCCGGCACCGCGCGCGCCCCCCCCCGCCCCCCCCCCCCCCCCCCCCCCCCCCCCCCCCCCCCCCCCCCCCCCCGGCGGCGCCGGGCGGCCCCCCGCGCCCCGCACCCTACCCTACCCTACCCTACCCTACCCTCTCATATTTTCCTTCGTCTCGATGGTTTCCTCATGAACGATGAACAATCTGCTGCTTCCCGTGAAGAAGTTCTACTGGAGTCAGCACAAACGGCTGGACCACTTGGTAAGGCTGCGATTTACACTCGATTGTTAGGGCCCGGGTGGTTACAAGGTGCGATTACATTGGGAGGTGGGTCACTCGCCGGGGCTTTGTACCTGGGTGTGCTGATGGGGACCGAGATGATGTGGCTGCAGCCCGTCGCGATGATTCTTGGTGTCGTGATGTTAAGTGCGATCAGCTACGTCACGCTTTCGACCGGAGAACGCCCTTTCCATACCATCAAGACGAGGATCAGTCCGGTTCTTGCATGGGGGTGGCTGATCGCAACCATCATGGCAAATATTGTGTGGTGTCTTCCGCAATTTGCCTTGGGCACAGCCGCTGTACAGCAAAATCTTGTCCCGTCCCTGGGAAATCCCGATGGCTACGGCAAGATCATCGTGGCAGTGTCCATCCTGTGTGTCGCGTCGGTGGTTGTCTGGTTCTACAACTCAGGCAGCAAAGGAATTAAAGCTTTTGAGCTGATTTTGAAGGGAATGGTAGGCATTGTTGTTTTGTCATTCTTCGGTGTTGTGCTTGCCCTGAGCATGAAAGGAGCAATTGATTGGGGGCAGATTTTTGCTGGTTTTGTCCCGAATTTGAGTTTTCTGTTTGAACCTGTGCCAGCGTTAGCTGAACAAATTCAAAAAACCGGAGCATTCAGTGATTGGTGGACCGCAGAGGTTGCTGGCATTCAGAAGGATGTGATCATTGCGGCCTTTGCAACCGCGGTCGGTATCAATATGACCTTCCTGCTGCCATATTCAATGTTGCGTAAAGGTTGGGGCGTTCGCCAACGTGGTTTGGCGATTTTTGATCTTTCCATCGGTCTAATTGTTCCCTTCGTTCTCGCAACCGGTTGTGTTGTGATTGCAGCAGCCAGTCAGTTTCATGGAAAGACTGAGGATGTGATGGCCAAGGTGCGGGCCGGCGATGACTCCGCTACCGAGGTCAAGGCCTATTATAAATACGTGGATGCAAGGATTAAGAAACAGAATCCTGACGTAGCCGAGGCGGATTTAACTGCTGCCCGTGAGGCTCTGCCAGAGGCCGACAAAAAAGTGGCCGCAATGTTGGTCAAACGTAACAACAATGCGTTGGCAGCTACGCTCCAACCGCTTGTCGGAGATACCATTGCTCAGACTGTGTTTGGCGTGGGGGTGCTGGGGATGGCCGTATCGACCATCATTATTCTGATGCTTATCAATGGGTTCGCTTTTTGTGAACTTCTGGATGTGCCTGCTGAAGGCACGATGCATCGAATTGGCAGTTTCATTCCGGCTGTTGGCGTCTTAGGTCCGTTCGTTTGGGGTGCTGCGGCGCCAGCGCTGGCGGTGCCGACCTCGGTCATCGGTGGAGCCATGCTACCAATTGCGTATGTTTCATTTCTGCTTCTCATGAACTCCAAGAGCGTGCTTGGTGATGCGATGCCCACTGGTGCGAAACGTATTGTTTGGAATGCGTTGATGATTCTGGGAACCGCGGTTTCCTCGTTCGCATCGGCTTGGGGGCTTTATGGGAAAACGATGTATGATTTCCCAATCGGAATTGTCGCGTTGGTGTTGTTGGCGATTCTGTTAATCATCGGATTTGTTTCATTCCTGCAAAAACAAGCGAAGGCTGCGTAGTTATGAGCCAATGGATTCCAATTAAAGCTGCCCGACAAATTGAGTCCGTGGGGCCTGATCGTGAAGTTCGCGGCTGGGTGCGAACCAGAAGGGACAGTAAGGGTGGATTCAGCTTTCTTGAGGTTAATGACGGCAGCTGTTTTGGAAATTTGCAGGTAGTTGTACCGGGGGAGCTTGAGAATTATGCGGAGGATGTCCAGCGTTTGACTGCTGGATGCAGCGTGGCCATCGATGGTGAGTTGGTGGAGTCACCCGCCAAGGGTCAGGCCAC
>DOPG01000091.1:0-40674 GCA_003513555.1 Rhodopirellula sp. | reverse complement strand
GGTGGAGTCCCCCGCCAAGGGTCAGGCCACTGAAATGCACGCCACTGCCCTACGTGTGGTTGGGTGGGCAGATCCAGAGACTTATCCGCTTCAAAAGAAACGCCATTCTTTCGAAAAGCTAAGGGAATGGGCACACTTGCGACCCCGAACCAACACCTTTGGCGCCGTCACTCGTGTCAGGAATCAAATCAGTCAATCGATTCACCAGTTCTTTCACGAGAATGGTTTTTTCTATACCAATACACCAATAATCACTGCCAGTGATTGTGAGGGGGCGGGTGAAATGTTTCGGGTCACTGCCTTGGACCTCGAAATGTTGGCCAAGAGTGGCGGACCCGTGAACTACTCTTACGACTTTTTTGATAAACCGACTTTCCTGACTGTTAGTGGTCAACTTGAGGCTGAAACTTACGCTTGCGCGTTGGGGCGAGTCTATACGTTTGGCCCAACCTTCCGAGCAGAGAACAGCAATACCAGTCGGCATCTGGCTGAGTTCTGGATGGTGGAACCTGAAGCAGCCTTTTTTGATTTGGCTGACAATATGAAGTTAGCCGAGGACTTTCTCAAGCGTATTTTCAAAGACTGTTTGAATGCTTGTGAAGAGGATATGCAGTTCTTCGATCAGCGAATCGAAAAGGGAAAGATTGCACAGCTGCAGTCCGTGGTTGAAAAACCCTTTTCGCACATGACTTACACAGAGGCAATCGATGTCTTGACTTCCTGCGACGAAAAGTTTGAGTACCCGATCAGCTGGGGTACCGACTTGCAGGCAGAGCATGAACGCTATCTGACGGAAAAGCACGTTGACGGTCCTTTGATACTGACCGATTATCCTTCCTGCATTAAACCTTTTTACATGCGTGTCAGTGACGATGGTAAAACAGTTGCTGCGATGGATGTGTTGGTGCCAGGTGTCGGCGAAATCATCGGTGGAAGTCAGCGTGAGGAGAGGCTTGACGTCCTGCAGGGTAGAATGACGGAAGCCGACCTCGATCAGAGCGAGTACGATTGGTACATTGACTTGAGGAAATTTGGAACGGTTCCCCATGCTGGTTTTGGCTTGGGACTTGAGAGAGTCGTTCAGTATGTCAGTGGGATGGGAAATATCCGGGACGTCATTCCCTTCCCCCGGACGCCGGGTAACGCGGAATTTTAGTTAGTATTCGCGGTGCTCTCCTAGGTTGTCTGCCGCGTTCCCGAGACGGGGCTGGGACCGAACCAGATCCGTGCCTGTTTTATTTTGAATCAGCAGTTTGTTGGAACTCTGGTGCCGGAGAGTTATGGAAATGTTCAGAATTGAATTCGCATGAGTGCAGGAAGATTCGCACCATCACCGACGGGCGCCCAGCACCTTGGCAATGCCAGAACTTATTTGCTCGCCTATTGGTCTGCCAAGAAAGCTAAGGCAAAGTTGGTGCTTCGAATTGAGGATGTCGATTCGCCACGAGTGAAACCATGGGCCTCGCAGCAAGCCATTGATGATTTACGCTGGTTGAGCTTGGATTGGGACGAGGGACCCGATATGGGTGGCCCTCATGAACCCTATGTTCAGACAGAACGTGTGCAGTTGTACCGCGATGCTCTGCAAACTTTGATCCGAACGGATCGGGTCTTTCCTTGCACATGCACTCGAAAAGATATTCAGTCGGCGGGGTCAGCGCCACATTTTGATCATGAACCCGCCGTTTATCCCGGTTTTTGTGCAGGCTGGAAGCAAGGAGATCCGCTGCCGGAGGAAGGAACTTATTGCTGGCGATTCCGGGCCGGCGACCAATCGCGTGAATTTCATGATTTGGTTCTTGGGTACCGCGAATGCATTCCAGCGAATGCACTCGGTGCGTTTCCTGTCACTCAGAAAAGTGGGGAACCATCCTATCAACTTGCGGTTGTTGTCGACGATGCCGCGATGGGGGTCACCGAAGTTGTACGGGGTAATGATCTGATTGCCAGTACGTTTCGCCAGATCGAACTTTATTCAGCGCTCGGATTAAATATTCCGCAGTTTGCGCATGTTCCGCTGGTCTGTGGGGCGGATGGCAGGCGACTTGCCAAGCGACACGGAGACACACGTCTTAGCTTGTACCGCGAGCGGGGTGTCTCACCAATGAAAATCATCAGATGGGCTGCGATTTCCGCAGGGTTGATTGACGAGCACACGAATGTTGAAAACATCGATTCCGTGATTGAGTATTTTGACTGGGGTAAACTTCCCAAACAGGATACGTGCGTCGATACAGACGCGTTTCAATGAACGGATTGCTTCACTGTACAAATCAAGCTGCGCCTGTTCAGCTCACGTCTTCGCACGTCCAGTCGCCGTCGATCATGCGCCAAGTTTTTCCTGTGGGGTTCTTGTCTTTCAGCAGGTTTGGCAGGCGATGAGGTCGGATGTTGTCAAAGCTTGTGAGTTTTCCAAACCGAATCAGTGATGCAGGCACACCAACAGCAGTGAAGCCGGGGTGGCCTGTTGCCGGATAAGGGCCTCCATGGTTCATGGCTGGGCTGACTGCTACACCGGTCGGCATTTTGTCGTTCAGAAGTCGGCCCACCTTGGGGGTCAGTTCGGCGGCCAGGGTTTCGCAGCCATCATCGTCACTGCCATTGGATGCACTGTAAATGCAGCCTGTTAAGTTACCTTCGAGGTGGCGAATTGCTTTACACAATTCGGCGATATCGTCACCGATGACAATGAGGGCTGCGTTGCCAAAGGCTTCGGTTTGAAAACCTTCCGGATTTTTCAGAAAAGCTGCGGCGGTCGTCACCATCAACGTGTTCGCATAGGCACACCGGTCACTTTCTGGTTCACCACCTCCGGTGACCAGGTCAGCACCAAAATCACATAGTTTTTGAACACTTGCAGAGAGGCTTTTTGCGACGGCGGGTGACAGCAGGGTGCCAGCAGGTGTGGTGTTGAATTTTTCTGCGACCGCTTTGACAAAGGCGTCAGAACGATCTGATTTTTGCAGCATCACCAAACCAGGGTTGGTGCAGAATTGACCGGTTCCCATCAAAACGCTGGTGGTGAATTCGGTCACGATTTCATCACAGCGTTCTTCCAAGGCGTTGTCAGTGATGACAACGGGATTGACGCTTGATAGTTCCAGATAGATGGGTTTGCCCGCGCGATCTGCGGCTGTTTTAAGTTGCAGTCCGGCATTCCGGCTTCCTGTATAGCCCGTTGCCCCGATTCGGGGATCAGAGACCATTCGCTCTCCGTCTGCATGGTTTGTTCGGTAGATCAGCTGGACGGTCGCTTCCGGAAGTCCGGTTTGCTTTGCAGCCTCAAGAGCCTCTTTGGCAAATAGATAAGTGGTTTCCGGATGAGAGCTATTTGCTTTTCCAATCACGGGATTGCCCGCAGCGATGGCTGCCGCAAAGTCGCCTCCTGAGACGCTTCCAAACGCAAACGGAAAATTGTTGGGTCCAAAGATGCAAATCGGTCCTAACGCTTCGTAGCAGGATCGAATTCCGGTCTTGGTATCGATGGTGGGCATTGCCCAATTTCCTGTGCGACAGGCCTCGGCTGCTGCACGTAACTGATTGCTGGTACGAGGCAGTTCTACATCGGCTAATCGGGGACTCTTCGCCAAGCCAGTTTCAGCGTATGCAGCGTCAACCAGTGCGTCTTTGGCAGCTTCAATCCGGTCTGCATAGCAGTCGAGGAAATCGGCAATTTTTTCCGCAGGAAGTTGACGCAGTTCGTGGGCAGCTTGCGCGGCAGCTTCAAGTGCTGCATCGCAGTCTTCCCAATGACTGACGGGGAACTCTACCGGAAGCAACTCGTTTTTATTGGGGTTTGATGCCTTGAAAGTGTGTTCATGTTTGGCTTGCCGCCATTCCCCAGCGATCAGAACAGGGCGGATGGCTTTTTCAGCAGTCGACATAACGAGAATTCCTTGCGGTCCGTAGATACAGTGTGTGCGGGTACGTGGTTTGGGGGAGCAGGCTTCCGAGACTAGCTTTGAACGAGACTAGGCTTGAACAATCGGGTTCGACAATGTGCCAATGCCGGCGATAGAAATGTGAACAAGATCATCGGCGTGCAGAGTGAATTCGTTGCTTGGCACAATCCCAGTACCGGTCATCAAAAAAGCACCCGATGGCATCGAGTTGTCGCGACTGAGCCAGCCGACGAGATCTTCGAAGGAACGCGCCATTTCCGCTCCAGATGTCTGTTGATCGAAAACTACGTGGCTATCACGCTCAATCTTCAGATCCACTCGAAGTGCGCTCATCTCTGGCAATGTGTCAAAGAGCGTGATCCAGGGGCCAAGTCCGGCGCACTGGTCGTAGCATTTGGCTTGCGGTAGATAGAGCGGGTTTTCGCCTTCAATGTCGCGTGAACTCATGTCGTTGCCAACCGTGAGCCCGACGATTTGGAATTGCGGACTGAGGACGAGAGTGATTTCTGGTTCGGGCACATTCCAAGTTGCATCACTGCGGATACGAAGCGGCTGTTTGTGGCCACTGACCCGGTGCGGCGTCGCTTTGAAGAATAGCTCAGGGCGATCCGCCTGGTAGACTCGGTCGTAGCACGAAGCAGCAGCTTCGGACTCTTCCATTCGGGCAGTTTGGCTGCGTTTGTAGGTCACGCCAGCAGCCCATACCTCCTGATCATCAATCGGTGGCAGCCAGCGGATCGAGTCATCGATTGGCACGGGGGCGTCTGTGTCTAGGCTTTGAATTGTGGCAATTGGGTTTTCTGTCGCCAAAAGCTCTGCGAGTGACGAGTATCGCTCACCAAGCTGCAGGGGCAGCAAATGGTTACTTTCCACAATTCCGACTCGAATCGAGTCGGCCTGATCTAAAAATTTTGTTACGTTCATGATGCAAAGGATATCGAAAAAACAGCCCCGTGGGGAGCATTCATGAGTGATCTTGGTCCAACAAGCAGCAAAAGCTCGAGTAGCGAAAAATCCAGAGGGCGAAAGAAATTGATCTTGCCCTTCATGGTGGGCGTGATTGCGGTGCTGAGTATGGCGACTGGGTTCTGGCTGCTTTTGGGTAAACGTGATGATAAAGGGTCGGGTGGACTGAATCCCGTTATCAGCCAGCAGCTCGATTTGACCCGGACTGCCTTGGCTGCTACCGAGAATCTGGAGCTTATTGAAGCAGATCAATTTTGGAATGAACTGTATCGCCAAGCTGCCTCGGATGAATCGGTCGCACTCA
Organism: Rhodopirellula sp.; assembly: GCA_003513555.1. GTDB lineage: Bacteria > Planctomycetota > Planctomycetia > Pirellulales > Pirellulaceae > Rubripirellula. Next base: position 35,502 of record DOPG01000091.1, on the reverse strand, counting down.
ACCGTGCCATTAATCGTGTGCTTCGGGTGGATACGCTATCAGCAAAGGCAACCAATGCCTCACTTGATGCTCAGGAAAAACAAAATGCTCGAAGGCAAGTTCCCGACGCGATTTCGGCTGCGAAACAGGCGATTGAAGATTTTCGGAAAGCGGCAAACGATGAGGTGCTCGCCATGTGGTTGGCGACAAGGGTTGATCTGCATCAGGCTGCACTGCTTCCTGGATCAGTCACCAAATTAGAACGCAACAAAGTTTACAAAAGTGTGTCAGCCGCCATTCGTGGTGAGGCAGGTAAGTCAGCGAAAGTCCGGATTCTGGGCGGATCACTCATTCAGGTTGTCGAGCAATTGGAAGATCCAATAGATGGCCTGCCGGCACAGTTGCTGGTAGATGCTGCTGACGCGATCGGGCGGCTATCGGAGCAGCAGCCCGATAACCTTTTCTTTGCCTTGCGAGCTGCACGACTCAACATTGCAACCCACGATCAGAAGGCGATTGTTTTTGTTGAGCGTGCCAAGCGACTGGCGAACGCGATCGAACCTTCGATTCGACGCGAGACGCAACCGATTGGTGTCACCCCCGATGAATTGGTTGCCCAGATCGTGGCTGCAGTTGAAACAGAAAAATGGTCCGAAGCAGAGAATCGCATGTTGCTGTGGTTCAATGTTTTGAACAGCACTGAGATTGTTAAGACAGACCGTCGTCGAGCATCTCCGCATCCACTTGATCTTCTAAGCTTTGATTCGTTACGTCGACTATCTGCTCAGGCGGTGGAGGACAAGCCACTGGGAGTGAGTACCAGTGAATTCAAGTTTGAAAAACAGATGGTTAATCCAGTGACAGCGAACCACACTGTCCTTTCGCTTGATTATGATTTGGATCTTGATAGGGATCTCTGCACTGCCAATGAAGATGGGCTGTTGGAGCTGTGGAGCAATGAGGGTGACGGCAAGTTTAGCTCCGTCGGCCAATTGCAGTTAGACATCGTTCCCAAGGGAATCGTGGCTGCAGATCTGTTTCTTGTTGATAGCAGCGATCCTAAACGTCTACGGTCTGATCGTAAGACCGTTGCCGAGAGTGATCAGGACTACTCCTCTGCGGCTCGGCACAACACATTCCAGAGTTTGATTGTTTATGGTTCAGACGGTGTGCGATTGGTGCAGTTGGATGGTCGTGCGGAAGTGAAGGAAGAATCACGATTGACATTGGCTCAAGCAGAAAATGGTCTGCAGGATGTTCGCGATGTGACTGCTGCGGTTACAGGTGATCTGGAGGCAGACGGTGACTTGGATCTGGTTTTGGCTACGGCGTCGGACGGCATTCGTTTGTTCGCTAACCGCGGCAACAGGAGCTTCTTTGAAATTACACAACCCGAGAACGCGTTCTCGGGTGACGATCCAGTGTCAGATATGTCACTGATTGATCTGGATAGAGATTTGGATCTTGATGTTGTGACAGTGCATCGTGCTAGCGGCAAAGTTGGCATGTTGGAAAATCTTCTTCATCTTCAGTTTCGCAGCCGTTTTTTTGATGAGATACCACCGATCGAAGAGGCTCAGTTCATCACGGTGGAAGACATTGATGGAAATGTGTCGTGGGACCTCGTGGTGGCTGGTAAGGGTGGGGTTTCTATCGTTTTCTCGCAGACTGCGGCTGCGAATGCATGGACTGTTGATCATGTGGAGCACAATGGGCACGCCGCTTCCGCGGCTGTTGTTGCTGATTTTGACAATGACTCATGGATGGAAGTTGTGGCCCTGAATGAGCAGGGAGCTGCGATCACGAGAATTGGACCTTGGGGTTTTCGTGATTGGCAACCTATTGATTCAGTTGAAATCGCCGGTGATGATTTGGTGGTGGCTGAATTTGATGGCGATGGTGTGTTGGATCTTGCTGGAATGACGTCTCGGGGGATTAGCGTACTTAAAAACAGTACGATGCCGATGGGGCACTATGTTGATGTGCGTTTTAAAGGGATCGACGATAATGCCAGTGGACGCGTGAATCATTATGCGGTGGGAAGTGTGCTGGAGATGCGGTTTGGTCCGCACTATCGAGCCAGAGTTGTGCGGTCGCCATCAACACATTTCGGGCTTGATGGCTTTGATTCGGCCAGTAGCGTGCGTGCAATTTTTCCTAATGGCTTGACTCAGACGGTGCGTGACCCGAAAGTGGACTCGCTTGTTGAGGAAGAGCAGACTCTGAAGGGTTCGTGCCCGTACCTTTACGCGTGGGATGGTGAAAAGTATGTGTTTCAAACTGATTGCCTTTGGGCCGCACCGCTCGGGTTGCAAGTAGCTCGTGGTGTCGTCGCTAAGGATAGGCCATGGGAATATCTGAAGATCAACGGAGATCAAATCCGTCCACGTGGTGATCACTACGATTTTCGAATTACCGAAGAGTTGTGGGAAGTCGCATACTTTGACAAGGTTGCTTTGCAGGTAGTTGATCACCCCGTCGATGTGGACATCTGGACAAATGAGAAAGTTGGTCCCGGCGAGATCGCAACTCCTACCATCTTTGCTTTTTCCGCCAAGGACCGACGCGCTGTCGTTGAAGGCAAAGATACTTTTGGGCGGGATGTGACGGAAACGTTATCGATGGTTGATCGAAATTTTGTCAAAGGTTTTGATCGGCGATATCGCCAAGGGTTGTGTGAGCCACATTGGATTGACCTCGACTTTGGTAAAGCTCTTGCTGGAATCGGTAGTGGACCTGAGACCCAGAAGATTTATCTGGTGCTGACAGGATGGATTTTGCCGACAGACACATCTTTGAATATTCAGATTGATCAAAATCCCACTCTGGGACCGCTGGAATTTCCTTCGGTTTGGGTGCCCGACTCGGAATCCGAATCAGGTTGGAAAAAAGCGATTGAGTACATGGGTTTCCCCGGTGGAAAAACGAAAACCATCGTAGTTGATGTGACGGATGTGACGAATCAGGAAGATCCGAGGTTTCGCATTCGAACATCGGCCCAGATTTACTGGGATTGCGCTGAAATTGCTGTGCAGCAGATGCCAGCTGAGTTTCGAGTGGAAAGTGTTGACCTGTTAAATGCGGATGTCGCTTTTCATGGCTTCTCTGAACGTCTGCGAGATGATTCGTCGCGTCCAGAAACCTACGATTATCAGCAGGCAGCAGTGACTCCGAGGTGGCCACCACTGGCTGGTGAACTTTCCAGATTTGGTGAATGCACTGCCCTGTTACGCGAATGGGATGATGAGATGGTGGTCATCAGTTCGGGTGATGAAATTCGATTGCAGTTTTCCACGCCCCAGGCAGATCTTCCACAGGGCTGGAAACGCGATTTCATTTTCCACAGTATCGGTTGGGACAAGGATGCTGACTTGAATACGCTGACGGGGCAATCAACCTTGCCCCTGCCGTACCGCGGCATGAGGCGTTATCCACCTTCAGTTGAGGCTGCGACAAATAGTCAACGCTTGCGAGATTTGAATGCACCGCATTTGCGACGTCGACAGTCCTTCCGATCTTTTTGGGCTAGGCCGGGAACGAAAGCGAAGATGAGTTTTGAAAGTCTGTGATTGTCGGTTTAGATTGAATACCAACATGCATCACCCCTTGAAAGTAGCTCCAACCGTGGACTTTTGTGCGTTGTTTGGTCATTCGTGCAGGTTAGAGAAAACAATTTTGGCTCTCGCTGCGTCACTATAATGAAGTTCTCTTCTCCAGCCTAGAAAGCTCGTATGGCCTCACGCAAAGCCGCCCTAGACGAACCACCTTCTCTTCCGACCAAGAAAGCGGCTACGAAGAAGAAAGCTCCTGTGCGTCCTGTGACCCCGAAACTGCGAGTGGTGTTGTATGTCGTATTGACCTTGTTTGGTGTGCTTGCAGCAAATGGGCTCTATCTTACGTCGATTACCTGGCTTCAGAAGTTCACGGGAGAGGTTTATGAGACGCACTTTTACCAGCTTATGTTCCTGATGCACCTCGGCTTGGGGCTGTTGCTCATCGCGCCTGTGGTTGGTTTTGGTTTCTTGCACATGTGGCGTGCGAGGAATCGTCGGAATCGGAGGGCTGTGAAAATCGGCTATGCGCTGCTTGGTGTGGCTTTGGTCATTTTGGTCAGCGGCTTGCTGCTGATGCGAGTGGGCACGCTGGCGATCGTGAATCCCACCACCCGTAACGTTGTCTACTGGATGCACTTTCTGGCACCGCTGGCTGCGGTTTGGCTTTACTGGCTCCATCGCCTGGTCGGTCCACGGATCAAGTGGCACATTGGTCGACGTGTCGGCGTGGCGATCGGTGCTATCGTCATCTTAATGGTTGGGTTTCAGGCATCTGACCCGAGAATCAGCGGAGATGCAGGACCGATCGACGGTGAGAAGTACTTTGAGCCTTCTCTGGCAAGAACCGTCTCGGGGAAGTTTATCTCTGCAAAGACGTTGATGAACGATGAGTACTGTTTGAAATGTCATGAGGACATTTACGACTCAGCGTTACACAGTGCGCACAAACTGAGTAGTTTTAACAATCCTGCTTATCGAGCTTCCGTTCGCGAGACGCGGAAGGTTGCGACCGAAAGAGCTGGTAGCCTGCAGGCGTCACGATGGTGTGCGGGGTGCCACGATCCGGTTCCATTTTTCTCGGGGCGGTTTGATGACCCGGATTATGATGACGTGAATGACCCGACAGCACACGCCGGCATTTCCTGTGCTGTTTGTCATGCTATCCAATCCGTTGATAGCAGTATCGGCAATGCCGATTACACCATTGACGAACCCAAACACTATCCATTTGCATATAGCGACAACCCGGTGTTATCGGGCCTGAATTCCTTGATGGTGAAAGCAAAACCTGCTTTTCACAAACATGAGATGCTGAAACCATTGCACAAGACGGCTGAGTTTTGTTCCTCTTGCCACAAAGTTTCATTGCCGGGTGAAGTCACCGCATACAAGGAATTCCTGCGAGGACAAAATCACTATGACAGCTATCTGTTGAGTGGAGTCTCTGGTCATGGTGCAAGGAGTTTCTATTACCCACCGAAGGCTGAGGATAATTGCAACGAGTGTCACATGCCAGCAGTGGCGAGTGACGAGTTCGGGGCGAAGTACATGGAAGAGCTAGGTGGTCTTGGCGTGCACACTCATTCATTTCCAAGTGCCAACTCGGCTTTAGGGCACTGGATGGGTGATCAGGACCAAGTCGAATTGCACCGGAAATACCTCGAGGGCACGCTGAGAGTTGATTTGTTTGGCTTGAAAGACGGCGGGGTTATCGACGGTGTGCTTCAGGCACCCTTAGCGGATACTGCTCAGGTTGAGAAGGGAAAAACCTACTTGATCGAAACCGTACTGAGGACGATGAAGTTGGGCCACCATTTCAGCCAAGGTACGACCGACTCAAATCAGATTTGGATCGAGATGACTGCCACCCAAGGTGGGCGATTGATCGGCCAGAGCGGGCACCGTGATGACCGCGAGGTGGTTGATTCCTGGTCGCACTTTGTAAACACGTTTATGCTCGACCGTGATGGCAATCGGATCAATCGGCGAAACGCACAGAATATTTTCACGCCGTTGTACAGCCACCAGATGCCCCCTGGCGCCGGCCAGTCGGTGCACTACAAGCTGACAGTACCGGACCGCACGGACGAGCCGATAGTGGTTACGGCGAGATTGCTATATCGAAAATTCGATACGGAGTACCTGGACTATATCCGTGCAGATCGCGATCCCGAGGTTGATCCATTGGATTTGGGTCAGGTTGGTGACCCCAACGATCTGCCAATCATTGAAATCGCGAGCGATACCGTATCATTGCTTGTTGTTGATGAGGTGGATGCGAATTTTGAACCTGTGGCGGTCGCTCCATCGTCAGGCGAGATTCCAGAGTGGCAGCGGTGGAATGACTACGGAATAGGTTTATTACTAAAGGGGAAGGCTGAACTCAAGCAAGCAGGCGAGGCGTTTGCTCAAGTTGAGGCCTTGGGACGATTTGACGGCCCGCTAAACATGGCGCGAGTTCAGTTTGCAGAAGGGGATCTCGATGGGGCTACACAATCACTCACGCGTGCGGCGGAGATGGATCCGCCACCACCATCGTGGACGCATGGATGGTTGAGTGGGATTGTTAATCGGCAGCAGGGAAACCTCGAGGCGGCTGCAGATTCACTTCGGGCTGTATTGCAAACGAAGGTACCGGAGCGAGGTTTTGACTTTTCTCTCGACTACGCAGTACGTAATGCTTTGGGGTTGACTTTGGTTGACTTGGCTCAGCGTGCAGAGGTATTGGATCTTGAAGGAGGATTTGAAAAGCACTCGCGGGATGCAGTACAGCAGTTTCAACAGGTGCTTGAGGTTGATTCCGAGAACGTCACTGCCCATGCCAATTTGGCTGAAATTTATGGTTTGATCGGTGAGACGGAGTTGGAACAGCATCACCGTATGCTTCACACCCGCTACAAACCCGACGACAATGCAGCGGAAGTCGCGATCCCAGCCGCGCGGCGCCGTTACCCAGCGGCGAATCACGCAGCTGAAGCACTCGTGATTTATGACATGCAACGCACTGAAGTTGCGACAGACGCTAAGCCGGATGTTGCCGCTGCCGATTGATATGGGAACTGATGAATAACCTCGACGAAAACCAGCTTGACGATGACGATGACGTGCAAAATGATGCGGTGATCGCTAGCGCTTTGCGGGCCTCGTTGGTGGTGTTCATGGTCTTGGGTATACCCGTTATCGGGGCTTTGATTTATCTGAATATCAACGAACGGCGGGAAGATTCAACCGAGTCAGAAGTAACTCTTCCGAAACAACGTCAAGAAAATGCTCGAGAAATTCCCCAACTGCTAATGAAGAGTGTGGCGACCGAGGCCGGTATTGATTTCAAGCATGATTCAGGGCGTGAGGGTCAGAAACTGTTGCCCGAAACAATGGGAAGCGGCGCGGCTGTGCTGGATTACAACGGTGACGGACATCAAGACTTGCTGTTTGTCAATTCAACCCGCTGGCCATGGGATACTCGTGGTCAGCTCGATTCTCCCTGCAGGTTGTACAAAGGTGATGGAAAGTTCCAGTTCACTGATGTGACCGAAGAGGCGGGGATTGGGAAAAACCTGTACGGAATGGGGGCTGCGGTCGGCGACTATGACAACGATGGAGACACTGACATATTTTTGTCGGCTGTGGGTAGGAACCGCCTGCTGAAAAACGAAGGGGGAGTATTTGCCGATGTGACTGATGATGCCGGCGTGGGAGGTGGAGACGACAAATGGGGCACAAGTTGTGGGTTCTTTGATTACGACAATGATGGTCTGCTGGATCTGTTTGTTTGTAATTACGTGACATGGAGCAAAGATGCGGATCTGAGTCAAAAATTTACACTTGATGGTGAGTCACGGGCCTATGGCCCGCCCAAGGCCTTTTCTGGATCGTTCTCGTATCTTTACCACAACGAAGGTGATGGGAGCTTCACTGATGTATCGGAGTCAGCAGGCATCCAGATTCGAAACGATGACACGGGCGTCCCACTGGGAAAAGCAATGGGACTTGCGCCTGTTGATTTCAATGGTGACGGCTGGCTGGATATTGTGGTAGCGAATGATACCGTCAGGAATTTTCTCTTTGAAAACAACCGGGATGGGACATTCTCCGAGGTCGGCCGGATTTGTGGGATCGCCTTTGATCGTAGTACTGGTAATGCTCGTGGTGCCATGGGTATCGATACGGCTCAGTTTCGAGATAACGGAACACTTGCGATCGGCATCGGTAACTTTGCGAATGAGCCAAGTGCACTTTATATGGCTCGGGCAGGCAAAAAACAGTTCACAGATGCAGCGATGTATACAGGCTTTGGCCCACCAACGCGGCAGGGGCTAACATTCGGGCTTTTTTTCTTCGACGTCGACCTTGATGGTCGTTTCGATTTACTTGGTGCGAATGGGCATCTGGAAGAAGAGATATCCAAGGTGCAGGCAACACAGCGTTATGCACAACCACCCCAGCTGTTTTGGAATGCAGGAAGGGATGCCAAAAGCGAACTTGTGCTGACACCCGAGTCATCCGTTGGTGAAGATTTCTACCAGCCGATCGTTGGTCGGGGAGCGGTGTTTGGTGATTTTGATGAAGATGGGGACCAGGATGTTGTTATCGCGGTTAGTGATGGAGAGCCAGCAGTGTTCCGAAACGATCAAAGCACCGGGAATCACTGGCTACGGGTCGGGTTGGAAGGCACAGATGGTAACAGAGACGGGATTGGAGCAATCGTAGAACTAGGACTTGGGGAGCGAGTGCTGAGGCAGTGTGTCATGCCAACTCGAAGCTACCTTAGCCAGTGTGAAAAGGCGGTCACTTTCGGTTTGGCTGAAAGGCAGTCAGTCGATTCGATTACGGTTGCTTGGCCTGGTGGAATACGGGAGGTTTTCCCCGTTTCCGGCATTGATCAGGCGATCGTTCTTCGTCAGGGATCAGGTAGTGTCGAGTCACCGAAAGCTGAGGTCCGAGGCGATCCGTCGGGTAGGTAGGTCGAATCCGGTTGCCAACCTGATTAACGAGCTCGCGTTGATGGCGCTACGACGGGCTTGGACGTTCGGCTCACGCGAGATGTTCTAACTCGGGTTGCAGTCGATAGCGAATATCGCCTCCCACAATGGTGTGGGTTGCTCTACCTTGCAGTGAATGGCCTTCTAAGGGACTGCTGATGCAGTTTGAGCGAAAGCGTGTCCCGTCGACGGTCCACGTCGCTTCTGGGTCTATAATGACGATGTCAGCCGGGGCACCCGGTTTGAGTGTGCCTCCCGGGACTCCGGCAATTCGAGCCGGTGCTGTTGAAAGTCGGTCGATTGCCGTTTTCCAGTCAATCAACTGCTCTGCCACCATGTAGGTGATTGTGGTTGCAAGCGTTGTTTCCAAACTGGCTCCACCGAATGGCGAGAGATCAAGATCATCCATCTTCTTCTCTCGACTTCTTGGCATGTGCCCGCTTTGGATTGCGTCAATTGTGCCGTCCGCCAATGCGTTACGAAGCGTTTCCACATGTTTCTCGCTGCGTAATGGTGGGTGTACTTTGTATTTGGAATCAAATGATCGCAGTTGGAGATCGGAAAGACACAGATTGTGTGGACAAACAGAGGCGGTCACATCAATACCGCGCGATTTGACTCTTCGGATCATGTCGACTGCCCCCATGGTGCTAACCGGACCGACGTGCAGTCGTCCTGAGGTGGCTTCGGCTAGGCGTACATCGCGAGCAACAGCCAGGTCTTCTGCCTCGGTTGGCAAGCCTTTCAACCCGAGTACGAGGGAGACTTGGCCATCGTGCATCATGCCGCCCTCTGCCAACTCGGGGACTTCAGGCCGATCAAAAATTGGAAGATTGAACATCCGGCAATACTCCAGGGCGCGTTTGAGCAATGCGTCGTTCGGCATCGATTTCGGCGCATCACTGAAGGCTACTGCTCCTGCAACGGACAGCAAGCCGAGTTCGGCCATCTGTTCCCCTTCGCGTCCCTTGCTCAGGCACCCAATCACATGAACCCGTGCTCCCCGCGCTTTGGTGGCCTTTTGACGAACGAACTCAACTGCGCCAGGTGAGTCAATGCACGGTCTGGTACTGCTGCAGCAAAGCACTGAAGTAAAGCCACCAGCCAAGGCAGCATGGCTGCCAGACTCAATCGTCTCGTCTTCTTCACAGCCGGGCTCACGAAGTTCAGCACCTAAATCAACAAGCCCCGGCGCAACAATCCTGCCCATGGCATCAAGCCGTTCACATGCTTCAGGTACTTCCTGATCGGTGGGGTTGATTTTTGCCACGCATCCATTGATGACCAAGAGGCTTGCCGAGAGATCCAAATCCTGACTTGGGTCCACTAGCCGGGCATTTTCGATGAGCAGGTCACACTTGGCTGATTCATTCATGGAGTTGTGTTGCTTGGCTTGGCTTTGACGCGTGGTTGCTCTGTCGGTGGGCTGTTTTGATCAGTCGGCCAGTGTGCTTGTTGGATTAGATCTAGCTCGCTCATTCGCACCAGACAACAGCCAAAGTGCTGCCATTCGGACAGCAATACCATTGGTGACTTGTTCCAAGATGACGGAGTGTGGTCCATCGGCGACTTCAGGTGTAATCTCGACACCACGATTGATGGGGCCGGGAGCCATGATCAGAATGTCATCCTTCGCCTTTTGCATTCTAACGCCATTCATCGCGTAGAGAGCAGCGTATTCATGAACACTCGGAAAGGGTCTGGCTCGCTGTCTTTCAAACTGAATTCGGAGCAGGTTGAGGACGTCGCAGCGTGGAAGGATGTCATCCAAGTGGTGAGCGACTTCAAAGCCGAGTTCGGTCCATCTGGGACTCACTAAAGTAGGCGGACCACAGATAATAACGTGCGCACCCAGTTTACTCAGGCCCCATATGTTGCTTCTCGCGGTGCGGCTGTGTGCGATGTCGCCTACCAATGCCACCGTCAGGCCTTTGATCTCACCACGATGCTGCCTGATTGTCAGCATGTCGAGTAGACCTTGGGTCGGATGACCGTGGGGGCCATCTCCCGCATTCAGCACGCAGCAATTCAGTTCCCGTGAAAGCAAGTGAGGTGTTCCCGGGGTGCCGTGGCGAGTCACAACCCACTCAACACCCATGGCCTCAATTGTTTTGGCAGTGTCCACAAAGGTCTCGCCTTTGGCGACGCTGCTACCAACACTGCTGAATTCCACGGTGTCGGCGCCTAGTCGTTTCGCCGCTAGTGAAAAGCTGTTTCGGGTACGTGTGCTGTTCTCAAAGAACAAGTTTGCACAGGTTTTTCCCGCAAGCAGCGAGATCTTCTGCCGGCACCCCTGTGTCAGTTCCTTGAGTTGCTGTGCCACGTCCAGAATCGTGGAGATTTCTTCCGGAGACAGGCTTTCCAAATCAAGTAAATGACGGCGGTGCCAGTTTTTGGGAAACTCGATATCTGGGTGAACCGCGGTGGACATCGGCGGAGATTGCAGGAGCAAGAGCAATGAAGAATGACCTCATAACACCGTAAGCGATTCACCCGTTCTCCGGGAGGACCCGGAAGCGGTTTTCTGATGAAATGCTGCCGGTTAGGCGTCATTCATCCCCTGATTTCAAGCACAGCGGGAGCAGCATTAGCCACGAAAAAATAAGGCATATTCCACCCAGAGGAGTGATTGCTCCCAATTTCGGTGTGTCTGTAAGAACCAGTAGGTAGAGACTGCCGCAAAATAAAGTTTGCCCAACCAGACTCAAACGGAGTGACCATTTTCGCCAATGTTGGGAACCAAAAGTCAGAGCACCCAGTGCCAAAAGCATGGCGGATTGCAACAAGTGATACCGCACGCCAACGTCGAATTGATCCGAGCGTTTTGCGGCAAACGCAGCATCATAACCGCGGCTGTTGAAGAGTGCTTCCAAGCCGTGAGCACCAAAGGCACCAATCGCGATGCCAAGGGCACCTGTGATCGCGGCAGCAATCACGATTTGGCGGGAAAGTCGCTCAGTCGCTTTGCTTTGTTCCTTGGAACTCATGATCCGATCAGTTTATCCACTGAGGAGATCAAGCGTTCCATCGGAAACGGTTTGCGAATGTAGTCACTGACACCCAACAGCTCGGCATATGCTTTGTGGCGACTTCCTTCGTTGCCGGTAATCATGATTACCGGTAACGGTTCGGTACGCAGACGGCGGAGTTTTTCAAGCACTAGAAAACCACTGCGTTTAGGCATCATCATATCCAGCACAATCAAGTCTGGGTTCTCTCGCTCCGCAAGCGCCAAGCCTTGGTTTCCGTCACGGGCAACCACGACAGTGTGGCCAGCACCCTCCAACGCGTAACGCACGGCTTCGACAATTTCAATGTCATCGTCCACCAGCAAAACTGTCTTACCGTTGGGTTCAGCGGAGGCAGTATTTGTTTTGGATTCCGGTTGATCACGGTTGTGTAAATCGTCGGATGAAGGCATGGTGTCGTCGGTCATGTGCTTGGAGTGACTTCTGGTTTCTGGGAGTCAGTTGAGAGTTTGCAAGACTCTTATCTGGCGGACCATGCCAGTGGTTCAAGTGTACCTCATGGCCGATGACTCGGCATCACTCGTGATGCCAATATCTAAACAAACTGGAGCAGTTGTACCCTCCGTGCCAGAACAAGCCGGGTATGAAATCAGATCAATTACTTGAGTAAAGTGTCGGGCTGGATCCCCAGAGATCTGAGTCCTGTATGGAGGAATCCGCGACGACATGTCGCATCGTCCACTCGTCAAGATCATGAAGTGCGATGGTGGTCATCTCATCGTCACCGGGGTATTGGCGCACTTCGACCCGGCTCCCGATTGCCATGCACATCTGGAAGTCGGTTTTCAGATTTTTCTGGTTGAATTGGGGATTCTCGGTACCCCATTGCCAAAGCATGGGCATCCGACGTTCACGCAATTGCTGCATGTTTCTTATTAAACCGTTTGGCATTCGCCCACCAAGCGAAATAACGCCCGCGAAACGATCCGGTTCTCTCATCGCTGTACGTAATGCCATGGTTCCACCTTCGCGATAACCAGCCAAAACGATGCGTGATGGATTGATTGAAAAACGATCGCTAGCAGCATCGATTGCTTGCATTACTGCTTCCTGTGTGGTCGCAATGCCAGCAGGGCTGTGATGCCAGTCAAATCGGTGACCTACTGAGTCGATGGCTTTGGTTCCGCGTATTCCCACACCGACGTAGTTCCGCAGGCTGATGTGCGGCATCACCTGATCCACCTGGTGCTCATTAAATCCGTTGCTATGAAACCAAACCAACAGCGGATATTGGTATTTTTCTGAGTAATGTACCGGTAGAAAGAAACTGCGGTGCGAGGTGTTGTGTGACCAAGTGCCAGCAATGCCAAACTCAACATTCGAGTTGTTGGGAAGTGCTGCGGCACCGTCCCATGGGTGGGAGTGGGCGTTTTGTTTTTCGGATTCCGATTCCGTGGCTTGGCTCCATGACATCGGCTTTTGAAAACGACCCATGGCTTCTTCGAAAAGAGAGGCGATTTAAAAAAAACGCAAACCAAAACAGCATTGCGCAAATGATCGACCCAGAAACTAAGGCCGCGCTTGGAGTGGTGTCAACGCTGATGAGATTCCAAGGCGGCGAAAAAGTCAATTTCGCTATTTGCAAAGAGCAATATTTGACTAACGCTTAAGCTGATAGCAATTGATCCATGGTAGCTACCAATTGCTTCACTGCCTCAACGCTATGTTCGAACGCTGCAGTTTCGTTGTCTGTGAGATCTAGCTTGATGATCTTTTCCACACCGCCACTGCCCATAACGACTGGGACGCCGACGTAGTAACCACCGACTGAATACTCATCGTTGCACAACGCGGCGACAGGAATCACTCGCTTTTTGTCGCGTACTACAGCTTCGACCATCTGCGCACAGGCCGCAGCAGGCGCGTAGTAGGCACTTCCCGTTTTCAGCAGCGAGACGATCTCAGCACCACCTTTCCGTGTTCGATCGACGATTTCTTCGAGGCGAGACGAATCGATCAGCTGGGTGATTGGGATGCCTCCCACACTGGTGCAGCTCGGGATTGGCACCATTGTGTCTCCGTGGCCACCCATAAGGAGTGCACTGATGTCTTCGACACTTACGCCGAGTTCCATCGCAAGGAAGGTTCGGTAGCGTGCTGTGTCGAGAACACCTGCCTGTCCACAGACACGTGCGGAGTCAAATCCCGTCACTTTCCACATTTGCTGGACCATAGCGTCCAGTGGATTGCTGACCACGATGACGACTGCGTTTGGGCTTGTCGCTTTGATCTGCTCGCCAACGCTTGTGACAATTTTGGCATTCGTACTGAGCAAGTCATCACGACTCATGCCTGGTTTGCGGGGAATGCCCGCGGTCACGACGATAACGTCGCTGTCGACGGTGTCGTCGTAGGAAGTTGTGCCTACGATATTTGAGTCGAATCCGAAAATGGGTGAGGCTTGCATTAGGTCAAGCGCTTTCCCACGCGGCATATCTTCTGTGCGTGGAATATCCAGCAGCACCACATCGCCGAGTTCAGCGGCAGCGCACCAGTGTGCACATGTTGCTCCTACGTTTCCGGCTCCGATGACAGTAATTTTAGCGCGGCGCATGTTGTCGGGCTCTCGTTAAAATGGCGGGTTTGTTTTTGTGATTGGTTCTTGGCCGTAGATATCCTGCCGGTTGTGACGTTCTGGTCAAGTAGTCGATGAGCCTGATTGTGGGGCGTGAGCCAGCATTCAGGGGATTCGCAGGCTTTCTGCTTCCTTTTCTTTTTTTCTATTCCGTACAGCGCGGTCACGAGAATCAGTCCGTCGCTGCCACGCCCATATGCTGAAAATTCCAAGAATCACCGCGCATGCTGCAGCACTTCCGATCAAATTGACTCCTGTAGGGTCGATTGTATCGGCTTGTTTATTTCGAATCACTGCCGCGATCACCAATGGACCGAATTGGTCTCCCCCACCATGTTGGGCCATGAAGTCGGTTTCATAACTCCAGAGCCGAAAGAAGAAGCCATCCATCTGAATTTTCGTCTTTAACTCGCTGATGACGGCATCTCCACCCTCTTGCTGCTGAATTTGCCTTTCGAGAAAAATGGGTAGACTTCGTGTCACCACGGACACTGGATAGCGATTGTTGAAAATAGCTGGCGGACCAATGTCACCCGCGGGACGCTCGATTTGTACCACGACATTTCCCAAATCACCGACCGCGTCGATCTGGTAATAGTGATCACTGCCGAGTTCCACCTGCCGTCGAGGTTCCGTGACGGAGATACGCGTGATCAGGACCGTTTCAAGATCCATTCGTATCCATTGACCAGAAAGCTCTGATGAGCCCTGCAATAACGTGACTGGGGCAATTTTACTGGGCAAAGGGGCGTCTTTTTTGCTTTGCTCCAAATCAGATGCTGCCGCCATTATCGAGTAGAAAGCGTCTCCATCCTCAACCAGAAGTTTTTGGCGATCTCTTGTGCCCAGGTCGGCAAGCAGACTGATGTCTACTCCTTCGCCCCGCAGCAGTTGCCAACCTTGGATCGGTGACGATTTTGGAAGCCAGCGAAGTCGATTGCAGAGTATCGCGGAAGCGGTGGGTGATGCGTTATCCGGTGATTGTTTGACTTGCAACGCAATGCCCGCACCCTCAAGCCGGTCTCCGACTTTGGCACTGTCAGGAAGCGGGAAAGTGATCACCTTGATTTCTTGGTTGTCTGCTCGTTGTAAAGTCAGGACGTGAAGTCGCTTGAACTCTAAAAATTCGATCAGCTCTGTCGGAATAGGGACCAACTGCATGGACTTGATCGTGCCGGTCAGTGGAGTGGCATCGCCGACGGACATTGCCAAGGATGCCCCGATCTCCGGCTCGATGGCACCTTGAGTTGCCATGGATTGCAACTTGGCCGGATCAATTGAACGTAATCGATACAGTAATTTCGCGAGTTCCCCGAGCGTCTTTCCATTGGTTGGAGGGTAGGTGGCAGCAACACGTTCCCGATCGAATCCGCTTAGCAGTGGAATAACGGAATCGCCCGTAAAGCCAATGCTGCTCATGGTGAGAAGCAAGAATAAGGGCAGTAAGTGTTGCAGATCGACATGCTTTGCAAGCGTTGGCAAGCATTTGTAAGTAAGTCGTGCCGTGTTGCTGCAGATCTTCATGAATGCTCCTGCCCTGCTGCGGAAGGTCCGTCGGGAGATTGTTCGCCTAAGCCTTTCAAGAATTCTTCTGGGTCTTGTCGGTAGGCTGTGCGAAGCTTGCGTGATTGTTTGGCTAATACACTGGTTCGCCACATCAGCAGCATCGCCAAGCCCACACCGCCAATGCATGAAATCGAGACAATGAGCCAAAACTTGCTTGCTAAAACGGTTGTGTCATTGTCGGTCGATGTGGATGTTTGCTCGCCTTGAGCAAACGGTGCGTAAGTGATTCGGCCAATGACCACTGGAGCCAAATCTGCTCCCGCTCCCGATTTATACGCGAGGCGTTTGAGGAATTTTCCGACAACCGAGATTTGTGCTCCTTCGGTACCAGCTAGTTGGACGCCCGCCTGCTCTGACACTGAACGTGGAGCATCGGGTACGACAGCGACGATCGGCCGATCCGCACCCTCCGCCGGTTTTATCCACAATTGCCAGTAGTCTTTGATGCCATAGGGATTTTCAGGTGCTTGTATGTTTTCCACCAATGCAACTTGGCCATGGATCGTCACCAGCTGGTTGAAAAATACATCTGGTTGCTGCAGCAATGGTAAGGCACCGACCGTCGCGGCTCCCGATTTTGGTAACTGGCTCGCGGAGTCGAGAGCGCGGTAAAAACTATCGAAGTCGTCTGATCTCCACACGCTGCCATCCATGACACGATTTACCGCAGCCTCGTCCAGTGCTGCCAGTAAAGCGTTCTTCTGTGTCAGGCCATAGAAGGGATTTGCCGCGGGGTGCGGCATGCTGCCGGCTAGATCTTGAACTGCGAATTCCCACTCCGCACGCTGGTCGGGTCCCAAATCAGGATCGAATTTGAGTCTTTTAGCCGTTGTAGCGATTGCGTCAGGCAGTTTTCCGATCTTTAACCCGCGGAGGGAACGTGAGAGAATGACCGTCCAGTTGACCTGCTCTTTGCGAGAAAGTTGCAAAATCAGCTGGCTGGCAATTTGGCCTTCTTCGGTGGAATACTGAGTTTGTTCTGTTTTTGCATTTCCACTCGTCGAAACCTGAGGTCGCGTAGCCAAGGCAGACGGTAAGCTAGCCGCTGCTCCACCTGATTTTGCGGGCAAGTGTCCAAAAAAAGGACGATAAACTGCGGGTTTTGCGGCTTGCAGCATCACCACCACAACCACAGCAAGCCCAAGTGCGAGTCGAATAAGCTTGCGAAACGTCTTTACCGACTCTCCACGGGGTATTTTTTTGCGGTAAAGATTGTCATCGTCAAACTGTGATGGAATCCGCATCGAATGGCCTGCTGAGTGGGCTATGCTTGAATGGGGCGACTGCCCCTCTTAATCTAGTGTTTGTGGGCGGGTTTGCATTCAGCTTTTTAAAAAACCGTTTGCTTCGATATCATCTCCGTGACACCTTTTCTCCTCTAGACATACAAAATCCTATGCCAAGCTTTCCAGGATTCCGAGGGATGCTGCGTTTGTTGCCCGTCAAGCTGTTTCTGTTGTCTCTCGTGGCGACTAGCCAAGTTTTTGCCGCGGGCGAGCCCGCGAAGGATTTCGTCAAGCAGTTGCGAGCAGCGCGGTACTTTGACACGGCCTTGGCATACTTGGATCGGATTTCCGAGTACCCGGGAGTATCAGCGGAGTTTTTGGATGCGATTCCTTTGGAAAAGGCTCAAACATACATTGAGCTGGCGATTAGTTCGCGTAACAGTGACAAACGGAATGAGAGTTTTCGTTTGGCCGAATCCGAAATCACTGCGTTTCTGAAAAAACAGGGGCATCCGCGGCTTTCTGAGGCTCGTTTGAAACTTGGTAAGCTGCAGTTGGTGAGGGCCACCCAATTGATGGCTGGCGAACCCGATGAAGCGACGCGTTCGGAGGCCGCCAAATCCTATCTGGCCGCATCCACGACTTTTGACGCGATCGTTGAAGACCTACGTGAAAAACTGAAGCAAATGGCTGGGGGCAAGGCACCCGGGCCTGACGCGAAGGCGCTCCGAGATAGATATCGGGGTGAGTTTCTACAGGCGATGAATAGTGCCGCCGAATCACGCCGCTTGGCTGCCGGTACCTACAGTGATCCGATGAAAGGTGGCAAGGAACTCCTGGAACAAGCCCTCAAGTCCTTCGTCGACCTAAGCGATAACTATGGTCGTTATGCTCAGGGTGCCATCGCCACATTGCAACGTGGTCAGGTCGAGGAACAACTCGGCGAAAAAGAAAAAGCATTGGATAGTTACCTTCGGATGCTCGAGCAGCCTGACGCCGATGCTTTGCGTGATGCAAAGTTTCAAGCCATGAATGGGATCATTCGTCTAGGTTTGGAAAAAAGCCCCCCCAACTATCAAATGGGAATTGATCGGGGGGAGCCTCTTGTAAATGAAATCCGACCCAACGAACGTACTGCGTCCACTGTGCAGGATTTGCGGATAGCGTTGGCGAAAGCTTATTTGCTACGCTCGAAAGATACCGAAAAAGTAAAAAAGCCAGTGGAACGAAAACGAGCTGAGGCAAAAGCTCGAGAGTTGCTGAACACTGCTAGCAGGATTCCCGGCACGCAATCAGAGAAAGCGATTGCCCTTTTGGCTGAATTGGGGATTGATCGGGAAGCACCGGTTGAGATGCCTCAAGCTGAACAGCCCGAAAGCTTGCGGGATGCATTTGAGAGTGCTCGCGAGTTACAGGCAGCGATGGATCAGTTGGAGTCGACCATTGCTGTTTTGGACAAGGACGATGCGAGTGCTGACCAGAAAAGCCAGCTCGAAGAAGTGAAGAATCAGTTGGTCGAAAATCGGCTGCTTGCGATTCAGTATTTGCAACGGGGTTTGAGCCTCGTTGAGCAAGGCTCGGACCTAGAATTGGTGAATCAATCGAGACAATACCTCGCGTTCCTTCTGTTCAAATTGAAACACTACCGCGACGCCACTGTGGTGGGATTGTTTCTCGCCCGAAATGCACCAGGGTCAGAGGCTGGTCTGAGCGGTGGTTTGGTCGCGTTGAACGCGTTGCAATTGTTATTGGTTGAGGATTCTGGCAACAACGCTGCATCGGGCCAATTGGAGTCACTTGCTGACTTCATGCTCAAATATTGGCCGGACAACTCCAAGGCAGCACTGGCGCAAGGGGTGATCATCAAGATTGCATTGAAAGATGGTCAGTGGGACGATGCAGAAACGCGAATCTCTGCGATGCCCGAAGGAGAAGAACGTGGTTCCTTCATGAGATTACTTGGGGTCCTGCTTTGGAATGAGTACATTAAAGCACGCGCCGCTGGCGATGACGCTAAGGCACAGAAATATCTGGAGCGAGCAAGGTCTCGAGTTGCTGAGGGATTGTCAACGATCAACGGAAAGCTCGCGGGTATTGAGGCAGGAAAAGCTGCCCTGGTCCTCATGAAGATCAACCTTCGATTAAAAGATATTAATGCTGCAGCCAGCGTTATGGAAAATGAAACTTATGGCCCCACCGCTCTCATAGAGCGACTTGGCAACGCGGGGCAAAGTTTCGAAAGTGACACTTACAGCACTGAGTTGCAGGTGCTTGTTCAACGAATGGCAGCATCGCCTGGTGATGCTGATGCGTTACTGAAGCGTGCAATGAATGTGATGGCTAAATTGCGCAATAGCGTGGTGGGGCCGGATGCTCAACAGAAGCTCACTGCAATCTTCATTCGTGCGTCACGCGAAATTCGCGACTCATTGGATGCATCCACCGGACCGGCAAAACAAGCTCTTGTTTCAGCGTTTCGGGCTTTTCTTGATCAAATTGCGCAAACGACGAAGGACACCGCCACGTTGCAGTGGGTGGGACAGACGCTTGTTGATTTGGCGGAAACAACAATGCCGCCTGGAGCCACTAAGGCCACCGGTGAATCAGCAGAGTTGTTGCAGGTGGCAGTCAGTACCTTCGAGCAGATCAAGGCAGGGAGTTCAGATGTACCGTTGCAGGTGGAATTTCAGCTTGCAACAGCGCAACGCATGCTCGGTAACTACAGCGCAGCCGTGAAGGGGTATGCAGCGATTCTGACCAAGAAGCCGATGATGTTGGACGCCCAGGTTGATGCTGCTCTTGCTTATGAGCAATGGGCACAAGTTGTGCCTGAAAAATACACCGTCGCTGCTTTTCAAAAGGCGCTTAATGGCGGTAAACCTGATGCCCAAGGGAAAAATCTGATTTGGGGCTGGGGTAAGGTGAGTCAGTTAACCAGTCGTGATCCTAAATATCAGGACATGTTTTTCAACGCTCGGTACCACGTTGCACTGTGTCGATACCGTGCTGGTAAAAAGTCCAAAAGCAAGCCGCTGATGGAAAAAGCCAAGAGCGATATTACCAAGGTGCATGCACTGTATCCTGCCATGGGGGGCGAAACACACTACCAGAAATTCAATAAGCTTTTAAAGCAGATAGAAACAGACCTTGGGCAATCGGCCCAAGGGCTACCCAAAGTCACCGAGAAGTAAGCGAGCCGCAAGCCGTTTGACTTTCTTTTCCGTTCAAAGAATTGTCCCGTCTCTCAAAATTACAAATATCTCCATGAAACGCATTGTTACTCAGCCCCGTGTTCTCTTCTTCGCTTGCGCTTGGATGTTGGCCATTCCGTCCGCTCAGGCGCAGATCGACCGTGTTTATGACATGAAAGGAGACAATGTTAGTGGAGCCGTGCTGGACGGCAGCAAAGATGGGGTGCGATTGGACAAGGCCGGGGTTATCAAGGCCTTCAAGGCTGGCGAAATTACCAAGATCATGTTCGAAGGGGATCCTCCCCAATTGACTAAGGCACGGTCCTTTGCACTCGACGGGCAGTATGATCAAGCTTTGGCCGAATTGAAAAAGGTCAAAGCAAATACAATCAATAGGGACTTAATCAAGCAAGATGTTGCCTTTTACTATGCCCTTTGTGAAGCCAGGCTGGCTTTAAGCGGGCAAGGGAAAATAGATGACGCAGCAAGGCGAATGCTCGATTTTGCGACCCGCTATCAAAACTCATGGCACTTTTACGAGTCTGCGAAGTTGTTGGGAGACCTGGCGTTGGCTTCCAATAACACCGAACAGGCCCTGAAGTTCTATGGCACACTTGAAAAAGCTCCAGCCGAGGCGACCAAGATTGAGGCCAAATATTTGCAGGGGCTCGTGCGACTCAAAATGAAACAGGGCCCAGCAGCCGTTGCTGATTTTGACCAGATTCTCAACCTGAAGTCACAAACTACACAAATCGTTCGGCTGCAAACGCTGAGCAAGGCTGGCAAAGCTGTCGCGCTGGCTCTCCAAGGCGACGGTGAACAAGCGAATGAATTGACCAACACGCTAATTGCCGAGATGAATGCTGCAGATGTTGAAATCGCAGCCAGAATTTACAATGCTCGGGGGGCTAGTTGTGAGGCTCGTGATGATCTTGAGGGTGCGATCATGTCATATTTGCACACCCACCTGATGTTCTCGGCACAGCCAGATGCACATGCAGAAGCTCTGAAGCGACTGGTAGAACTGTGGCCGAAGGTCGGTAAGCCCGAAAGAGCTGCCCAAGCCCGGCAGGAATTGCAAAACCGCTATCCCGGGTTTTAACCCCGTTTGGGCATCCAGCTCACCGCTACTACTTGATCATTCCCCCCAACCTAACTTTTTATATTCCTTGGATTAGCTGTCGTCGAGGTCCATCCTGTTAATTGAAGTTTGCTAAACTAGGGTTTAGCGAAAGGGCTGTTACAGGAACTGACCTGCAACCAGCTTCGCCTCCCAACCACTACTTTTCTCCCGGAGCGCCTCGTTGATGTTCGATGCTTGCGGAATGCTTCCCAGTTTTGCGTCTCTTCCAAAGTTGCCTTGTTCGCATTCATTATCAAGATCGCTCGCGATAATGATGGTCATGCTTGCAGCTATGTTTACGTTTACCCCTGCGTTTGCGCAGGATGCGGCAGATGAATTCGGTGGAGCCGAAGAAGATGTCGTTGAGGTTGTTGAGGAACCAGCTGCACCGGCTGCCGACAATGCTGATGCCGATGCGGGTGGTGGCAGCAAAGCTGATCAGAACCTGCTGAGTTGGACGATCAGCTCCCTCGGGTGGGGATATCTGTTGGTCTTCCTCGCACTCTCCGTCACCCTGGTTTCACTCTTCGTGATGAACATGTTGGCAGCACGGCGAGACACTTTATGTCCGCAAGAACTTGTCGACGCATTTGAAGAACGTTTGAACGAAAAGGACTTCCAAGGTGCATACGACATGGCTCGCACCGATGAGTCGGTTTTGGGTCAGGTACTTTCAGCAGGTCTGGCCAAGTTGTCACGTGGCTATAGCAAGGCTATTGAGGGGATGCAGGAAGTCGGAGAAGAGGAAAGCATGAAGCTTGAGCACCGTCTCAGTTACATGGCGTTGATTGGTAACCTCAGTCCCATGATCGGGTTGTTTGGTACGGTCCAGGGTATGATCGCTTCCTTCCAGGTCATCGCCCTTGGAGGTGCTTCTCCAAAGCCAGCCGAGCTCGCAGAAGGTATTTCTACCGCTTTGTTTACAACACTTGTTGGGCTTGCTGTGGCGATTCCTGCGATCGCTGCCTACAACATCATTAGGAACCGCGTTTCTCGTTTGCTGCTTGAAGTTGGTGTCACAAGTGAGAACCTCATGAGCCGGTTCGAGGATGTCCAGCCTCAGGGAGCAAAGAACTAAATGAAGGTCAAGTCAAAGAAAGTCGACTTGGCTGAAGGTGACCTGACGCCAATGATCGACATGGTGTTTCAGCTGATTGCGTTCTTTATGGTTCTGATCAATTTTGCGCAGACTGAGTCCAACGATCGCGTCAAATTGCCCAGCAGCCAGTTGGTAAAGCCACCAGAGGTACCTTTGGAGTTTCCTATCATTCTGCATGTGGCGCAGGATGGTGAAATTATTCTCGGAGGTGACGACTATACCGCAGAGACTCTGCGAGTTGGTTTGCAAAAAGAACTGGCGGTTATCAAAGCAGAAGGCAAAACCGTTGAAGATGCTAACGTTGTCATCCGAGCTCACAAGGATACGTCTGCAGGAGATGTACAGGAAGTAATCAGAGTTGCTCAGGAACAACAGCTTGAGAACTTCGCGTTGCGTGTGAAGGAGGACAACTCATGAAAATCCGGAATCGTGGAGATGCGGAAAAGAGTGGCTTGAACATGACCAGCATGATTGACGTTGTCTTTCTGCTGCTTATCTTCTTCGTCATGACCTTCAAAATTGTGGAACTCGAGGGTGATTTCAGCGTTCGTATGCCATTGGCTGGAAGCGATTCCATGACCATGGATCCAACAGACTTACCGTTGAAACTAAGGTTGCAGGCTGACGAGAATGGTAAACTGACGACGATGTCACTGAACGAGATAAATCTGGGTACAGATTTTGATCAGTTGCGTGCGAACGTGGTCGAACTGATCGGGACCACTGCCCCAGTCGAGGGTGAGGATGGACCTGAGATTGAGATCGATACAGACTACAATCTTCGCTATGAGTATGTAATTCGCTCAATTACTGCGGTAAGTGGGTACAAACAGGGCAAGGAAGTTGTCAAACTTATCGAAAAGATCAAGTTTGCCAAACCTCGTCGATAACCTGTGATTCTGCTCCTCGATAATTACGACTCCTTTGTCCATAACCTTGCCCGTTATCTGAGGCGGTTGGGTGCCGATACGCGCGTGGTGCGCAGTGATCAAATTGACCGCCACGAATGTCAACGTCTCGCTCCCGCTGCCGTGGTTCTTTCGCCTGGCCCCAAAGGGCCGTTTGAGGCAGGCTGTTCGGTGGATGTGGTTCGAAATCTTGACGCTGAGATCCCTATCCTTGGTGTCTGTCTTGGGCATCAGGTCATTGGGGCTGCGTTTGGTGCAACCGTCAGTCCCTGTCCTCCAAAACATGGTATGGCTAGTCCTGTCACGCATGGTTCTGTCGGTTTGTTTGCCGGTCTTCCCAGCACAATCAATGTGGGAAGATATCATTCACTGGCAGTCGATGAAGACAGCTTGCCTGCCGAATTGGTCGTGACAGCCCGCAGCCAGGATGATGGTGTGATCATGGGCATTCAGCATGCCACGCGACCAGTGCATGGGGTCCAGTTTCACCCAGAGTCGGTGCTGACAGAGGATGGAATGGCAGTGCTTGAAAATTTTGTGGCGGTTGCAAAACGTAGAGAACTGCATCATTCACAGCATGCGGCCAATGAAATGCGACCCAAGGCACTTCGTGATTCGACACGTGGGGAATTGGCCTCGTGATCCTTGAAGCGATCGTGACATCGATCGATTTAAATGGCACCGTCAATCTGGCGCCCATGGGCCCTGTGGTGGCTGATGATTTTGGTGCTCAGAAAAACCCAGAGAGATTAGTTCTCAAACCATTCCGTTCATCACTGACCTATCAAAATTTGATGGCCACTGGAAAGGCCGTTGTGCATGTCACGGATGATGTCAGCTTGATAGCCAAGACCGCGGTTGGGAAGCTCAGTTCAAGCGAGATCGCGGGTCTTGTGAGGCAGTGGGACGATTCTCAATGGTGGCGATTGCGAATTTGTCATCGTTGGATGGCAGTTCAAGTAGAGGCGGTATCAGAAGAACAACCTCGTGTTGAAATGGATTGTCGCGTCGTTCATTCCGAAGTTGAGAAGCCCTTTTTCGGTTTCAACCGTGCAAAATTTGCTGTGATTGAAGCTGCTATTCTGGCAACAAGAACACATCTGCTGTCTGCTGATCAAATTCAAGAAGAATTGAGTCGTTTGCAACCATTGATTGATAAAACAGGTGGTCAGACTGAACAGACAGCATTCGATTTCCTTCGAAAGACGATTGATGAACGCATCACAAACCATTGAATTCCCAGCCTCTGATGGCGATGGTTTCACGGTGCGCGTCCGTACTGGTTCACGTTTGCATTTTGGCTTGCTGGATACTGTTCGACCTTTTGGCGGAGTTGGCGTCATGCTCAATAAGCCGTGCACTGAGGTCGTGGTATCGACGGCTGACAGGTTTCGTTGTGCCGATGATTATCAGGGTCGAATTGGTCCGATTGCAGAGCGAATTCGCCAATTCAAAGGTGCAGCGGAGTTGCCAGCATGTTCTGTGGAGGTACTGCGAACCGCACCAACTCACTGTGGGCTCGGGAGTGGAACGCAACTAGCGTTGGCAGTTGCCGAAAGTCTCTGTCTACATCAAGATTTGACAGTGGAGCTGAGCACCATCGGAAATACCTTGGCTAGTCGTGGGCAAAGGTCTGTGGTTGGTACTCATGGTTACTGGCAGGGTGGAATGATCTATGAAGCAGGTGATCGCGAGGCAGGTGGAAAGGTTCATCATGAGAGCCTCAATGCTGTTCAGGAGTGTATTTGCTTACCGGAGGATTGGCGTGTTGCAGTTTTGCGACCGCTGGATCACGAGTTTGCCGTCAGCGGTCAGTTGGAACGCGAAAAGTTTTCACGTCTGAAGCCAGCTTCTGAAAAAGTGGGGCATGAATTACGTCGTTTGGTGATCGAAGAAATTATCCCAGCTGCGAAGCAGGGGCAGTTCAGTGCATTTGCAGATGCTACGCGAATTTATAACGAGTTGAGCGGACGGTTGTTTGCGAGCGTTCAGGGGGGATCCTATAACGGCAAGGCTGTTACACGCGTGATTCAGTGGCTGAGTGAGCGGGGTGTACTTGGGCATGGACAGAGTAGTTGGGGGCCTGGTGTTTTCGCTTGGTTCGAATCACAAGCGGCGGCGGAGGCAGGCTTGGAATCAATGCCCGACAATGTTGAGCTGGTGACACTGGCATCTGCACGTAACGAGCCGCGATCAGTTTCCGTTAGTGGTAGGAGGTGAATCCCTGCCTGCCGGTCTGGAATCAATGACGAACTCACTCCTGTGGGGCGATCGCACCATCGTCATCTGTGGCTGGTGACCGAATTTTCGGATTCAGAGACCAAATGGCTAGCAGGATGGCAGATGCGAAGTAGCCAGCGACGTACTCAATAACTGGTCCGCGGTTTGCGTCGTCGAGAACAATATTGCCCCAGCTCTCTGGTCCAAACAAAACGAAGAGCTGATTCCCTGGCAGAGGTGAATGAATAACCCCAAAGGCCGTAAGTCCGCCGGCCAAAGCCATCACAAGGGCTGCCACCGTAATCTTCCGGTCCACAATTTTTGCTAATGCCCAAGCCCACAGCAAGCTGGTGATGATGAAACCGCTGCTAAGCATGCCGACAGTCTTGAGATTTGTTTGAAGTAAACTGTCCTGCAAGGTTGAGAGTTGGATCCCGGCATCTCGGAGTGCTGCATCACCGAACATTTGATTTGGAAAGCTCAGGGCAAGAAATGCCAGCGCCGGCAAGCAAGCTAAGGCGACAGCAGCATAGTGTCTTCGTGGTGTTGCCAAAAAACTCTGAGCTGTGATTTCTAAACCCACAAAGACCAGAATGGGGTAAACCGTAGCTGCAGGGATGTAAGCATTGATCCAGCCAAAGTAGCCAACCAAGCCTGCTGACCCGATGAGCAATGCTGTTCCCAGCGTATACGCTGCTCGACCACCCATGGCCTTATATGCGGGATGTCCAATGTACGGTGTTGTTTGGATGACACCTCCCGAGAATCCGGCGATCAATGTTGCAAAAGCCTCCACTCCGATCACTGTTCTCGTGTCATATTCATCACCGGCCGCTGCCGCACTTTCTGTGCAATCAATGCCGCCAACAACGGTCCCAATCGCGAAAGGTAAGGCGATCGGTAGATAGGCAAGTGCATCATCAAAGTCGGCAAGCCAATTGAATTGCCAAGCTTCCAGCCATTGGGTGGGAAACCACGAGATCCCCGTCGGGGCTGTGGGGAATTCGTAGTGATTGCCAGGAATCAAGCACATGGTATAGAACACAATGCTTGCCACTAACAGCGCTCCTAGGGTGCCGGGGGTTCTGCCTGGAAGTGGAATTCGTCCGACCAAGGCGCTCAGTACGATCACGAGAGCAATCATTCCAGGTAACGGATGCCGAAATATTTCCATCAGCGGAATGAAGCTGATCAATACTAGTGCGATTGCTGCTAAGGAGCCCAGCAGTCCAGCCCGGGGAATGACTCGACGGACAATTTCTGTAAATGGTGCCAACGCGAATTTGAGAACTCCACTCATCACGATGCACCAAATACCGATGTGCCATGTCCGGTAGGCAGCGTCGTGCTCGCTTAGCCCCATACCTACGCCTTGAAGGTATGACGGGCCCAGAATGAACAAAATGATTCCAAAGGTGCTGGGGGTATCAAGCCCCAGCGGCATGGCAGTGACATCATCTCTGCCCGTGCGTTTTGCAAGCCAAAAAGCCAAGATGAAGAATGCCAGATCGCCGATGAAGACGCCTAAAGCCGTACCCGGGATCATAGCGGAGACAACAAAATCTACCGGAAAGCCGAAGCCACTTAATAACGCGACCATCAGGATCAGGCCAGCAATATTATCGAGCATCAGCCCAAAAAATGCGTTGATATCACCGGGCCGAGCCCATCGGTAGGCAGCTTGGCGGTTTTCTTGGGTACTCAAGGCAATCTGTCTCGATAGATGAAGTTCAAAAATTATGTTTTAATTGCCATACCTTACCTATTCCATACAGCTCGGCAGGGTGGTTGGGTCCGGATCGTCGATTCATTTTTGACTTTCGGGAGATTTTGGGGATACTAAAGGTGTGCTTTTCGGTAAATACCATGCGGTCTTCATCATTTATCTCCGCGTAGTTCAGTGTGCCGGATACCAAGGCACGCCATTTTTGTGTGTAAAACACGCTCTTATTTTATTTTACTTGTCTATTTCCCTAACGATGGTGGATCATTCGATGAATGCATTAGCACCAACCGATTCCGTGAACTTGCAGGGCGACGTGTCCGACGAGAGCCTGATTGCCCAATATCGGGAAAGTGGAGATCGGGGGCTGTATGAGACCCTGATGCGACGCTACGAGCGTGAGATGTACAGTTATCTTCGACGCTATATCGGTAATGCCGAGATGGCCGAAGATGCTTTTCAAGGGACTTTCTTACAGGTCCATTTGAAGTGCCACCAATTTGACCCTGCTCGTCGTTTTCGACCTTGGTTGTACGCGATCGCAACAAACCAAGCGATCGACGTTCAACGGCGAAATAAACGGCACCGCATGGTCAGCCTCGATCGGTCTTCATCCAGCGAAAAAGATGAACGCGGTAATAGCTGGTCCGAGAAGTTGGTTGGGGATTCGCCAGATCCGCATCGGGCCGCATCTGATCAGGAGAATAGCCGATGGGTGCATGATTCCGTGGATTCGTTGAGCGAGTCAATGCAGCAAGTGATCCATCTGGTGTATTACCAAGGTTTGAAGTACCGAGAGGCAGCTGATGCGTTGGGGATACCTGTTGGTACCGTCAAAAGCCGTTTACATGCGGCTGTGCAGCGTCTGGGCTTGCTTTGGGATGAAACTCGGCACGAGATGGACGAGTAGTCGTCGATTTCCGCGGAAATGATGAACCCAATGGCACTGGTGCTCGTAGGACGCACATCGTGAAATGCCGCGGATTTCGCCGCGGTTTGAGAATTCTTTCCTCCACGCTGTTGTCTCCCGGTGATGCACGAAGACCTGATCGGCTATCTGCTTGGCGCCCTCGAGCCGCACGAGATGCGGCGGGTGGCGAAGTGGTTGGCGGAGGATCCGGAAGCACGGCGCGAGCTCGAAAAGATCGAAAGGTCACTTCGGCCGTTAGAGGAATCCTATGAGCCGCCGGAGTCGCCTCCTGAAGATCTCGTTGCGAGGACACTAGCGGCTCTGCCTCCGATGCCCTCACCCGATAGGAGTGGGGAGACATCGACCTCTTTTGGGTTAGGAGGAGAAGCCCACTTGGTTGAGTCTGGCAGCCATGAGCTTGTGGATTTGCCGAGGCTAGAGCCCAGCATCGATCATGTGCGTGGTCGTGGATATGGTTGGACAGATTGGTTAGGTGCGGCTGCCGCTGCGGTCGTCATGCTGACTGTCATCATTCCTGCTCTGGCTGCAGGTCGCTTGGAAGCTCGCAAGACGGCTTGTCAGGAGCATTTACGGCAGTTCGGTACTGCGATCACACAGTACGTCAGCCACAGTCCCCAGGAAAGAATGCCAGCTGTGGCGGAGACGGGGCGTGAAGCCTTCGCAGGTGTATTCATGATCCGGTTGAATGAGGCCGGTTTGTTGACCGACCCAGATCTGCGATGGTGTCCATCACTCGATCAGCCCCCGAGAATGGAGGCTGCTTTGACAGACTTGGCCAGCGTGCCTTCGCTGGATGATCTCCATGACGCTCCGGTTGATTGTCTGAAGCAAATTCAGCAATACGCGGGAGGGCAGTACGCCTACAATCTAGGCGTGGTCGAGGAAGATCGGCTGAAGTCACCGCGCTTCGAAGCAAGAGCCTCATTCGCGATTATGTCAGACGCCCCTTTATCGGGCATCACAGGTACGGCACAACACGGCAAAGTCGTAGGGCACAACGGAACTGGTATCAATGTGCTTTACGAGGATGGGCGAGTTCGATTTATTCCGATTGCCGCATTGGAGACAATGCCAGATCACCCGCTTCTCAACCATCGAGGTGAGGTCGAGGCGGGAGTGAGTGTTGATGATGCAACTCTGGCACCAAGTTGGCGACCGCCGTTCGTCAACGTGCGGCAGCGATAGTCGGTTTTCGGACTTGTGCGGAGCAGCATGAGCAAAGATGCTCTAACGCAGTTGCACCATCAAGTCAGGGCTCGTCCGCACTCCTTTCTGCTGGAGCAGCGTCTTTGAGTTCAGATCACTCCGCGTACCGGCAGGGCTCGTTCATTTGAAATCCCGAGTGCTTGCTTTTTGATCGGTTGGGAAATCATTTGGCACGTTGGTTAGCGTGACCTTCCCCGTCGCGGCCCACTCGGCACCCCGCAGTAAAGTCGTGATGAAGCCAACGCACTGGACTGAGTAGTCAGCGTGGCCCATGGGTGTGTGGTAAACGCGGCCCTTGCCGTAGTCGATTGTCATCATCATCGGTTCGTTACGACCGGTACCCTTATAGCTCTTGTCTGCAAAAGCTGTTGCCAAGATCGTCATGTTGTCAGCAGGGCCACGCAGTTGTTGATAGAGTTCGTCTTTGGCATGAAGCCATGTGCGTGGCAGTCCCTTCGTGATTGGATGCTCTGGATTTCGTATGACGATCTTGAATTCGTGCTGTGGGCCATGAGAGCCACCATTACCCGGCGTCGTATCGCGAACGGTCTTTCCAGCATCATCGATGTAAACGTAGGGCCCTGAATTCTCATTTCGCCCACCCCAGCCCCCAAGACCAATCATTTTGTTGTACGCGGGCCAGTCTCCAAAAGAGTTGTCAGCTGCGTGCACAATAACCAGTCCACCACCGTTTCGAACGAAGTTGTCGAAAGCCTGATTCGTGGCATCGGGCCATGGTGCTGCGTTCCACCCAAAGTTATTGATCACGACATCGTATTCATCGAAATCTGGGTTAAAGTCGGGGTCAGGCTTAGGCTGGGGCAGGTCCTGGTATGACTTTCCGTCTTTGAGGGGGAACTCCTTCAGGAGTGCACCTCCTTTCCAGGTGAACTGTGTGCGTTCTACATCAACTGTGAAGCGTCCTGATTCCTCGAGATACTTTTTCATCATGGCCGTTGTTTTTGGCCAGGCACCATGATTGTTTTGACCATCAATGATAAGTGCTTTGAGCTTCTCTTCTGCGGTGACATGCGTCGACAGTGTGACGCTGGCGATGGCGGTCAAAAGTAATGCGATCAGACGTTGCATTTCAGCTATTCCAGTGGGTGTTGGGGGGGCGAGCTAATCAGCCCCGGCCATGCTGATAGGTTCCGTCATAAAAGGCCGGGTTTTGTTGGTTGACGTGCGGTTCGTGAACGGTGGTTAGCTTTGCGAATCCTGATATTCGGCAATTTTGGTCATTGCTTCCTTCAGTTGGCCATAAAGGTCTCTGTAAATTGGAAACAGTTGGTTGTACTGTTTTGCTGCAAGTCGGTTGATTTGCGTTTCGTCTGCAACTTTGATTGTTGCTTTGCATGCGGATTCAATCGAGCGGTAGGCTCCATCGCCGACAGCTGCAAGCAAGGCCACTCCGAAGGCTGGTCCTTGTTCAACTTCCAGGGTGGTGATTTTTTTACCAAATACATCTGCCTGCATCTGACGCCACATCGGATTCTTGCTGCCACCTCCCGACGCTCGGATTTGACGTACAGGCACATCAAGAGATTGAATGATGTCAAGGCTGTCTCGAAGCGCGTACGTGATGCCCTCCATCACGCTTCGCGTCATGTGGCCTCGTGTGTGAGTCAGGTTCATGCCAACGAAACTACCTCGTGCATTGGGGTCTGCGTGGGGTGTTCTCTCGCCATTGAGATACGGCAGGGACAGCAAGCCATTACTTCCAGCAGCAATCGCGGCAGCTTCCCCAGTTGCCGCTGCATAGCGATCTTTGGGAGTAATCCCGGTTAGCCCCTGTAGAACGGAATCAACCCACCACTGCAGCGAGCCGCCGCTTGTCAGATTGACACCCATCATGTGCCATTTGCCATTTACCGCGTGACAGAAAGTATGCAGTCTGCCCGTAGCATCGTATTGGGGTTCATCGCTGTGGACGAACATCACGCCACTGGTTCCAATCGAAGTACTAAGAATTCCTTTTCGTACGACGCCATTTCCGACGGCACCCGCGGCACAGTCCCCTGCCCCGCCGACGACTTTGCAGTCAGTCGTCAAGCCAAGTTTCTTGGCCGCGTCCTTCGTTAGCGTTCCAGTGACTTCATCGCTTTCTACCACTCGAGGTAAAATCTGCTCATCAAGTTCAAGCTTACTGAGTAGCCGTTTGGACCACTTTCGTTTCACAACGTCCAGTAGCAGGGTACCACTGGCGTCGCTGACTTCTGTGACAAAATCACCTGTCAAGCGGCGACGAATGTCATCTTTTGGAAGAAGGACCTTAGCCAGTTTGTCGAAATTTCTTTTTTCCTTATTTCGAAGCCAGAGTATCTTTGGTGCTTGAAAGCCAGTTAATGCGGGGTTGGCGACCATCTTGATCAAATTCTTGCGACCGCCGGCTGCGGTTGTGATTTGGTCACACTCTGCGGCTGTTCTTTGATCATTCCACAGCAATGCATTTCGGATGACTTGATCTTTCTTGTCAAGAAAAACAGAGCCATGCATCTGTCCGCTCAGGCCGATGGCTTTGACGGAATCTGGCTTCAGCTTGGCTTTTCGCATAACAGCTCGGACCGTTTTGACTGTTGCCTTCCACCAGTCCTCAGGATCCTGTTCTGTCCAGCCCGGGCGGGGCTGGTGCAGTGGGTATTCGGCTACTGATTCAGCGAGGACTTTGCCTGAGACGTCCATCGCGAGTGTCTTGGTTCCGCTGGTACCAATATCAATTCCTAGGTAACAACTCATCTATATGATTCTCCTGCCTCGTACTGCGAAAGACTGCGTGAACTCCGAGCCACTATAGTGCGTAACAACGCTGGACTTAACCCTCGCGGGTCAGGATTACCTGCGTTGTTACCCAAATCAATCAATTCCCAACGTGATTCCCCTGCCACCACGAGCCTGATCTGTGATACCAGCTGATTTCCCCTCGGGCCGACGCCGATTTCTGGTCGGAGCAACCGCCGTTGTCGTCAGTCTCGATTTGGGCTGCGGCAAGCAGACGCCAGTCGTAACACCTACTGCCCAAACCCGTCAGAATGTACCTTTGCGAATTCTGCTGGTGGGTGAACCCGGTGATAAAGATGCCGTCTTAAGAGGTTGGCAGGCGGTGTCAGAACAGGAGATCCAGGTCGATGTTCTGCCGTTAAACCGAGCCGATCCCAGCGGTATCAGCGATGCCGTTTTGGTCGGAGCTAAAAAAGCTGATGTGGTGATCTATCCACTGGTACTCGTAGGGGAGCTGGTTCGCAATGATGCAGTGGTGAAGATGACCGCTGATGATTTAAAGCGAATCGACGCAGAAGTTGGGGCTTTGTTGCCAACTGCTCGCAATGGTGCGGCTCGTTATGGTGGGGCAACCCATGCACTGCCGCTTGGTTGTGCCTTACCCGCCGTAGTTGCGCAGTCCAGAGTCGAGCCAATCGAGTCATGGGAGGACTATGATCGGCTCGTGGGGAACCAGTGGGACGGTTCGGCAGCAGAGCCAACGGCGGCCGGTTGGGCGGGAACGATGTTCTTGTGGCGTTGCAGTGGTATTAAGAATTGGTTGTTTGAGCGAAAAGATCTGAAGCCATTGGTTAACACGCAACCCTATGTGGCTTCGCTTGAACTCATGGTGAAGACCAACGAGCGTTATGCAGTAAAAGATCAGACGCCCGATCAGATCTGGAACCTGGTCGGCGAGGGAAAGCTTCGCGGTGGAATTGGTTTTCCTTCACGAAGGTCAGATGCCATCGGTGATACGCTTGTGTTCGCTCTACCGGGGATCCAGAATCTTTCCAAGGTAGTGCTTGATCCCTTTTCTCCCGTGGTTTCGCTATCAGCTAGTTGTCGACAAACCACGTCTTCAAAACGCTTTTTGGAATGGTTGGGTGGAGGTGAAGGGAGTCGTTCGGTGCGTGGCCAAGTCGCCGGTATGACTGACTTGCGAGGTGCCGCTTCAAGCAACGATACTTCGTCGCCCTACGATGAGTGGCTGACTGGGCAATTGCAGGCACCTCTTATCGCGCCCTGTCCCCAGTTGAATGCTGCGTCGAGCTATCTTGTCGCTTTGGATAAGAATGTGCGTCGTGCTTTGGCTGGTGAAGTCACAGCGCAGCAAGCTTTGGATGAGGTTGCAGAGGAATGGGCCGGTCTCACTTCTGCGTCTGGCATGGAGAAGCAAATTAGGGCGTGGCGCATGGCCCAAGGAATGCGGACTTAGCCGATGCTGTCGAAGCAGGTGATCGATGTACGTGCGTGGGTGGTCGTACTGCTTGTGCAAGCTGGTTTGGCACTGAAAAAAGGCACGTGATTACCACGTGCCTTTTGAATGTTGTTCAGTTCGCCTCGTTTGCCATGTTGGCGGCCGAGCTACTCGTCACTTGCTTCCTCGGAAGTAGCAGTAGCAGTAGTTGTCTCTACTTCATCATCTGCTTCGTCATCATCAAAAGCAGGCTTCTCAGCAGCGACACTTCCGCGGTCATTCTTGCCGACCAGTTCCAAAATGGCTCTTTGGCCAGCGTCACCGAGTCTTGGCGTTGCCAACCTGAGAATGCGGGTGTAGCCGCCTGGACGATCGACATAACGCTCGGCTATCGAGTCGAATAGGATTTTTGCTGCTTCTTTGTCACCAATCAGCTGGATGACTCGCCGCCGCGCGGCGACAACCGGTGCTCGCGCCGATGCCCACTTCTGCCACTCGTCGCTTTGTCGCCACTTCTTCCACTCGTCACTGCCACGTTCAGCCGAAGTTTCCAGCTTTTCAGCAGCTTCCGCTGAAGGGATGGTTTTCTTGGCGATGGTAATGCACTTCTCGACGAGAGGTCGCACCTCCTTCGCCTTGTGTAGAGTGGTCGTGATACGACCAGCTACCTTCGGTGCATTATCATCGAGGCTTGCGTCTCGTTCGGTCAAAAATAGCGCGCTGGCCAGGTTCTTGAGCATCGCTTTGCGATGGCTCGGGCTTCGTCCCAGTGTGCGGCCTCGTCTTCGGTGACGCATGGCATCAAGTCCGTCAAATTATGTCGTAAAGGAATTAGGTGACTGCGAATTGCTAACCGTTCTCAGAAGAGGGGTTGGTTAGGAACTCGCATTCCAAGGTGTAGGCCGTATTGTGAGAGTTTTTCGCGAACCTCATTCAAGGTCGTATCGCCGAAATTGCGTACCTCCAACAGTGTGTCTTCCGTTCTTTGAACCAAGTCACGTACGGTCTGGATGTTTTCGCTCTCCAAGCAGTTGTTGGCACGAACTGACAAACGTAAGTCAGCAAGTGTCATGTTCAGCTTCGCTTCCAGCTGAGCTTCTGGCGATCCAGCGCCACCACGGGCGGCCGAGAAAATGCTCGGTCCGAGTTCGCGGTACTGCACGAAAGGATTGAGGTGCTTTCGAAGGATCTTTGCCGATTCCACCAAAGCCATCTCCGGATTGACTGAACCATCGGTCCAAATTTCCAGATTCAGCTTGTCGTAGTTTGTTTTCTGCCCGACCCGGGTTTCTTCAACCTCGTAGCGGACTCGCGTGATAGGACTGTAGACAGCATCTACAGGAATGATGCCGATTTCATGATCTACGGTGCTGTGCTCGGTACTTGGAACGTAGCCACGCCCGTTCTCTACCACCATTTCCATCATGAATGGAACGTCGTCGGTGAGCGTTGCGATGACGTGGTCCTTGTTGATCACCTCAACGTCCGAGTCTGTTTGGACGTCGGCTCCGGTGATCACCCCTGCCTTATCACTTTCAACGGTGATCACTCGAGTCGCTTCGCTGTGATTTCGAACCACGATGCTCTTGACGTTCAGTACGATTTCTGTGACGTCTTCGAGCACGCCAGGAATCGTTGTGAACTCATGCTGAGCCCCACGGATTTTGATTTGAGTCACAGCGCTGCCCATCAGGCTGCTTAGCAGCACGCGGCGGAGGCTGTTTCCTACACTTGCACCAAAACCACGCTCAAATGGTTCTGCGGAAAATTTGCCATAAGTTTCGGTGAGTGAGTCGCGATCTACTTCCAAGGCACTTGGAAGTTCCATGCCGCGCCAACGAATATGCATCGTGATGATTACCTCAGTTCTGAAAAACAGATGTGGGAGGTGAAGCTGCTGGGTTTAGTGGGTGTTCATACCCTTCATCAAACGAAACGAATGATGAACTGTTTTGCTGGTCGGATTTGTCCTGACGCGGACAAACTGAACTAGACGCGACGCTGTTTGCGAGG
>DOPG01000370.1 GCA_003513555.1 Rhodopirellula sp. | reverse complement strand
TGATTGAAAATCGAACATCGTCGGAACTGGCATTCAATTATTTTCGCAGTGGAGCATCGGGGTTCGTCTCATGCCAATTGATAGTGTGATGTGTCAACGAGGCTTGGTAATTTCTCGATCCGTTCCATCCTGCAGGTTGTTCGAATGCCGTTAGGATCAGTAAACAGGGGCGGATCGACGGGGGATTTGACCTTGCTAGTTTGACTGCCGAGTTCGGTTGCGGAATTCGCTCGTCAAAGTGGCATGCAAAATTGCGACTCGATTATTTCGCTCGGGATCAAAATTTTGGATGACCAAGTGGCCCCGTGCGTGTTGGACTTGCAGCCGCCGCGCCATGAGAAGATTTTAATCGGCCCGTTTCACGAGCGTTGCAAGCAGTGGTGACTCAGGGCAATCGTGCGTTATCGACTGAAACCCCTGCCTGATGCCATTTTGTCGGCTATCGACTTGGCTCCAGTGATCAAGTGCGGGAAGCTTGCGTTTTGCTGTGAAACTTACAGTCGTGAAAAAACTTGATTTCAGCTGTGAATCCATCTTGACCTTCGGAAATGCAACATCCTATCCTCCCCAACATGTTGAGTGGTTGGTAACAAACACTTGGCATTTGGTTTTCTCCTTCAAGACGGTCCTGCATTGGCAATGATTTTATTCGTTGTTGCGGACAGACTGTTCTTTGTTCACACGGATGTGGGCAGGTAGCAGTTGTGTTGAACTTGAAAAGCGTTCGATGAGTGATGGCAAGGATGCCGGATTCTATGTCGAACTCCAATCCACCGGCTCCCGGGATTTTAAGCGCGTCGTCCTCCGCCCCCCTAGGACAACGTACTTTCCGGGAGCTTTTTTTATGCGCTGATCGTTGTCCTGACTGAGTTGGCCAAGTTGTGTGTCACAGGTGGATTGGGGGGGCGAGACAAACATGTAGCCTTGGCGGCCTGTCCCAGATTGCGGGTTTGTTGGTTCCGAAACGGCACACTTGTCCGAGATCGACAACCACGATTCAACTGTCATGCGTTGGCTGTGATTGCTTAGAGAAAAGCTGTGCCAAGTGATCGCCTCAAGGCTCTTTGAGTGGATCCGCTTCGCCCTCTTGGTCGCATTCGGAGCTTCCCTCGGCGTGCTGATTGTTCCCTTCGTTGTGGTCAGCGTGTTCCTGCTTGATGTTTTCTTCGAGATTCTCTTCAGTAGAGCTGTTGGCAGGATGTTGGATGAACCTGTATCCAGCATCTCGGATGGTTAGCAGGTGGACAGGAGTGGTCGTATCGGGCTCGATGATTTTCCGCAATCTGGCAATGAATTGGTCGACAGCTCTGGTTTGGATATTGCCGGGTAGATCCCAAACTTCGGATAGCAATTCGTTCCGGCTGATAACTCGGTCTTTATGTTCCGCGAAGTATTTAAGTAGTTTTAATTCCTTTGGAGTCATCCTTACAGCTTGGTCAGAGACCGTTGCTTCATGTGTTTCGAAATTGACTCTGACGTTGCCGAAATCAAGTTCGACAATTGCATTGGGGATTTTGGCAGGTTTTGTGGGCGTTGTCTTGCTACGGCCGATTTGGAGCAAATTTTTGATGCGACTCAGAAGTTCGTCTAACTCAAATGGTTTACTCATGTACTGATTTGCACCGACATCAAAACCCCTCGTCCTGTCTTCAGCGAGCGTTCTTGCTGAGAGCATCAGTACCGGGGTAGTGACTCCCGCATCACGTATCGTTTCGCAAACCGTGTAACCGCTCAAGCCCGGAAGCATAAGATCCAGAACAATAAGGTCGATTGACTCACCGTTGTTGTTCACCATGCGCAGTGCAGTGGCACCATCTTCGACCAACGTGACACGATAATTTTCAGCTTCGAGGTTGTACTTGATACCAACCCCCAGGTGTTTCTCATCTTCAACGACGAGGATGTGTTGCCGCATGACAGTCTCAGTCTCAAATTAATTAGCGTGACTTATCTCTAAATGGTCTGGCACCTCTGTGGGAACGACGCCGCCCAGCGTCACCTCAAACTCTGTTCCTGTTCCCATTTCTCGGTCTTGCAGGCGAATAGATCCTCCCAGGCTCTTGACTACATTTCGAACTAAATACAGTCCCAGTCCCGTTCCCGGCGTGCTGCGTTCCAGTTCATTGCCAAGGCGGATGAAGCGGCCGAAAATTTTGCGTCTTTGATTGGCGGGGATGCCGGGGCCATTGTCGATGATTGAAACAACAACATTTTGGTTATCTGTTAGCTGTACTTGAATTTTTACTTTTGGCTTGGCGCCAGAGTACTTGACGGCGTTATCAATCAGATTGCGGAACAGAATTTCTAGCTGTATCAACCGACTTCTTAATTGGATCTCCCCGCATTTAATAGTGACGGTTTCTTCTGGCAACCGATAGCGGACACAGATCGAGGATGCACACTGTTTTAAAAGTTCATCCAGATGGACCAATTCGTCGTCGCCTACATCACCACCGCGGTCAATTCGTGCGGCATCCAGAAGGTGGTTGATGAGTAAATCAAGTCGCTCCACGTCCTCCAGCATGAATTGGTGGAAATCCTGTTGTTGCTGGGCATCAACACTGTGACGGGTCATGGTTTGTAAATAGAGCTTCAAGGAAGCAATTGGGCTTTTGAGCTCATGGGTGACCGCGTCAATGAAGTTGGACTGCCGCTGGTTGAGTTTGAATGCTTTCACGGTTAGCGTCAGATAGGCGATCACGCCGGCTAGAACGCCAATGAGTAGGACGGTTCCCGTGGAGAGGATCACCCAAAAAGCGACAGAGGATTCGAGGTTCCCGGTTGCTCCCAGAACATTGCCTAGAATCCAGACGCCGGCCAAAACAACAACCAGCACGATCATGACAACCCCAAGCGTGATCGGGGCTTTCAGGCTGCGGCGTTCAAGCATGGTAAGGTTAGCCGGGGGTTAGACGCGGAATGAAACGCAGGATTCGATCGGGCAGAATGCTCGGCGAAAGGTGTGGGTAAAATGAGTTGGCGGGGAAAAATTTCGATAAAGAGTATGGGCTAACGACCTCGGTAACATAATGTAACGGACTGCTGTTGGTTGGGGACTCAGAATCGATGTGTCTCGCTATTTTGTGTAACTCAGCACAATTGAGACACTTGGGGCGTGACGAGGGCTCGCCCAAGCGTAATAATAGACAAAACAGACGCTTTGCTAGTGTGCCGATGGGAGAGTGATGGTGAGCGCCGAAACCCGGACGCGACGCTTCTCAGAAAGAACGATTCGTCAAGTAAATCTCGATTGCAAACGCGCGATGATTCGTGGCAGATTTTGCCCAGATCGAAGCGAGGTCGCGCAATTGCGGTGCGTGGCTGATCAGCACGAGAGTGACCACTCCTTTGGAAGTCAACTATGGTACTTTGAGGGCTGGGGAGTCGATCTGTATGATCAGCGGCATACTGTCTTTGGCGTCGTGGAATATTCGCTTCAATATGGTCTGCATGAATTGCTTGAGGATGCTGTTTTTGAGTCGGAAGACCAGCGGGCACGTTATCGCCAGATCTATGACGATGAGAAGCAGAAAGCGACGTGGCACCACCCGTCCCACCGCTGGCTTGCTTTGGGCGTGGTTTTGATGGCCGTTATCAGCTTGACCTATTTGATGATCGCGACGTTGACGTGAATTCGAAATCTACTACGGATGACCCCATTGTTCATGTCGAAAACGTCGCAAAATGCTACAGCAAATGGTCTCTTCGCGGGAGTCGCAGGGTTCACGCGCTAAAGGGTATTTCGCTCGAGGCGTCTCGGGGTGAGGTTTTTGGCTTGCTCGGCCCGAACGGGGCCGGGAAAACAACCTTGGTCAAAGTGCTGTTGGGCGTTGTTCGGCCGACGTCGGGTAGAGCTGCTGTCTTCGGGAAGGTAGCTGGTTCTAAATATTCCCGCAGCAAGATCGGTTATTTGCCCGAAACATTGCGTGTTGATCGACACCACACAGCTCGTTCGGCGTTGAGGTTTTATGGACGTTTGAGTTCGATGTCCAAGCAGCAAATTGACAAGCGAAGTGACGAACTGTTGGAATTGGTAGGCTTGCAAGGTCGTGATCGGGAGCCTCTGAAGCGATTCAGTAAGGGCATGAATCAGCGTCTTGGGCTAGCACAGGCGTTAATTCATGATCCGGATTTACTCGTCCTGGATGAGCCTACT
This sequence comes from Rhodopirellula sp., assembly GCA_003513555.1. Taxonomy (GTDB): domain Bacteria; phylum Planctomycetota; class Planctomycetia; order Pirellulales; family Pirellulaceae; genus Rubripirellula. The sequence goes on along the minus strand of DOPG01000370.1, from coordinate 1,457 downwards.
GACGGCTTGGATCCAGTAGGTCGTAGCGAAGTTAGAAAGGTGATTGAGCGTTTGAGTGCAGCCGGGAAAACGATCTTTCTAAACAGTCACATTCTGCAGGAAGTGGAAGTGGTGTGTTCTCGCGTTGCGGTTCTCGCCAACGGCGAAATACGTGGGACAGGCACGATTGCTGACTTGGCTGGCAAGCAAGACGCCGATGTCGTTCTCTTGGACGTCTGTTTTGACGACCAGGCTGCTGCGAATAAGTTCATTGAGGGAGCAGCGGAAAGTCATCCGGACTTGGGTTTGGGCCTCGATCCGAATGGTTCGCCCCGAGGCACGCATCGGCTGATCGGGAAGGTGAAACAGCAGCACTCTGTCGATCAGATTGTTGATCTTGTGCGCGGCGGGGGTGTCTCGATAGCCAGGCTCGACGTCCAACGGCCAAGTTTGGAAGATACTTTCATGAAATTAGTCGGAAAAGCGACACGAGAGGATTCTGGCTCATGAAACCGTATCTAGCGATCATTCGAGATTCTTTTCATGCCGCACTCGCGTCGCGTGTTCTGTGGATTGCGTTTGTTGCGATTTGGCTTGTCTTGGCTGCCTTGGCTCCGTTTGGGTATCAGGAGGATCTGACTACTGATTTCCGCGGTGCGCGTGATCTGGCCCACCGAAGTCGACTCAGGGGAATGTTGGCACAAGGCCTGTCTGATCCTGACTTGGCGGATACCGCGGTGGGAAGATTGGCTGCGGCGATGCCTGAGAACATTGCTCAGGAGTTGAACGCGGTTAGTGAAGGTGAGGAGGCGACGCTCCGAACCTCTGAATACGCAGATGCTTTGAACCAGTGTCTCGATGATGAAGGCTGGTATGACGAAGAGGCTTGGGCGTCTACTTTAAGGCTGGCCGAGTTACGCGAGCTAGATGAATTGGCTGATGAAAAACTCGATGAATCGAAACGCCGACGCCGTGCACGCTTGAGAATCGAAGCCGCTATGCCCGGTGTCTTTGCAACGCGCTCAGCGAAATCCATCAGTCTCACTTACGCTGGTTTCGATTTCCCTGCCGAGTTAGCTGTCGACAAAACACGGTTCGTGGGGATCATTAATCAGCTCGTCGTGCCGCTCATCATTGACTGGTTGCTTGGCTTCATCCTGATTTTTCTCGGCATACTTGTCACCGCTTCCATGATCCCCGACATGTTGCAACCTGGATCGTTGCATCTGTTGCTTAGTAAGCCAGTTTCAAGGTCAATGCTGTTGATCAGCAAGTTCATCGGTGGCTGTGCCTTTGTCTTCTTGTGCGTCATACAGCTTGTTGTCGGGCTTTATTTAGTGGCTGGGCTGCGACTTGATATTTGGAATGCGAGATTGCTGTGGTGCATTCCTGTCTCTGTATTTCTGTTTTCTGTTTTCTACAGTGTCTCCGTACTTGCAGGCATGCGTTGGCGATCGCCCATTTTGGCAATTGGCGTC
>DOPG01000039.1 GCA_003513555.1 Rhodopirellula sp. | reverse complement strand
CCTCGCATGCTTCTCGATCAACACTCGTTGCAACCACAACGGCTCGAAACACACTCGTCCTTGGCTTTTCCCAAAAGGCGCAGCAGTGACGAGTCCTGAACGATTCAACAGATCCTTCACTGAGACGGTAATGTCACCACCCTTGAACGACGCTCGCACTTGATCATGCTGCGCTACCGCAAAGCTCCCGTCTGCCCGCACAGACGGAGCATACATTACCGCAACCTTTTCCAGTAACTTCAGGTAGATGTCAAGAAGTTCCGGCTTGATTTGACTAGGGCGATCATCACTCCTGGTATCGCGTTCCAACCAACGCGTCAGGAATTTTTCCATGAACTGCCGCTCCTCAAAACCCTTAGCAGCCTGCAATTGATCAACAAGAATATCACGGACCATACCGTTGGCAGCAAGATTGGAGATCACTGCGGCGACTGTCGGTTCCTCTGAAATCCAGCGATTCAGTGCCTTACGCGCTGCAACCGTCATGTGTCGGTTGGGGGCAAAGACAAACTCTGAAAATTCACCCTGACAGGAAAATCCACGCTCACACCATTGCTGGTAATCGGAAAAACAAACGGCCTGCTGCACGTTCGCGGATTGGCGACACAACCCAAACTTCCAACAATCAAAATTCCAATTCGAAACCTGAATATCACCGGTCGTTCGAAACTCGGGCTTTCGAAGCATGAAACCCCGCACGCCCTCTGAGCTACCGTTTCGCTCACCATGGTACCACTGCCAATAGGATTCAAAACAAAACGGACGTCCAAACACCACCACCTGTGCAAACTGTTTCCGTGATGGATCGATTAATCTAGTTAGCGTCTGTAGCACGAATGCGTAGTCGCGCGGATGTATCTCGTCGAGTGAATCAACCACAACAAAACTTGCAGCACAGGTCATTACCTCGCTCCGAAAGCGTCTCCTACCTGCAACTGTCAGCGAAAGCATCTCATTAAAAACCGTGCATCCGTCCCGCAAGTCGGCCCTTTGCTCGGCAAACCCCAGTTCTCGATAGCCCCCAAACAACTCCCGTGCATCAAACTTCCACACGGCATCCTCAGGCAGTCCTTCGTAAACACCTCGTTTCACAAATGTCTTACCAACCCCTGCAGGACCTGCAACCAAAATCAACTGCTGATGGTCGTCATTCGACTGCTCAAACTTTAGCTTTGCCGACTTCAGCTCACTTTCAAGTTCTGGGTTTGCCTCCCAGTAGTAATCCACCATTCCATCGCAACGTGGTTCACCCTCGGTCAGGCGTCCGGGCAGCAGCTGCTGCTCAAGTGTTTTCAGGTGCAAGACAGCGCCGGCAATTGGCTGTGGTTCAACAGCCACAACCCCACAATTAGCCAGCAATCCACACAACAAACTGAGCGGAAAGATAAGACGCAGGAGTGCTCGGCGGCGAAAGTTTTCTGCGTCCAGCCCAAAACCGGCCGCCCCCGCCTCATTCGCTTCTTCCATGACCCAGCAATGCATCCTACGCGCTCCATTTGGTAATTAATGCTCAGGAGGCTCGCTCTCCCAAATTTCACAGGAAAATAGCACGTTCATCACCAACAACTACCAACAGACACGTGATTTAACAAAAGCATCACAGTTTACTAACAAAGCCTGGGCATTGAGCCACGCTTCCCCTAGACACCGACAGCAATCCTCGAAGACAAATGGCTCCCAGCTCAGGGGATGCCACGTCATGACGACAGGATTACTTCAAGCTGGAAATCACGCAAAGTGACTTGGGGAGCATGGAAGCCGGCAAGATACCAGCAATAAGAGGTTCGCACGCGATCAAAACCCAACACGAAACGTTGACGCTTTAAAACGAACCCCTTGCAAGCTTTTGCAACCCGGTTCAAGCGTCACATTCTTTGATTACAGCAATCAAGCGTGCGGGGCACTCGTTCTTAAAATGCAATCCGTGGGTGACTTTGAGAAACCCCAGCCGCAACTCCCAACCAACGACAGGTCTATTCCTCTTCCGACATGTAATTGATGTAGCCAGCTTCTTTGTCCACAGCCTCAAAGAAACCATTGAGAACAGTCGCGTTGTCTCCACCGGAGAGCATCTGTATCACCTGTGAATCTCTATTCTGCCGTTGTTTGAACTGCTCATGCAGGACGTCTGCCGATGGCGTGAATTCAGTGGGCTGCACGACGTATACGACAGTCCCCGTACGATTCAAAGCAGTTGTTGCTTCGTTAACTGACGCTGTGAATACCGCCTTCATAAAATCCTCACCCACGTTATCCAGTTCTGGAACGTTTCCGATAGTCGCGGAGTCTGGTGAAATATCAGGAGGTATCCGGCCACCGAGCTGGCTGAGAAGTTGCATCATTCGGGGGCTGAAACTCGGGTCCATCCACTGAAATGCGGGAAGCGATTCATTCAAGAAATCTTCCTTCTTTGCAGCAGGAACACTGCCGGCCAGAGTTGCTTCGTCGGACGCATTAACGACTTCGGCGATTTTTGTTGCTGCCTCGGTTGCAAGTTCGCGGGCCTTGCCCATCCGCCAGGCACGCACCACGTCATCTCGCACCTCATCCAGCGTAGGTATGTAAGCAGCCTTGTCCTCAACTTTCCAACTGACGTACTGTTTACTCAGTGCAAAGTTTGCCAAGTCGGGCGATGACGTCCGAAGTGGGGAGAACAGTGGTTTCTCAGCCTCACCGCTGCGGGTGAGTGTGTACATCAACTGCACAAAGCTCGGAGTTTGTTGCATGAATCCAGCCCCCGCAACTTGTGAGTTTGAGATAGGCTCCTCGCGTATCTCCAACGCGTCATGAGGACCGATTTCCTCAAAAGTCAGCCCATAGGTTTTTGCCAAAGCCTGTAGGTCTGGCTCATTAATTTCCATCTTCTGTTGCGACTCGGCGCTCTTCCCACTCATGATGGATTTGTTGTTAAAGTAAGCCTGCATTTTACTGAATATTTCCGCCATGGCGGCATCTAAGCGTGCTTGAGCCTTAGGAGTGGCGAGCTCTCTTTCGAGTGATGCTCGCTCCTCTTCAAATGTTCCAACTGTCGGCTCTGGCGTCACCGCAGGTTCCGCAGGCTTCTCGTCCGCAGGCTTCTCGTCCGCAGGCTTCTCATCCGCAGGCT
>DOPG01000426.1 GCA_003513555.1 Rhodopirellula sp. | reverse complement strand
GGCTCTAATCTTAACGAAAGTGAATCGAAAAACTTGTCTCCTGCCTGATCCACATTCCTGCCCGATCACGCAGTGGGTAAGAAAACAATGCCGCAACTGTGTTGCTTCGAACCAACAGAGGAAACAGAAGATCTAGACCTCTAGGATCTCATAACCCTCGCGACGTTTCCGTGCTTGCATCGCTGCGGCTTGGTCGTCTCCGATGATCTTCTCGGTGGAGGGATCCCACTTAAATTTACGGCCCAATCTTGCCGCGATCGCACTGAGGTGGCAAACAGACATAGCTTGAACGTGACTGAACGGGTCTGAAACCGTTAGCCCGCCTTCGCGGATACAGCGATAGAAGTTGTTTTTGTGCCCTTCGTAGCGTTTCCCTTTATAAAGCTTCGTGACATCTTCATCAGAATACGCATCTTTATCCCAGTTTTCCTGAATCGGGGTGCCAGTGATTTTACCACGGTTCACGAAGATACGCCCCTTGGTTCCCTCAAAAGTAATCCCATTATCACCATGACTCGTTACGTCCATGGTAATGCCATCATCGAAAGTGTGTATCACCGAGAAGTTATGGGACGTGTTGTAGCAATCATCCACCGTTGGGTTTCCATCTTTATACTCAACGGGATGTTCGCAGTTCGTGCCATCCACAGACGCTGGACCCTGTTTAGCCCCATTCTTGTTGAGTGCCCACATGGCTATGTCGACGTGATGTGCACCCCAGTCAGTAAATTTCCCGCCTGAGTATTCGTACCACCAGCGGAATTGGTAGTGGCATCGCTTTTCTCGATACTCCTTCGCAGGTGCTTGCCCCTGCCACATTTCCCAGTCCAGTTCCTTAGGGACTTCCGCAATAGGAAATGGGCCGCCGGTGGGTGAACCATTGATGCCAACGGTGACATGTTTGATCTTACCAAGCAACCCCTTCTGAACCATATTCACTGCTCGCATGAATTTGTTCCGATCACTCCGTTGTTGCGTTCCAACAAGAAAAGCAAGATTTGAGTGCTTCTCACATGCACGCCTGATCAATTGATTTTCTTCAAGAGTCAACGTTAGCGGTTTCTGCACGAAGACGTGCTTGCCAGCCTCGAGTGCCTCAACCGCAATTTTGATATGCCAATGGTCCGGGGTCACGATACTTACCGCATCAATGTCCTTTCGGTCGAGAACTTTTCTATAGTCACCGTAACTGTCGGCAGTTCCCCGGCCAATTCGCCCGTCGTTCTTGGCACGCAGTGCGTGTCTCTCGTCAACATCACACACGGCAACGATATTACCGAAGTTGGCGTGTCCGCGTGCATCGCCGGACCCCATACTACCTACCCCAATGCACCCGATATTGGGGCGATCATTTTTTTCCTGGTTGGCAAAAGCTTTCTCTGACCAGTGAAAGTAAGGAGCGGTTGCTACGGCACCGCTTGCCACGGCTGCCGCCTTGATCACGTCGCGACGTGTTTTGTTTTGCTTATGATTGCTCATTGATGAATTCCTGTGTGTACGGTCCATGAGGGGTGACTCCGCCTCGTCTTGACCAATATACCCGTTTGTTTTCCTTCCTACGTTGTTGGAAGCTATTTTTAGCGAGTTTCTACTGAATCAATGGTAAAGAATTAGCGATCCACACATGCGGCGAGGAACCACAACCCAGTTTGTTATCACTGTTGTTCCCACGTCGCCAAAAGCCCGAGGAGCGTAGGACTGCCGTCTCACATGTAAGGTGTTTGTTAGTCGGGTCACGGCAAGGACTGTTCAAGGTGCATAGACTTGCCGGTTCAACTTACGGTTCACGTAACAGTGTAAGTCAGACTGAGTCGTTACGCAGGCATCGCTTCATCACCGCTCTCCCCGCTCTCCTTCTCCTGCGAAAAAAAGCACATCGCAATTTCTGATGAAGGAACACTAGTCAATCCGAACCGGCAACGGGAACTATCCAGACGCTGGCGCAAGTTAATTTATGGAATCCAGCGTCGCCTTGATCAGTCACACTCTTGGCCGCTGCAAAGACAAACCACCCCTCATGAAGCAACTGACCAAGTCATTGTCGTTTCTTGATACCGTTGTTTTTCACATCTACGTCGAACGTCTCACCAGTTGTCAGTCCTAAACGGAGATGCCGGAATGCCGTCCTTGTTGTAAAGATTGGCACCACGGGGGTTCATGGTGTACCCGTAACGTACGGCTACTGGGTTGGGGACATCTGTCGAGCTCACAACGACGTGATCACCGTCGATTACTGCTTCGGCCCAATGCCAGACCTTGTCGGTGCCCGAAATCGCGAACCGCCCCAGTTTCCCATTTATGTCTTCAACGGCCGGCTCAAGGCCATCTTTTTTCCCAATCATCAATCCCTTACCAACATGGTCAAAACTCAATTGAATCGCGCCATTTTCAACCTTTTGCGATTTATAAAGCGGTCCCGCCGCTACCAGATCATCACGCCCATAATTCTGATTCAAAGCCCATTGGCTCAACCGCCAGCCCACATCCTGTTTGTTTCTTGGATGGATGTCCTTTGCGTTTCCAATGTCATGGATAACTGCCATGCCGGTATTATCAATATCCAAGCTAGTACGCTGTGCATCTCGCAGTCTTGCCCAGCCATCCCCGCCTTCCGGCTTGTCATTTGAAACCCGGAAGTCCGCCAGTTGCACCCAATAAAATGCCAGATCAGGATTGAACAGCTCTCTCCAACCGTTAATCAACGCGATCTTCTTATGGTGATAACTGATGCCTTCGTTCCCGTTTGACTCACCTTGGTACCAGATTCCACCACGCATCGCATAAGGAGCAAGAGGGTGGATCATTGCGTTGTAAATCGCAGACGGAGTACCGCTACCAACTTTGCCGCCCTCCTTCCACAGCTTCTCAACTTCCGTTGCCTGCTTCGCTAACTCAGGAACCGAGCGAAACCCTTCCAAACTCACCCAGGGTTCGATTCGCGTGCCGCCCCAGTTGGAACCAATCAACCCGATTGGCACCTGCAACTCGGAGGCGAGTCGTCGACCAAAGAAATATCCAACAGCGGAAAATCCCCGCACTGATTGTGGTGAACACACTGCCCATGCTCCAGGACAATTGTCTCTCGGCTTGTCCGACGTTGTATGCCCGGGCACATTGAACAGATGAATCATCGGCTGGTCAGCATTAGCAATTTCCTCCTGCGCATTTAACGATTGACCGACACTCCATTCCATGTTCGATTGCCCCGAGCAGATCCATACCTCGCCCACGAAAACATTGTTGAGTGATATTTTGTTACTACCCTTGATTTCGAGTTTCTGACCGATTGAGTTCGCCTGCATGGCGTCAAGTTTGACCATCCACTTCCCCTCGTCATCGGCAGTCGCAAGCTTGCTCTGCTTTGCAAACGATACAGTGACCTCCTCACCTGGGTCTGCCCAACCCCAAATCGGCGTGGCCATTTTTTGCTGTAGCACCATCCCATTACTGATAACCGATGGCAGCGTCACCTCTGCGCTGGCAACACCACCGCTGAGAGTGAAAGCGGATGCGGCAAACAGAAAGGTAATTTGTCTAAACATGAAAGTCTCTGACTGGCGGAAAATGGAAGTCTTTTTGCTAGTGCTGCTAAGTCTAACCGAAATGTTCGCTGCTCTGTTGCTGCACACCGCGATCGTTGAGTGCAAGTTCAGAAGTTCAATCGTGGCTGGGACGAAAGCAATTCTTTATCCCGTTGACGCTAACGAGTAATCCTATGCAACTATGTGCACCAATACCGCTCGCAAAGACTTTAAGACACTGAAACGCAAAGCTGACACCGTCCCTGCTAACGCAAATACGGAGGCACCTCCCCTCAATCACCCTGGTATGACGGCAAGATTCCTATTGCTCTTGCTTAACCGCGCCAACTCTTCCGGACTAAGTGCTATGAAATCTCATCACTTGCAACCGTCTCCAGTTCTTCAAATACCTCTCATCTTGTTCCGTCTCCAGCACGGGCACCGAACGGAGTACAACTAGGATTACACATCCTCGTGCCGGGCAATTGAGAGAGGGCTGCCAGTGCATTGCACTACCGAGAGGCAACAGACCGAGAGCGGCCACAAGCCGCGGTGTCGACATCACACGAACGTGATCAACCTCTGGCCCCGCACAGATACGCTCCTCTGTTTCCAGACCGAAAATCCAGCCAATGTTCGCAAGCGGCAATGCACCATGCGTTGCAAAAAAACAATAACCCTCTCGTCGCTACTGTGCTCAAACTGCGGGATTACTCGAAGCAGCTCACCCAACCCATAGAAGTATCTTGCGGGCGTTCATGCCTCTCGGTATTGCAAAAGCACCTGTATGGCTTGCCAACGTCAAACTGTCATCGACAGTTCCTGAATAGTACGGATGCGCTAGTCGCTAGCACAAACAAACTTATCAAGGTGTCTCGCTGGCATACTCGGTGACTTTCACCCTGTCGCAAGTCATCGGACTAGTTCCGATTACCAGCCTGATAGGGCTTACGATAAGCGGTAATCCAACGGGTGTTCGTGTCAATCAATTCTTTCACCAGTACCTTGAGCGCTTTCTCATCTTTGTTTTCATGCTCCAGCTCATGTTCAAGTAAGTCTAGTTTCTGCCTCAACAAAAAACCCTGCATCCGCTGGTATGGAGTGATTTCACCCTTTCGCAAATAAACTCCAACCTCCATTCGACGGGACCATTCATCCCATCGAGGAATCCAAAACTTGGCATGTTCGTAGTCACCGCTGGTAACCCCCGATAGCGCATCGGCCCGTATGAATGTTATTTCCTTAAGACATTCCTCACGGGACGGATAAAACGCGTAGCACATCACCACGCTAATCGCTATTAACCCTGCGATCAGCGTTCCCCCAACCACA
>DOPG01000417.1:68134-71198 GCA_003513555.1 Rhodopirellula sp. | reverse complement strand
TGCTGTGTCCTGCGTTTCCTGAACTGGTTGATTAGCCCCATTGGATGCCACCGAGTCGGCTGAAAAGACCCAGGTGAGCATCACGACCAGCATTCCGAGGGTGCAACTTCCAGCTGAAACGTAGGGTTTGTAGGGCATCGAGCGAGTTTTCATGGCAGGCGGGAGGTGGGACGAATCTAGCCGCACCGTATAATAGAGCATCGCCTAGCGAACAGGGCGGGCGCTAAGACCAGTCGAATCTCAATCCATCGGACGCTTCATCAATGTCAGTCAAACTAAACACCGTACCTGAGGCTGTGGAGGCGATCCGCCGCGGTGAGGTTGTGATCGTTGTGGATGCGGAGGATCGTGAAAACGAGGGTGACTACATCTGTGCAGCAGAGAAGGCCAGTCCTGAGGCCGTCAACTTCATGCTCAGTGGTCGAGGTCAACTATGTGTTTCGATTCTTCCGGAAGTCGCAAAGCGGCTCGATTTGAATCCGGTCGTGGTTCAAAACGATGCGCCATTAAAAACGGCTTTTTTGACACCGATCGATATCCGAGAGGCAAAGACCGGGATCACGGCCACAGAGCGCAGTGAAACGATTCGTCGACTGGCATCGCCCGAATGTTCCACGGATGACTTTGTTCGCCCGGGACACGTCTACCCCTTGCTGGCAAAACAGGGTGGTGTACTTCGTCGGGCGGGTCACACTGAGGCGGCTGTCGATCTGGCTCGAATGGCCGGCTTGGCACCTGCTGCTGCGCTTTGCGAAGTTTTAGATGACGAGGGCGGACGTGCGACCCGTGATCGGCTGGGTGAAATCGCAACAGAAAAGAATCTCAAAATCATCAGCATCGAACAGTTGATTGCCCACCGACGCGTGAGTGAAAAGCTAATCAGTCGCGAGGCGGAAGCGGAACTGCCCACCAAGTACGGCAACTTCAAAATCATTGTGTTCGGTGTTCAATACGAAAGTCAGGAACCGATTGCACTCGTGTTTGGCGACCTCGCCGCTCCGGGACCATCACCTTTGGTGAGAATGCACAGCAGTTGCTTCACAGGTGACTTGGTCGCTTCACTACGATGTGATTGTGGTGATCAACTGCATATGGCGCTGAAAATGATCAGTCGTGAAGGATGCGGCGCACTGGTCTACCTTCCCCAAGAAGGACGCGGAATTGGTTTGGCACAAAAAATCCGGGCATACGGTCTGCAGGACAATGGATTGGATACTGTTGAAGCAAATCACGCTCTGGGGTTCAAAGCTGACATGCGTGACTACGGGATTGGGCTGCAAATCCTGAAAGATCTGGGGCTCAGCGAAGTCCGGCTGCTGACCAATAATCCCAAAAAGACCGAAGCGTTTAATCTTCGCGGTTTCGATCTGCGGGTTGTCGATCAGGTGCCAATTGTTCCTCCAGTCAACGAGCATAATCAACGGTATTTGGAAACCAAACGCACGAAGATGGGGCATCAACTCCCCGACATGTAAGCTTGAACCCGCTACTGAATTGGAAAGAGTGGTCACAGAGCAGGCTGCACCACCGAGACGGCCACGGCGGCAAAACGGCAGCACAGCTGAACGATGGGTTTGTGATGTAGGTGCGAGCTTGGTAGGTAGTCGGCATTTCAATGTGGAACGGCGACTGGGTAGAGCGGCGTTGGCGGGATAGAATAGGGGCGTTGCAGCCGATAATTGCGGGTGCCTCCTTCCGCCCCACGAAGCATTCGGTACCTCCCGTTGACGTCTACAACCACTGAAAATGAATGGCCTCGACAGGTGACCGTGCTGGGCGTGGGTCTGTTGGGTGGCAGCGTGGCCTTGTCTTTGAAGCGTGCTTTGCCTCAGACACGACTGGTCGGGTTGGCCCGAACCTCGGAAAAGCAGCGTTTTTTGGCATCCAGCGGTATCGTAGATGTGACAGCTGCCACGGTCTCAGAAGCCTGTCAGCACAGTGATGCAGTGGTCGTCGCCTCACCGGTAGATCGAATCGCGGAAATAGTCATATCGGCGGCGGCAAGCTCACCGACAGAGTGCTTGATCACGGATGTGGGTAGCACCAAACGCCAAATTGTGGCGAGTGTAATTCAGGACCCACTGGCCAGCAGAAAATTTATCGCAGCACATCCGATCGCTGGATCTGAGAAATCGGGCCCCGAGCACGCAAACAGCTCGTTATTTGACAAAAAATTGGTCGTGGTGACCCCCACGGAAACGACCTGCCCTGAACTGCTGAAAAAAGCCCACCGGTTTTGGCGGCTGACTGGTGGACAAACGTGCGAAATGACGCCATCTGAGCATGACACCCACTTGGCAGCGATCAGCCACATGCCACACTTGGTATCCGCACTGGTTGCAAAAATCGCGTCTCCCGAGGCTCTGCCACTGGCAGGCAGCGGATGGCGTGATATTACGCGAGTGGCAGCGGGCGACCCCACCGTGTGGGCAGCCATCTGCAGCGAGAATCGAGCAGCTATCGGAAGCGAATTGAAACAAGTTGCAGAAGAATTGGAACGGCTGCAGCAACTGCTGCAAGACGCAGATGACGCCGCCTTATACCAATGGCTCACTGAAGCCAAAAAAATCAAAGAACAGTCTCCCTGAGACGAACTTGCATTGAATCACTCACAGGGTCTGAGAACATGCCTCTCTGGCAAATTGATATCTATCCGGCAGACGATCAAATCGATCGTGAAGCCACACGGACAACCGAAGAAATTTCCGAACTCGGCCTCGGTGACCAAGTGTCGGTCGCCTTCGCGCGGAGCTTTCTCGTTCAAGGCGACTTCGCGATCGCAGAAGCCAATCGTCTCGCCGATAGTCTGCTTTGTGATGCGGTCACCGAAAGGGCCGTGGTGGCAATCGCCGGGCAGGACACACTGAATGAACCTCCTGGAACACAGACCACGCTCGTCAACGTGCTACCCAAACCCGGTGTCATGGATCCTGTTGCGGCCAGCACCATCGGTGCCGCGCAAGATGCAGGCTTCGATGTAATAGCTGTCCGAACAATGCGGAAGTATTGGCTTGGGGATGTTGAAGTTTCCGCACTCGATCCAATCTGCCGTCGAGCATTATCC
>DOPG01000417.1:34430-67945 GCA_003513555.1 Rhodopirellula sp. | reverse complement strand
GATCTGCCGTCGAGCATTATCCAATGATGCTATCGAGCAGGTCATCGTCGGCCCGCTGGAAATGGATCAGCTTGATATTGGAGCCCCCTACGAATTTGAACTGGTCACGATCCCGATTCGCCAACTCGATGACGAAGGGCTGGAACGCCTTTCCCGAGAAGGGCAACTTTATCTGACCCTGGTCGAGATGCAGACAATCCGGTCCCACTTTGTTTCCTTGGGTCGAGACCCGACCGACATTGAGCTGGAATCAGTGGCACAAACGTGGTCAGAGCACTGCAGTCACAAGACCTTAGCAGGACGCATCCACTACCGTGGCCCTGGTCTTGAAGAAGGCAGCCCGCTGGATGAAAGACAATATGAAAACATGCTCAAAGAGACAATCTTTGCTGCAACCCAATCGATTCGACACTCACTGGGTGACAACGATTGGTGTGTAAGTGTGTTCAAAGATAATGCAGGTGTAGTAACGTTTGATGATCAATACCACGCGTGTTTCAAAGTTGAAACACACAATCACCCGTCCGCTTTGGAGCCTTATGGGGGAGCCAATACTGGGATTGGCGGAGTGATCCGGGATCCAATGGGCACAGGAATGGGCGCCAAGCCTGTCTGTAATACAGACGTATTCTGCTTCGCTCCGCCGGAAACCGATGTTGAGTCGCTACCGCCTGGAGTGCTGCACCCTCGAACGGTCATGAAGGGTGTGGTTTCGGGCGTCCGTGACTACGGAAACCGAATGGGAATCCCAACCGTCAACGGTGCGGTTTACTTTGATCGTCGCTATTTGGGTAATCCCCTGGTGTACTGCGGAAACGTGGGAATGATCCCCGTTGGAATGGAAGAAAAAGAGGTCAAACCGGATGATTTGATCGTGGCACTTGGGGGCCGAACTGGGCGTGACGGAATTCACGGTGCGACCTTTTCATCAGCCGAGCTGACCAGCGAATCCGAATCACTTTCGGGAGGTGCTGTCCAAATCGGTAACGCGATCACCGAAAAAATGGTGTTGGATGTGCTGCTGCAGGCCCGTGACCGTGGCTTGTTCAATGCGGTGACCGACTGTGGTGCGGGAGGCTTCTCGAGCGCCGTTGGTGAAATGGGTGAAGAGGTTGGCGCAGAAGTATGGCTGGAAAAAGCACCTCTGAAGTACGAAGGACTGAACTATACCGAGATCTGGATTTCCGAGGCACAAGAACGCATGGTACTGTCAGTCCCACCAGAAAGTTGGGATGAACTCAAAGACCTTTGTGAAAGCGAAGGAGTCGAGGCTGCAATTCTTGGACGCTTCGCACCTACCGGAAGATTGCAACTTACCTATCACGGTCAGGTTGTCGGTGATATCTCGATGAGCTTTTTGCACGACGGGCGACCACCTGTCGTGCGCGATGCAATTTATTCGCCATCACCCGTGGAACCCCTTGAAATCCCAGAACTCTCAGCAGAAGAAAATCGCCAATCCCTACTGGCGGTCATGGGTAGTCTGAACGTCGCCAGCAAGGAATGGGTGATTCGACAATATGATCACGAGGTACAAGGCGGCAGCGTTGTTAAACCGTTGGTTGGCCCCCAATGCGATGGACCAGGTGACGCCGCAGTAATCCGACCGCTGCTTGAAAGTAAACGTGGACTGGTGATTTCCTGTGGTATGAATCCGCACTACGGTGATTTTGATACATATCACATGGCAGCATCAGCCATCGATGAAGCGATGAGAAATGCGGTGGCTGTGGGAGCCGACCCAACCAAGATCGCAATTCTTGACAACTTCTGCTGGGGATATACCGACCGGGCTGAAACCCTCGGCTCACTTGTAAGAGCAGCCATCGCTTGTCAGGACATGGCAATCACGCTGGGCACCCCGTTTGTGAGTGGCAAAGACAGCCTGAATAACGAATTCAGCTTTGATAATGCAGATGGCCAACGTGAAACGATTTCGATTCCCCCGAGCCTGTTGATCAGTGCCATGGGGCAAATTGATGACGTTTCCAAGTCCATCACCATGGATGCGAAAACGGCTGACAATATTGTGTTTCTTGTTGGGGCCACCAACAATGAACTTGGTGGTTCTCACCTGTCGCTGATTCGTGAGCTCAAAGGTGGCAATGTGCCTCAGGTCAACTCGCTGATGGCAAAACAAACCTTCCTGCAAATCCATCAAGCTATTCAATGTCGTTTGATCCGTTCATGCCACGACCTCAGTGAAGGTGGTCTTGCCGTGGCTGCTGCCGAAATGGCGATGGCAGGTGGCCTTGGAATGAAGATTGACATTTCTCAGGCAGCGCCCGAACTTAACACCACGCAACTGTTGTTCAGCGAATCGAACACACGATTCCTGGTTGAGACCAATCCAGTGAACGCCGATGAATTTCAGCAAATGTTGCAATCTGCTGATATCCCTGTTTGTCGCCTAGGTACAATTGATGCCAGAAATGAACTCGTCGTCACCCGCAACGAGAGTGTCGTGATGCAAGTGAATTTGGAAGACGCAAAGGCCGCTTGGAAGAAGCCGCTTGATTGGTCCTGAGTCCTTTCACAAAATCGTGCAGCAAACTCGCAATTATCCACCTCCCCTGAACACCCGCCATGATTTCAGCAGTCCAAGACGCGACCTGCACAGTCGTGATCTCGCGAGGCCAATCACGTAACCCTCAGAAGCGTGGACTTGAGCAGGGGATCGCGGATGAGATCGGTAAACTCGAGGGGGTCAATGTCTTAACGATTCCGCACCTGTATGACTTGCCCAAGACAAGTGATTCGTACCAAAAATTGTCGCAGATCGAAGGCGACCTGATCGTTGTATCGTGGATCTACTCGCGAGCCGCACACTGGATTCTTGACCGTAACGGAATCCAAGGTCAAGTCGGGCTCGTCGAAATTGGGGATCCCGACGACGATGATTCCGAGGACGTTGGAATAGAACAACCCAACTCGAAAGCTACTGATCCTGAGTCCGAATCTACTGAACCCTTAGTCGACCGTGTCACCGACTTATACCCACGACCTGATCGAAAAGTGCACTGTGTCGACCTGAAGGTCGAAAACGATCCACAAGTGTTCATCGCTGAAATCAAACGCATCCTTGGGGTGGATGCCAGCACTGCGGATACCTCGCTGCCCATTGTAGGCGGAAAACTTGTCCAAGTTGAAGAACAGACCTCAAGACGCTGGTATCCAGTGATCGATTTCAGTCGCTGCACCAACTGCATGGAGTGTGTCGACTTTTGCCTGTTCGGGGTCTACGGAGTCGATGGCTCCGAAAACATCCTCGTGGAACAACCCGACAACTGCCGAAAGGGTTGCCCCGCCTGCAGTCGTGTCTGTCCTGCAAATGCTATCATTTTCCCACAGCACAAGGCGCCTGCGATTGCTGGTGCAGAAACAGAGGGTGATGAAGGCTTTAAGATCGATTTATCACAATTGTTTGGTGCACCAAACAAAAGCGAAGATCCGATCGAAACAGCTGCGCGAGAGCGAGACGAGCAGCTGCTCCTAGCGGGCCGTGACACAATCGGGATCGACGAACAGCTGAAGAAACGGCAGGCAGACCTCAGCGCTTCGCCAAAAGATAGGCTGGATCGCTTGATTGATTCCCTTGATGAATTCGATCTTTAGTCAATTGCTAAACTTTTCGAGTACAGCAATCCGAGCTGTATGTTTTTTCGATGTAAACTCCGAGCCACAGACGTCCGATATCACAGGTAGGTTTTATTAACATGGGAGCTAGCTGTGCAGCCACGTCGATCGTCGCCTCTCTACCGTCGCTGCTGCTTAGCGGTCTTCATTACTTCGGCCTCTATTGCTGGTAACGCATTTCTCAATGCAGCGGAACCACAAGTCCCACCTCTGCTACGAATTCCAGCGGAGCGATCAGGCAAAAATGTTCACGAGAATACTCCTCTGAACTCGACGTTGAAGCTCCGGATCGCTCGCCGTCCTTGGTTGCTAGAGAAGCTTACGACGCCAAGTCCAAAGCCATCAGTCAAGATGACACCGCCAAGACCGCCTGCTGCGATACCTGACCCTCCATCAATGTCGTTAGTCGTTCCAGAGAATGGGAATGGTTGGGTGAGCCGTGGTCGCGTCATGACGCAGGTGCCGAACTATGCTGACCTGAAGATCAATTCTGAGCACTCCAGCCCACCAGCTGATTCGAGCGAGGGGTTGGATTCTGATCAACTGACACCGCAAACCAAGTTGCAGAGCATCACGAAGGACTCGCCAACTTCAAAAGAGGCCAGTGTCTCGACAGCAGACGGTAATCAATCGGGCGAGGTCGAAGTGACTTCCCCCGTCATGTCGGCCACAGCGTCAGGGCAAGCCGCGTCTGAGACAACCCGGGAAACAGGCTCTGCCAAGAAGTCCACGCTGGAACTCAAGGGAACCGATCCCAATAAGAGTCAATCGCAGATCGGTGAAAAGTCGACTGCGATACTCACAGGCAGCGCGGTGATTGTAGGAGATGGCGACACATCAACAAAGGACAGTAGTGAGGTCAGCGCCGACGATGCGAAAATATCCCCTTCGCCACAGCTCGCTGTAGCCGAACAGGACAGCGCACCACCGGCAACTTCGGAGCAGGCAGCCGCTGATTCGCAATTGGATGGCGCACCGGTTACCAGCACAGAAACGGCGAACAGCGAAGCTGACTTACCTGATTCTGACCGTGAGCGACCAGTCGCAACGAGGGCAAACGAGTCTGAAGCTGTGAAGCTCGAAAAGAATGGCGTTGCTAAACCCTCAGGAGCTGAGATAGAAGCGACCAAGCCGAGCAGCGAAGCCATATCAAAGCAAGACGACGTCGTTAAAGTGCGCAAGCTACGACTGCAGGCAGACGGGACTGTTTCAGACAAGTCAGGCTTAGCGGAAAGTGAGACAAAGTCACTCAAGGCAGAGGAAGAAGCAAAGAAAGAGCCGGCATCACAGTTCGTTAGCAGCGAAAACCCACTTGCCACCAAGCTTGACTACACAGGTCGTCCTGCCGAACCCATCGAACTGACGCGTTCGGTATCGCGGATGCAGAACACAATGAAACAGGGGCTGCTGTATCATTACGCCAGACCGGAAGCTGCCAACGAGCGAAGCAACTGGGGTATGTTGCACTCGATCATGGTATTTGGAGCTGACACGAAAATTCGTGTCAACAATCGCAAATACAGTGCAATCGCTTGGATCGCGGGTAACAACGCGTGCCGCGGGCAACGTTTGCTGACGACCGAAAAGGACGCCATTACTGCTCGCAGCGGTGTCGGGTTGCAGGGTCACCAAGCTCAGTTCCTTGCGGTCCTTTCGCTTTGTGATGTACCACTTGACTATCCTGTCTATGCCTCAAGCCAAAAGTTCTCGATACGTGAGCTGGTCGAGTCCGAAATGCTGGCTTGCCGTTCCGGTGAAGAACTGACTTTCTCGC
Source organism: Rhodopirellula sp. (assembly GCA_003513555.1). Classification (GTDB taxonomy): domain Bacteria; phylum Planctomycetota; class Planctomycetia; order Pirellulales; family Pirellulaceae; genus Rubripirellula. The sequence goes on along the minus strand of DOPG01000417.1, from coordinate 62,535 downwards.
TGATTGGTTTGTCCCACTATCTCGATACGGACACCGTCTGGCTCAATGCCGATGGTGAAACATGGAGTTTCGAGCGTTTGATCAAGGAAGAGCTTTCACAGTCTATTGTGGGGGCAGCTTGTGGTGGAACGCATCGTCTGATGGGTTTTGCCCACGCTCTACGGAAGCGACGTGCTGCAGGCAAGCCGATCACTGGTCAGTGGAAGCGAGCCGAGATCTTCATGGATGATTTCGAGAAATATGCCTATCGCCTACAGAATCGTGATGGCTCAATGAGCACAGACTGGTTTGAGGGCCGTGAGGACAATGGTGATATCGATCGCAAGATTCAGACCACAGGTCATATGCTGGAGTGGTTACTGACGATCACTCCTGACGCCAAACTGCAGGAGCCGCGGCTCGTCAATGCCGTGCGTTTCCTGGCCAACACAATCTACACGAAACGTGGACACGACTGGAAAATAGGCCCGAAGGGTCATGCATTGCGATCTCTGGCGATGTACTACGAACGTGTTTACGGGGGCGACAAGGCATGGCAATCAAGTTCAATGGCAAAATCGGGCGGTCAATCCCGCCGTTGATCATCTTTTAAGTTGTTTGCCTGTCCGCGGCGCGTACCATCGACTAAAGTAATGACATCCTGTCCAGTTTCTTCCTAGGGCTCGGCTGTCGATGGCAACGCAACGACTGACCAAACACAACTCCGCCATGGTTTCCTCTGCTATAGCGCTGCTGCAGGCGCGAAATGCGGATGCGTTGCTGATTCTTCTTGATGGTTCGACTGATTGGAAGCGGATCGTCGAGTTGACGAGTGAGATGAGCAAACCCGTGATTATCGCGTTGGATTCTCAGGAAGACCTCGAAGGTGCGTCGGAAGCTGGTTTGAAAACCGTCGCACTCAACAAAGAGAAAGCTCCGCTTTTGGAACGCCTGCAGCATGCTTTACTGGAAGCAGCTGCAGACGAATTGATCCGCACCAATGGTGAAGTCATAGCCGTCTATCGTGGTTTTCAGCAGAATCGACTTGATTCCATTAGCCACCTGCAGCTTGATGAGCGAATGCGAAGACTGACCAGTCGTGACCTGCAGATGCTTGAGAGCCGCGTGCCATTACAGACAATCAAAGTGGTTGTTGACCTTGCCGCCCAGATTGGGCGTGAAGGTCGCGAGGGCAAAGCAGTGGGGACCTTATTTGTGGTTGGTGATACCCGCAAGGTTCTGGAGCATTCCAATGACAGCGGTGTCGACCCGTTTCGCGGATACAACAAGAAACACCGGAATCTGCTGGATGCCCGTGTCCAAGAAGACGCCAAGGAAATCGCCCAGCTCGACGGCGCATTTATAATCGGCAGTGACGGGGTCATCGAACGCAGTCGGCAAATGCTGGAGGTTTCACATGAAGACCTGACCATGACAAAAGGCCTAGGTGCACGTCACTGGGCGGCCGCAGCGATCACGCGAAAAACCAAAGCGATTTCTGTCGTTGTCAGCCAGTCCACCGGCACCGTCCGACTGTACCAGGACGGCCATCTGGTGATGCGAATCGAACCGATGGACAAAGCGGTGAAGTGGCAAGAATTCGCTTTCGAACCGCCCCCCACGCCCCCAGAAGCTTAAGCCGGCTCAAGAAAACTGCTTCACGAAGTTTGAAGCCCGGCTTCACGTGCGGCACTCTCCATCTGAACTGCGGTTCAGTCACTTTGCCTTTCAACCACTGCAAGGGTCACCTACTGGGCAGTTCCCAGCAGTTTCCGAGTCGCCAGACCAATGTCAGGCTGCCTCATCAGCGACTCACCCACAAGAATTCCCTTCACACCACCTGCGCCCAATACTTGAACATCTTGATGAGTGCGAATTCCACTCTCACCCACTAACAGTCGATCCTCAGGAATTTCAGGACGAAGTGTCAGAGTGTGATCGAGAGATGTTTGGAACGTATGCAGGTTCCTATTGTTCACACCAACGAGCTTTGTGCCCGTCGCCAGCACAGCGGGAAGATTCGCTGGGTCAAACAACTCGATCAACGTTTGCATTCCAAGTTCCACCGTCTGATCATGCAACCTGAGAAGCTGTTCAGGCGACAAACACTCGGCGATCAAAAGAACACAGTCTGCTCCCGCTGCCCGTGCCTGAAGCAATTGGTATCGATCGACAATAAAATCTTTGCGAAGAAGTGGCAGATCGACAGCTTTACGGATCTCAACGAGGTAATCGAGAGAGCCTTTGAAGAACGGGGCATCAGTCAACACACTGATGCATGCTGCGCCTGCTTCAGCGTAGCTACGGGCAATTTGTACCGGGTCAAATTCTTCACGAATCATTCCTGCGGAGGGACTGGCACGTTTGACTTCAGCAATCAACTGGACCGCTGTCCCTGCCTTCAGAGCAGCGTGGAAGTCTCGGCATGGAGGCAAATCGCGAACCAGCGATTCGAGCAGATCATTGGGCTGCCGCCCACGATCGGTCTCAATCGTCTTGCGCGTCTCTACGAGAATCTGGTCGAGAATCGTCATTAGTGCTTGAAGTGCCGTCGTCCAGTGAACACCATTGGCATGCCATGTTGGTTACAGGCATCAATAACTTCGTCATCACGTCGTGACCCACCCGGTTGAATGATGGCGACGATCCCAGCATCGGCGGCCGCTTCGATCGAATCGGGGAACGGGAAAAAAGCATCGGAAGCGAGCACTGATCCGGGCGCTCGCTCTCCTGCTTTTTCGATTGCGATTTCGACGCTATCGACGCGGCTCATTTGGCCAGCTCCCACACCGATCAGAGAAGTATCTTTTCCCAGCACGATCGCATTACTCTTGACGTGCCGGACCATTTCCCATGCGAAGGAAACGTCATCCCAGAGTTCATCTTCGATCTGCTCTTCGGTGACCGTTTTCCATTGCAGCGATGAACTTGTCATACGGTCGGCATCCTGCACCAACATTCCGCCACTGATAAATCGCCTTTGAATCGGCTGTGACGGCTCATCCAATCTTCCAGCCTGCATCAGACGAACATTATCTCGCCACTTAGGTCGTGTGGTCAATAAACCAACAGCCTGTGCTTCAAAGTCCGGTGCAACGATCGCCTCAATAAATAGCCCTGGTTCACAAAGCAGTTCGGCAGTTGCCGTGTCCACGGTACGGTTGAGCCCCAGAACCGAACCAAACGCACTCAGGGGATCACCGGCAAGAGCTTTCCGACAGGCATCCACAAGATTCTGATCGGTAGCCGCTCCGCAGGGATTGTTGTGTTTCATGACGGACACAGCAGGGCCTCCGAAACCACGAACAATTTCCAACGCTGAATCAAGATCCAGCAAATTATTGTAAGACAAGTCTTTGCCGCTAATCTGCCGAGCAGAAACGACATTGGCCGACCGGACATTGGGATCACTGTAAACGGCCGCCCGTTGGTGGGGGTTCTCGCCGTAACGTAACTGTGTCTTTCGCTTTAGTGAGAGATGCAAACTGGCGGGGAACTCTCCACCAATATTCTCGCCACGCATGAAATCAGCAATCGCACGATCGTATCCAGCAGTGTGATCAAAAGCGTCAGCTGCCAGCTGTTCACGTAGCTCGAAACTGGTTCCACCGGTCGAATCTAATTGCTCAAGTAGTTCCCCGTATTGCTCGGGGCTAGTAGCCACGGCAACGTCGTTATGATTCTTGGCTGCAGCTCGGACGAGGCTTGGGCCGCCGATATCAATTTGTTCTACACACTCCGCGCGAGTCGAGCCGGCCCGCGAGGCGGTAGCAGCAAAGGGATACAAGTTCACCACCACGAGATCGAACGGCTCGATATCATGGTCGCTGATTGCATCCATGTGATCATCACGATCTCGGATTGCCAGGATACCGCCGAAAATTTTGGGATGAAGCGTCTTGACCCTACCATCGAGCATTTCCGGAAATCCGGTGTACTCGGCGACATCCAGCACATCAATGCCAGACTGTTCCAGGTGTTTACGAGTTCCGCCCGTACTGTAAATACGGACGCCCGCTCGCTGTAAGCCTGCCGCCAGATCGGCAAGGCCCATTTTGTCGCTGACGCTAATCAAAGCAGTTCGAATTGGGACGACGTCGGACACGTTCGTAATCTGGGGTTGAAAGGAAAGATTAGCTAAAAACCGGGCAGCAAACACAACTGAAGACCGCTCAAGCTTCCCTGCATCCATTCTTGGTGAAAATTCAGTCTGAATCAGAGTTTTGCCTGAAGAACCACCACCGCATCCGTGCTTTACTGGCACTGTTTTATGAGGTCATGGACAATGGTCAAGCGGGGACAAGCCCGGAACCGATAGCTCGAGCCTTTTTCACCTGTTGCCAGCCCGATAACCGCCAAGGTGAGACTGCCTGACTTTACAGCATCTGACGGCACAACGCCAAAATTCGGCTGACTTGAAAACATCGCTTGCTCCCACACGCGAGTTAAAAAAACTTTAAATGCAAAGCAAAAAAATCAACCAACCTCTCAGAGTATCACCATGAGAAACCTCACCAGCTCAATCAAGACGATCTCCTGGGTTGGAATACTCATACCGCTGGTCGCGATTTATCCGTCGAACGAGTTGACTGCTCAAGCACCTGTTGAGTTCTCAGAAAACTTTAACAACTTCGATCCAAGCCGCTTTCAGACCACAATTCCGAATCGAAACAGCCGTATTCGAGAAGGAGTTCTTTGGACCCGCGGGGACAGCGGGGGAAAATATCCGCCCATGATCCATCTGGACCTCAACTCTCTGAAGATCGAGACACAAGACCTGAAAATTTCTTTTCGCTTCCGCTTCTTGCAGCCAGACAGTTTTATCTGGTTTTTCATTGATGGCGCGGATGGTTTTGGCAGTGTTGATCACTTGTTGCGTGTCAAATTACTTCCCACCGGCGTTCAACTTCAAATCGACTCCCACTCACGGGATCCCAATCACCCAGACCGTGTGAACAAGGATCGCCCAGCAGATAAATTGAGTGGAGCGTATCGTCTCAGCCAAAGGCTGCCAAAAGACCTGGTCGAACTTAAGTTAAATCAATGGCATGATGTGAAGGTGGCCTTCCGAAATCGCAAGATGACGATTTCAGTCGGTGGCCAAAATTGGAGCAAAACGATACGGCACGCCTGCTTCAACACGAAAAAACACAAGCTTCTGTGGATGCAAAAGGGTGGGGACCAAGGCATTGAGATCGATGATCTCAAAATCACGCAGGTCACTGTACAACGCTAACGATCGACTGCAAGTTGACGGGCCTATTAACCGCTGTGTCTAGATTCCAAACGCACAGGTATTCCGGCATCACGCATGATCTGTTTTGTTTCCGTGATCGTGAACTGGCCAAAGTGAAAGATACTAGCTGCCAAGGCTGCATCAGCTTTTCCTTTTTGTATGGCGTCAACCAGATGGGCGGGGCTTCCTGCCCCACCACTAGCCACCACCGGAATTGAAACAGCCTCGCTGACAGCGGCCGTCACTGGCAGATCATAGCCATCACAGGTCCCATCCGCGTCCATACTGGTCAGGACAATTTCACCTGCACCAAGAGCCTCAACTTCGCGAGCCCAGTCCACTGCCATCAATCCCGTGGGCTTCCGCCCCCCATTGATGTGGACCTCCCAAAGTTCTTCACCGTCTTTGACAACTCGTTTGGGATCAATATTGACCACAATGCATTGACTTCCAAATCGATCGGCGGCTTTACGAACAAAATCAGGATCTTTACATGCGGCAGAGTTGATTGAAACCTTGTCACATCCCGCAGACAACAGTGAGCGGACATCATCGATGGTCCGAACCCCACCACCAACCGTCAGTGGCATGAAAACCTGTTCGGCAGTCCTTCGCACAACGTCAAGAATGATGTCGCGTTTTTCATGACTCGCAGTGATATCAAGAAAAACAAGCTCGTCGGCACCCTCATCTTCGTACCTGCGAGCGACTTGAACAGGGTCACCGGCATCTCTCAAATTGACAAAGTTTGTGCCTTTGACAACTCGGCCATCATGAACATCAAGACAGGGAATGACACGTGCAGCAAGCATGATAGGGACTTGGCTTTCGGGTGAATTCGGTTGGCAAATGCAGTAGTACTGGAGGCGTGAACTGTGTGTGCAATTCCGGATGCAACATTCGCTTCAGGCACGAAGAATCTGGCCAGCTATCTGCTGGCATTGACCATGATACCCTCCACCAAACAGATTCAGATGGTTCAGCAAATGGTAAAGAACATAAACATTAACACGGCGCTGCCAACCGGCATTCATGGGAAAGACTTGCTGATAACTGTCGTAAAACGAGGCTGGACACGCCCCAAACAACATTAGCATGCCAAATTCGGCCTCCGGGCAACCGTAATGAACAGCTGGATCAATCACCACTGGCTGACCTTCGAGGTTGCAGAGATAGTTTCCACTCCACAAGTCACCGTGCAGCAGCGAAGTCTTCTCTAAACGACCCTTCAACCATTGATCCAATCCAGCAATGACGCCCTCGCAATCTCGCCGCAGCGAATCGTCAATCAGTCGCTGGTCGATTCCCCATCGAAGTTGAAAACCCAGCCTGTTCTCAGCCACAAAATCAATCCACCGTTCCGTAGAACAATTGATCTGCTTGGCTGCCCCCAGAAAGTTATCACGATTCAGGCCTATGCGAGTTCCGGAAGTGCATCGATGCATTTCCGCTAAGCGGGCTCCAAAATCGCGAAAAAAGTTTTTTCCGGGAGTCTGTTGGTCGATCCACTTCATAATCAACCAAGCTTGGTCACCCGAAACACCAACGGCCTCAGGTTGCGGCGTTTCGATTGCCTCCACTGCTGCCAAAGACGTCAGCCCATCAGCCTCGGCTTGAAAATTACCGAGGAAAGACTCGCGGTTCATTTTGACAAACCACTGCTGCTGCCGCTCCTGATCATCCTCAGTCACGACTCGACAAGCTTCACTGATACATCCACCGGCCAACGACTGCTGATCAACGACAGTCAAATCAGGCGACAGCAGCGTTGAAAAAGCTCTTTGCAAGTCGTCCATCAGCATCATTGGGTTAACAATTCACGACATGCTGGCGACTACTTAACGTCATAGTCAGCCGGTTTCTTGCCTTTGATGTACTTTCCAAAACCGAACTTGGTTGGAACGTACTCACCAACCAAGTCGACATTCGAATCTGGTTTGATTTTATCTTCCATCCCGGTACACCAGTAAGCAGCGTTTACTAACATGCGTCGAACACCTTCACTGGGAAGATCATCTGCTGAACCCATGGTTGTCGTGAAGGTCCGCCCATCTTTGTAAGATCGGGTCCAACCAATCGGCATCATAGGATCATTTTTCTTTCCTTCGAGAGGCTTGTCATCGGAACTCATTCCAACAAGCACTTGTCCTTGAATAATTGTGTGGGCATCACCACTGAGTGGTAAGCGAATACCATAAACATCAGTCGGTCCCCAAACATCACCGTCCTTGATCCCGATCGCAATGGGATGGGCTGCGTCAGCAACAATTCCACGTGTCGACTGTCGACCGTGCTGACCATGGTGCGACACCCAAGTTTCACCAAAGATCTGTTTTCCAAAACCACCTTTGTACTCAGGTTTATCATAGTTCCAACTGTACTTCGCGAACTTGCGATTGCCGGGGATATTGAAAGAGTGCGTTGATGTGCGTAACGCCATCATCGGACGTCCTGCCTCGGCATACTCGACAATCTTCTTCATTTGATCGTCCTCAAGATTTCGGAACCGGAGTCCAAAAATCACCAAGTCCGCGTTGGCCAATGCTTCCAAGCCAGGAATATTCGTTACGTTCTCAGGATTGATCTCACCCGTTTTGGGGTCAATCGCAAACAGTACGGTGCACTTAAAACCGTGATGCTTCGAGAGGATTTTTCCGAGCTGGGGAAAAGCTTCTTCGCTTCGATACTCATGATCGCCCGACACCAGCACAATATGTTTGCCGGCGCCTGGCCCATCGCCGCCCGGAAACTCCAACCAACGCTCATCCGCGAGAGTCACGGTTGCGAACAAAGACACCAAGACAGGCACGCAAAGACGAATCATGTGAGGTTCACTCATGAAAGAAAGGGAGGGAATTCGAGGCAACAAAACGAAGAACTCAGGCTAACGGCCCGGTAAATTTTACCCTCAGGCCGCACGCCTCGACTGACAATCAGCTCTCGTCATTGTCCGCAAGTTCAGCAATTTGATGGCCAGTTTGGCCCATAAACAGGGAATATGCAGGGCCCATGATAACTGCTCAGTGCGGTTTACTCCAACGTTCCAAGGGCACGAATGCTGAACAGCACGACCTTGCGGCTTCTGGGCCCCGCGCGACCTGATGGCGGTGAATCGCAAATCTCAACAATTTGTTATCTTGTGGCAGAGAAATGAACTTGGAAACCATCCACCAAGGAGCCTAACCACGTGTCGACCATGATCTCCGAAGCAGCCCAGTTACAACGCGCGACCGGGTGGGACCGAGAATTGGCAAGAAGCCCCCAAGAGCGTGATCGACTGCGTAATTACATCGCTTTCCAGATGGCATCTGCGGGTCTTGCAACGCCTGACGAAGCCAACAATTCTGACTCGATGGCGAGTTTCTCAACAGGAATCCTTGATAGCCTTCGAGAAAAGAATCGGCTGTTGTCCGAACATCGTGCACCGGTTGACTCACGAATCGAAACTTTTTTGCAGGAGTACTTCCGGGGCTGCACCATGGACGGCCCACTGCGGTTGCCTAGCCGCTCATTGACTCTCGACCGACACGGGATGGCAAGAGAACTGAGCCTGCCAGTGAATGGACATTCTTTCCAGAATGATCTGGTCAGTTCGTACCGCTGTTTGAATGGGGTTCTTAATAACCCACGTGCCGATCGACGCACGACTGCAGGCACCTTCCACATCACTGAGGATGGGCTGTCCATTCCCAGAGACAAGCGAGCGGTGCCACGCAATGCATTCGTAAATTTGTTCAAAGCGGCGATGCATCCTCCGCGGGAAATGATGTTGCTTCCCTATACATCGGAATCTTCGAAACCTGCTGAGTCATGGGTATCACTACTATTAAGACCTGCGGTCTGCCCGGAAGTACCAGGCTATTGCGAAGCGCAATTCATGGAAACACGCTTCTTCGCACCAGGCAGCCTTGTCAGCAATCTGGATTTTGTGGAGTCAATTTTTGGTAACGCAGGTGACCCGCTGACCGCAGCAAACGACGCGGCACTCGATGTCAAATCCTGGAGTGGACATACGGGTTGCGTTATTTTGGCTCCACATCTTGTCCACCTGCGCAAGAAGGATTTAGGTCTACCACATTGGGATGATGCAACAGAGCGTCAACGCACTGACTCCATGTGCTGGAAAGACGAGTCAGAGTGCTACAACGATGGCAGTGCTTTCAAGCTTTCCTGTCGTGATGCTTCGGGTGTGATGGTTACCCTGATTGCCGACAACTACTACGGCTATTGCAAAAAGGAAGTCAAAACACAAATCAGCTTTGCCACGAATCTGATGGGCAACTCTGAAGAAGAGCACGCGGGTGGAGCCTTGGCTTTTGCGTCGTACTCATTGGGCAGTGACTTTCTGGTCAACAGCAGACGCTACAACGGAAGATCATTCAAAACCATTGCCAAGGAATATGCATCATTCATGGATGTTCATCCCGAGGGCTACGGGGTAGATCGCAAAGACCCCAGCGTGATTTATATACCAGAAGATGCTTACGCCACGTTGGAAGAACGCTGCGTTAGATGGACACTCAACGGTAAAGAACAACGTATTCCGTTAACTCCCAAGAACGTTTACATCGCACCAAGTGGATACAAGATTCGTCTTGAAAAGCACCCAGCAGCTCCATCATGGCGTTTGATTGGTACTGCGGCCGAAGGAATTTTTTGCCACAAACCATGCACCGTCAGCGGAGGTGGCAAGAGCGAAATCAGCAAGAGTCTTCGTGACTACATGCTGTACGGTCCCATTTTTGTTGCTGACATCGACCGTGACTTTGAAAAACTGGATGAAATCTTCAGTCGTTCTTATGAAAATCGATGGCGGGATGACATGCCCGACAAACCTGATTACACGGAGCGTCCAAGCCGTGGAGTGCTGGACTCAACACGCAGTCTGGGCAGCATGATTCAACTGCTAACGCCGCAGCCCAATTACAGCAGTGAATACACCGCATGGCTGGAAACCATTCCCGAGCACGTTTATGCGCTTGCACTGATCATCAAACGATTTGTTCAACCGGGAATGGAGAAGGACTGGAAACAGTACTTCGGCGTAGACATTGTTAATGGTTCACCGGGCCACGAATTGAAAATTGGCGAGCGAGCGTTGGTGGGTACGTACTTGCGAGTTGGTTTGGATAATCGCAGTTGGCGAACGTTCAAGCTGCGTCAAGACTTCATCGCAGCTGCCAAAGTTCAGCGTGAAGATGACATCAGCTGCAGCGTTGTCGTACCGGCCAAAGACGTAGCCGAGCTTGGGCCCGCAGTAGCCCCGGCATTTAGCTACAAATTCGTGGAGAATTGTGAATATCGCTTGTTCCAACGCCCCGATGATGCTGTCCACCGTGGGTTAGACAAACAGACGGAACTAGACCTTTCCCAACCAGGAAATTTCATCAGCAACTTCGAACCACTTTCCACTCAAAAAGCCAGGGAGATCGTCGATGATGCAGTGGAATTTGACAAGTTCAGTGGCCCCATGGAATCGCTTCTCGAAGAGGCATCGCAGCAAGCGGAAGGTTTTGTGGTAAGCACGGCGGAGCCCCGCATTGTAAACGGATCGCGAACAAAGAACCCACGCTATCTGCAAGATAGACCGGACATGGTGAACTCCCGCGATACCTACATTGCAATGCGAGGCATGCAACTGAGCCGCTGCCTACCTGCAGACTCACCTGTGCTTGCTCCGGTGGGTGCCGTTCTCAGTGGCCGACGAAATAATCCGCCGGATACCAAAACTGGGATCCGCTCTCTTGCTGTTTACTCTCCGTTGCACTTTCAGGAACTCCCTGAATTGGTAATGGATTATGTTTGCTCGCTGACAGGTAAAAGCCCCAGCACCACAGGTGCTGGAAGCGAAGGCGCACTGACCAAGGGGCCCTTCAATGCTCTGCTGCCATCAATCGACCTGAATGCGATTGTCACCTCAATGATCCTTACAGAGTTGGGAGGGTTCAGTACACCTGCAGGTCACATTGGCTCCCGCTTTGAGGTTGGACATGACATTTCTTTACTGATCCCCGAAGTCTGGTGCCGGATGGGGCCCGAGGAAAGGGACCCCGAGAACCTGCTCAAAACAGGAATGCTGGAGCCCATCAAGGACTTTGAATACGAAGGCAAACAAATCCCCGCCAGTCGTCTCGGATACCGCATTACACGTAAATTTGTGCGGCAATATCTCGGTCGTGTTTTCGATAACCCGTCGAAGGTATTTACGGAGGATATTCTCAAACCGGAACTTCAGGACTTGCCCTCCTTTGCAGATGGGATTCTCCATATCGCTGAAGCACAAAAGCGAGTTGCCATGAACTACATGCAGGATGGAGGCTATGAAAACGCATGTCCACCACTGAAGGCCGTGCTTGACATCATGGCCCACGGCAATCACGAAGGAAAACAAATCACTGACCCAGAGATCCGACGACTTTTCTCAAGGGAAGAATTACTCAAAAGTGAATGGTATCGTCGCCGATTGGTCGCGAAGCAGTTACGTGACATCGAACATTGGAAAACGATGGAACGAAAGGTCCGCAACTATCTGGATGACCCCACGGAACAGGATACTGTTCATGATTTAAAAATCGAAGAACGCCTGAGCTATGTTCAGGATCAACTGGCAAAGACGCAGTCACCAGACTATCAGGACGCCCTGGTAGGCACGCTAGGCGTCGATCCCATGTAATCCACTGCAAGGTAATAGTCGTTCACCGCCAGCAACTTCAGATTGCAGCCGTTAGTTTTTTTAAACGGTGCAACTCGTTCAGGTGAGTGATTCATCGCCATCAGTCAGACCGTTGCTTCCATCTGGCACTTGGCAGCAACGGGCGACTCGATCAATTACGACCTGCCAAACCGGATGCGTGACCTTTTCGCTTGCAGGCTGCGCACTCAAGGGACGAACCAACTCAAAGTGGGAAAGGTCAACCCTGACCAAATCGCTGGTGGATGGCATGGCGGCACTCTCTGCGGCAACGATTCCGTCGCCACGCCCGCCAACCAACTCATCAAACCCGCTCAGCAGTGGCTCAATACGTGGGCGAATCAAACGAATAAAACCATCGCGACTCTCGAGTTGGCGAAATGTCTGCTGAATCTTTGCCACAGTTGTGGCATCCATTGGGCTCCCGGTACCAATCACGGAGGTGTATCGAACATCCGGTCGATTATCTCTGGCATTGAGTTCTTCGAGGAATGCTGATCCCGGTGCTATATCCCTTAACTCTGGACTCGAATGGGTATGCAGGATCACGTCACTCACTTCGCCCACTCCAAACTCACCCTTTGCAATTAGATTCATCAACGGAGGCAACGTTGCCCATGCAGATCCTTGATGTGGGGTTCCAATGGTGATCAAGCCGCTGATTGCCTTATTTTCCAACGCAGCATTATTGGTCCATTCCCGAGCTATCAAACCACCCATTGAATGCCCCACAATTACCATGCCTTGCTTTCGAGGTGACGACACCAGATTGGCGGCAACCTCTTTGGATACCTCACGCGCCAACATCGCAATCTGGTGTTGAGGCGGGTAGGAAATTGCTGCCGTCTGGTAACCGCAGGAACGAAGATTCTTTCGTAGTCCATCAAAGCTTTTGTGCGTACCATTCAAACCATGCAAACATAGCACTAAGGGTCGCTCAGCAGCACTCTCAAGCCAATCTTCATCATGATGAACAATGACTTTACTCGCCCGAGCATTATGATTTTCAAGCCGCAACAATGACGGATCACAACGTATTAGTAGCGCAGGATGTCGAGACTCGTTATGTGTCACAGCAAAACTCAGCCGATTTCCAGTAGCCAAGTTGATCGCTAGCAACGAAAGTGAAATAACGGGTGAATCCAACCTGATCTCACCTGCAGGCAACATTTCTGCAATGGACGCTTGATCAAGCTGCAATACTTTCGCAAGAGATGCGGAAACATGCTTCCAGCCGATTTGCCCCTCCGTCGCCGGAATGATCAATTCAATCATGATGAAATTTTCAATCCAGAATTTTTAGAACGGTAAAACCTAAGCGACTTGTTGTAACCACTCGCAGGACTCACAGCCGTGATACGATGCAAAACGGACCATTCTTCATGCCTCACATTCCATTCGTTTGAGTGGTGCTGATTCAACTAGCCAACCCAGCCAGCGACACAACCTGCGGTTTTCAGCAGTAACCAGCGTATCTGGTTGATAACACAACTAACTATCTTGGCCGTGCTTCTAGACCATGGCACTCTGTTGCCACACTACAAAGGCACAAAACCCGCGAATCCGGGTCGAAAACAGCTAAATTCCCAGTAAATCACCAAAATTTGAACACCCAAGAAATGGGATTCAACGATTCCCATCTCTCGCCTCTGATCTATAATTGACACGATTAATTAATAAGGCTTCGTTTGCCTGTCTAGCAGGTCCCGCCATTTCATACAGCCTGAACCAAAAGTGTGCTCGAGTCGATGTTTTTTCGTCTTGTACCGATTAGTCTAATTCTGTGTCTTGCGTTTCGCTCGATGGCTGCGTCACCGATGCCTGAGCGTGCAAGCAGTTTTCTTCAGAGCCACTGCATCGATTGTCATGACGGACCAGACGGAGCAGGTGGTTTCGACCTGGCTGCATTAGAACAGGACCTAGAAAGTTCTGCATCATTAGCCAAGTGGTCGCGTGTGATCGACCGAATCACTCGTCAGGAAATGCCGCCTGCTGAGGCTGATCAGCCAGACCCTGCAGAATCACAAGATTTCGCACAAATCACGGCTGACTGGATCACAGATTTTCAAAGGGAAACTTTCTCGAAAGTTGGACGCGTCCGTGGGCGACGCCTGACCAATCTACAGTTGGAGCGAACACTACAAGATCTTCTGGCAATTGACCTTCCACTCGCAAATCAACTCACAGATGAATTACGGTCATCCGGCTTCAACAACCTTGCTGATGCTCAATCGATATCACACTTTCATCTTCAGTCACACTTGGCCGTAATCGACACGGCTTTGGAATATGCAACCTCAAAAATTATCGATCGACCTAACCCAAGACCTGAAAACCTGAATGCCCGAAAACTGTGCAGAGTCAATCCCAAACGCCGCTGTCGCGAGCCTGAAATGCTGGATGGCAAAGCAGTAGTATGGTCCAGCGGGGTCACGTTCCATGGTCGACTTCCATCCACCACCGCCAGTGAAAGTGGCTGGTATCGTTTTACGATCACGGCGTCTTCCCTGAACGAACCAAATGCCCATGGCGTCTGGTGCTCTGTTCGAAGCGGGCGCTGCACGTCTGGTGCTCCGCTGCTGTCGTGGGTCGGTGCATTTGAGGCGACCGCCGCACCACAAGAACGCGTTTTCGAAGCGTGGCTACCCAAAGGACACATGCTTGAAATCCGTCCTGCTGATGCAACCATCAAACGCGGCCGTTTTCAGGGAGGACAAATTGGCACAGGTGAAGGCACACCACAAAATGTCCCCGGCTTAGCAATGCATTCCATTGTGATGCAAAGGATCTATCCAGCTGGCACCGCAGCGGTAACTCAACAACATCTACTCGGCGAACTGGTGGCTGAAGCTGACGGACAGGAAATCCGCCTCAGTCAAAAGACCACCCAAAAAGATCTGGAAAGGCAGATCTTAGAGTTCGCAAACCGAGCCTTTCGCCGGCCTGTGACGGAAGCACAAATTCAGCCATTTTTCAATTTGGCCCAGAAAGGCTTGGAATCCGGAGAAAAATCCTTTGACGTGCTCACGGCTTGCTATCGCGGCATTCTGTGCTCGCCCAGATTCCTATACTTCACCGAAAGCGTTGGAAAACTCGATGACTTTGCAATCGCCAATCGTCTCAGTTACATGCTCACCAACAGCATGCCTGACGCAGAGTTGATGGAATTGGCCCGTGGGAACAAACTCCATCAAAGATCTGTTCTGCACGAGCAGACGGAGCGCATTCTGAAAAAACACGGTGAGCTGGAGTTCCTTACTCGCTTTGCGGACCAGTGGTTAGATCTGGTTGACATCGGCTTTACAGAACCCGATCGAAAGAGGCATCGCGACTTTGATCCCATCGTCCAAAATTCCATGTTGGATGAGACGCGATATTTTCTGCAGGATCTACTTAAGCATGACGCCAGCGTTTCACACCTCATCAGCGCTAAGCACACATTCGCAAATAGTCGGCTTGCTCGCTATTACGGTATTGAGGGTGTTGCAGGAGATAAAATCCGACGAATCGACCTAGGACGCAGTTCGAATCGAGGTGGCTTACTGGCGCAGGGTGCAATTTTGAAAGTGACTGCGAATGGTACAAACACCTCTCCAGTCTTGCGGGGGGTTTGGGTGTCAGAACGCATTCTAGGGAAGCCGATTCCACCTCCGCCGGAAAACGTGCCCGCCGTCGAACCTGATACCCGCGGAGCAAAAAGCATCAGGGAACAACTTCAAAAGCATGTGTCAGATGCGTCGTGTGCCGCCTGCCATTCCCACATTGACCCTCCAGGCTACGCCTTGGAAAATTTCGATGCCGCTGGCCGATGGCGTACTGCCTATTCCACTTCGAAGCAAAACAGGAAGCCAGTTGAGATCGATGCAAGCTTCACCATGCCTGACGGGCAGAAGTTCAACGACTTTCAGCAATTTCGAGCGTTGATCGCCAAAAATCCTGAACCACTTGCTCGTAATTTTTGTGAGAAATTAATGATCTACGGGACAGGATCAAACATTCAATTCGCTGATCGACGGGAAATCAACAAGATCGTGGAGCAAACCGCCGATTGCGACTATGGGATGCGTTCACTTTTACACGCAACCATCGCCAGCGATATCTTTCTTTCTAAGTAGACGACTCCCCACCCAACCGCTACTAATTCCGTGTGTGTGAAATGAGACCCAACACCAACAGAACATCCGTAACTTCAGCAGCTGCTGTGGGTCGCCACCTAAAGCGTAGGACAATGCTTCGAGGCACGGGAGTTGCGATGAGCTTGCCGTGGTTATCGGCCATGCAGCCTGCTATTGCCAAAGCAGAATCGCAGAACAGACCCAAACGTTTTTTAGCCATGACACTTGGTCTGGGCTTGGTGGCAGAGAACCTGTTTCCATCCAACAGTGGTTTCAGTTACCAACCCTCACGCTACCTAGCAGGACTGCAGAATCTGCGCGACCAAATCACAGTCGTTTCTGGATCATCACATCCTGGAGTTACTGGAGGGCACCGTGCAGAAGCAAGTATCCTAACGGCTTCGCCGATGGGATCCTCTGGACGTGCGAAAAACACAATTTCCGTTGATCAGATGATGGCACGTCATCTCGGCGATGCAACACGATTTCGATCCTTGGTTCTCAGTACCAGCGGCAGCACCAGTCCCTGCTACACCCAAAATGGTTCGATGATTCCACCCGAGGATCGCCCGTCTCGCCTATTCAATCGACTATTCATCGATGATTCCAAACGCGAACGTGAAAAACAAGCATCGCGAGTAAGACAGGGCCGCAGCATCATGGACATGGTGGGTGAAGATGCAAAGTCGCTGAGCCGTGAACTGGGTGCTGGTGATCGAGACAAGTTGGACGCTTATTTCACGAGTGTTCGTGACCTTGAAAAACGAATGGCAGAGGCCGAGCAGTGGGCAAAGCGTCCCAAACCAGTGGTCGCGCAGCGAGCCCCCCGCGACATCCATGACCCGGGTGACCTGGTTGGTCGTCAGAAAACCATGTGCGATGTCATTAAATTGGCATTGCAAACCGATTCAACGCGGTTCATCTCGCTACATATCCCCGGAGCCAGTGGATCGATACCAATCGCTGGAGTCGATGACAGCCACCACTCGCTTAGCCATCACGGGCGCGACGAGGAAAAGCTCGATCAACTCGCCTTGGTGGAAATGGCTATCATTCATCAATGGGGCGCGTTCCTTGAGGACCTGCAAAGCGTCGATGAAGCGGACACAAACCTCTTGGATCAGACATCAGTGCTGCTAACGAGCAATCTGGGGAATGCATCCAACCACGACAACCGGAACATGCCGGTACTGCTAGCGGGAGGAGGATTCCGCCACGGCCAGCACCTCGCATTTGACACACGAAAGAACTATCCACTTCCGAATCTTTACGTGTCACTGTTGCAACAAGTCGGGCTGGAAACGGACAGTTTTGCCAGCAGCACTGGAACCATGACTGGACTTCGATCAAGCTAACCGGCGAATCAGTGACCTGAGTCTGCTAATTCAGGAAACACGCCTTCATCAAGCTCCATTCGCTGCACAATGGCCCGCAGTCGAATCTGAAAATCACTTTTGTAATTTGCTACCTGCTGTTCGGAGATGTCAAGTTGCTCGGCAACATCCTTGTTGTTTCTTCCCATCACGAAAAGCAACTCGATAACTTGCAACTTGACCCAAGCACCGGTTTTTTTCCAACGAGCGATCTGCTCAGCAATCGCATCCCGAACGGCTTGTTCTTCAATGGCTTTCCGTTCCACACTTCGTGCAATTGAACTGGCCACCCGATCAACTCCTACCGGCTCGATCTGGCCGGCAGTACTGCTGCGGCCATGCATTTGCAGAGACGGTCGGCGTCCCTCACGACGCAAATGATCTGTCAACTTGTAAGCGCAAATGGAAAACAGATAACTTTCCAACGGACGGCCGCCATCATAGTTTGGCAAACTGACCAGAAATCCGACAAATGCTTCCTGAACAATGTCTTCACTGCTGGCTCGATTCCTAATCCGACTATTGGTGAACGCCATCAGACGCCCTTCGTAGCGATCAATCAGATTTTGCCACGCGTCGGAATCTCCCTCTCGAATGCGTTGGATAAGGTAGCGGTCCGCTTCCTGTTCCATGGATCGATTGGTATCAGATTTATTGATGTCGGCCATGTGTTCAAACTAACCAGCTTGGAGAGAACTTCCCAGACCCATTCGCAGAATTCTCCGATCTGCCCAAAACAAACTGCAGAAAAAGCAACAATCTTTCGAAATGGCAAAATCGAATAGGCTGAAAATAACCGACTACAAGTATCTCTTCAGTCACTTACCGAGCTTCCAAACACTCAGGCCGCAACACTTCTCTGAGCTACCATCAGACCAATTGCACATCAGGTTCGTCACTACGATCCAGTCACGATTACTGCCCTTTCTGACAGATCGACTTGCTGGACTGGCTTGCAAACGATTGTTTCCTTCATTTTAAGTGAGCACGATTCAACAAATATGACAGACTGTTGATTACAGCTTCGACTAGGCAATCGCCCCTGAAACTAACCCTCAGCAGCACCCAACCCTTGGCAATCGAAAGCCACGCAAGGGATTGCTTCTACAAACCTGTCTAACGGAACCATGTGGCGACCTGATACAATCCCACCTGATATTGCAAACCCGTTCACCAACCGCCACAGGCGGAGACTTTCGCTCGATGCCCCCCGAAGATTCTTCAGCGACAAACGAAACTCAGATGCATGGTGGGTATGACCTGGAAACAGGTCTTTTAGCCCGACTACGTGAATGGACTGACGTTTTCCCGTGGCTTCGACTCATCCGAATTCTACGCGTGGTTGGATCACCTCCGTTGTTGGGTCTCGTTGGATTAACGCTTATCGTATGGAAAATTGGCATCACGCTGCTAGTTTTGGAGCAAGCCACCCCTGAAGTTCCAGAAATTGCGTCGACCGCAAATCAACAGTTCAATTTTTTTGCTGCCTTCATCGGCCAGCTGAATCCTGCTTCCGCTTTCGGTGGTGATCCAGAAACCGTGTGGTGGAAAACACTGCTGGGCATTGGCTGGTCCGTTTTTGTCTGGACACCAGTCGTGCTTCTGCTTTCCCGGCAAGGCGGACTGCTCACGGCTGGACGCCCACTGCTGCCTTTGTCAGCCGCCCTTTCTCTCGCTATGTCACGCACGCTTGCCGGATGGCTCGCTGCCCTTGTTCCTCTGGGATGCGTCAGTGTCTTTGCAGTGTTGATCATGATGATCGGATGGATCTCTGGATTTGTCGGTGACATCACATGGCTCAACTCGCTTTTGGCGGGCGCAACCCTCCTGCTCGCTATCCCTTGCGGTTTACTGGCATTTGGTGCGAATGCGGCAATTCCACTGAGTTGGGCTGCCTTGGCGAACGAGCGAGATCCCGATGCAATGGACTCGCTAAGCCGCGGCTACGAATACATTTTCCGTCGTCCACTTCATCTGGTTGCTTACTTGCTCGTCAGTGCAATCATCGCAAGCGTGATTTCCATCTTGGCTGTCGGGATTACAAAAACTGCCATCCAAATCAATAGCCAAGTCCTGAATTTCGCTCATGCCACTGACGGCTTGGCTGTCACAAGCTCCAACTTTCTTGATCACGTGCCAGTTGTGGTTTTGCTGACCGCAATCTGGAGTCTGCTTGGCGGTGTCTACCTGCTACTGCGTTACGATGCGGGCGGCCAGGAAGTAGAGGACTTGTGGCAAGCCGATCCACGCCCCAAACCACCACTTCCAAACATTCCCAGCCAGTCCATTGATTCAAAATCATGAATCCCAAAACGCTGGATGTGAGAATCACACCTCCAATTATCCTGCGTACGCGTTAAATTGGCCACGCAAGGATGACCGATAGCTGCCACTGTGCATCAGTTGCTGCACCACAATCGCTGCCGTGTCCTGATTGCTACCAACAATGACCTTGTTTCCTATCTCTTTTTTCCGTGCTCGCCAGCGGGATAAATCATGATTTTGTGAAACCACGCATCCCAATCACCGCTAAGTCGCAGGTATTCTAAGGGAAAGGGGTCGGCACGCGTACATTGCTGATGTGCTCCATTCAACCACCCAAGCAAAACTAACTGCTCACTGAAGACAGGTTTCGCCAAGATGATGACCGTGCTTTTCCTGCTGGCTTTACTCACCATGCTGTCCATCTGGCTTGGCAACCGGAAAGCAGTCTTCCTTCTGTCATTTGCTACCCTCATGGCAGCGATTTTCTGGTTCAACCACCACATCACCGATCCACTGAAGCTCAACTTTTGACAGCTATAAAAAACACAACCGGCGAGTGGATCCTGATTCTCTTGATCACCGGAATCTGCATTCCGTTAATCGGGGCCTATTGGATTCAATTTATTGAAGGTGAGTTTCCGTGCCCCCTTTGTCTTTTACAGCGACTGGCAATGCTTGGTGTTGCGATTGGCGCGATGATGAATCTTCGGTTCGGCGTGCGCACATCGCATTACGCCGTTACGATCTTCAGTGCCATTTTCGGCGCTGCCGTCTCGGCACGTCAGATTTTACTGCACATCGTTCCAGGTAATCCGAATGGACCTGGTTATGGTTCTCCTGTCTTCGGGTGGCACTTGTACACATGGGGGCTGGTGATTTTCATGGCAGCTATCGGAGTCGTGGGTCTGATGATGCTTTATGAAAAACACTTTGACCTCAGCATACCTGCGTCGCCACGTCCGATGAGCAGACCAGTCATGGCTGTGTGTGCCTTGGTCGTCTTTCTTACCGCCGCCAACATCTTGACGACCTTTTTGATGTGCGGCTTGGCACCTTGCCCTGATAGCCCTGAACAGTATCTCTTGCTGCGTAACATTTGATCGCGATCTCTTTCAGAACCGCAATTCATTGAGCTGTAATACAGCTCTTAGTGCCGAAACGAGTGGAAGTGGGTAAACTACAAATGCACCTTAGCCCAAGAATGAGCTAGTCTCGCAGTTGCGCAAGGACGTTCCAATTCGTAAAAGCACTGACAATGAACATCAACCATGAAGAATGAACCACACGAAATGGACGACGCAAAACTGGTCACTGTTGCAGAACGCGACCTGGAAAGCGCCGCATTAATTCTGGTCTCTGTTCTCAAAGACGTGGGGATCCGCGCAATTGCGACAGGAGGCTTTACCGCTGGCTTCAGAGCGGAAGCGCCGGGCGTAGTAAAAGTTCAGACCTTTGAAGTGGATGCCGAACGTGCGAGACAAGTGATCTCGGAAATCAGGGAACTGCCTGACGACATCGTTACAACCGATTGAGGCAGCGCCCAGCACCGAAGCATGAAGCGAACCCAACGACCAAAGCCCTGGCGAAGACAATCACCAGGCTTGACGCATCGGTAATCGCTTTGCCATCACGTGCTATCCCCACATGGATTCAGGCGGCATCAGTTGCCGGTCCAATAGCGATAAGCTCGCATCGTTTGCCGAGCCGCCTCATGCTGATCGGGATACGGAAACGCCTCAGCGCAAAGATAGCCCTGGTAATCGATTTGCCGTAGGGCGTCGATGATTGGGCCGTACTGCATATGCCCAAGCCCCACAGGTCGACGATTACTATCGACGAAGTGAATGTGCCCGACCCATTTCCCGCCGTCCAATAACGCTTTGGCTATATCAGCCTCTTCGATATTCATATGGAACAAATCGCATAACAAACGCACATTGTCAGTCGAAAGTGACTCCAACATACCAACGCCATCTTCGACGGTGCAGCATTGGCGTGTTTCGTAGCGATTCAACGGCTCGTAGATCAGCGGCACATCATACTGGGCCGCATGAGCACCACCATCTTCCAAGGCCTCACACAAGTAGCCTCTGGCAGTCTCAGAATCGCCTGTGTGCCCACTTGGACCTTGCATCGAACCGATGATGGCAGCAGCGCCAAATTGACCAGCACAATCGATAATACTTCGCACAAATGCGCGAGCTTGTTCTCTTTTCGCAGCATCAGGATCAGCCAATTGCAATTGATGCTTCACCCAGCCAGCCCCTGTGCCAAGAGCAGCCAACTTCAAATTGGCTGAATCAAGCATCGTACGCAACGCGTCCGCATCGATCGCTTCCGGCCCGGGCGCAAAAATCTCAACGGCGTCGTAGCCCAGTTCTGCTGCAAAAGCAATCGATTCCTCGAGCCCATCCCAAAGCACAAATGGACCGCCGCGCGCTTCCTCGACGAGACTGATAGTGATGCAAGATTTCATGGTTATTCCCGGTGTCTTGAAAATAAATCGAACTGAAATGATTACATGCCGACATCGTTTCGATTTCCAACGAGTCAGACATTGAAAATGAGCTGCATTCAGGCTTGACCGCCGGAACCCGTCGAGCATTTCGCTGTCGAGAACGGCTCAACGACATCACGCGACGTACAGGTTCTCAATGCACACTGTCATTCAAAGACCTGCTTGCTGACTGTCATCAACACAACTGAACGCACTCAACCGTCGTTATTCTCGGGTCTTCCTTCGACATAAACCCAATTATGAATTGGTTTGAGAATTTCTTTGACCTCAGCCACAAGCTTTTCATCCATGGGTTCCTCAAGCCAATCACACCATTGCGAAACACGCTGGGGATTTGCTGAACCTGTGACACAACTGGCAAACGCCGAATTGGCAACTGAATACTGCAGCGCTAACTTGGCGATATCACTACCATGATCTGCACAATATTTCGCCGCTTTGGCTGCTACCTCGCGGACCTCCGGAGTCGCTTTATGCCACTCAGGAAGCACTGCATTGGTTAGTAGTCGTGCAGAAAATGGAGCTGCATTGATGAGACCAACATTTTTCTCTCGGCAGGGTTCGACCAGAGATAACGCCATATCATTCTGAAGGGTGTAGTGATTGTAAGAAAGAACGACATCAAGATCTGCCCGCTCCAGCATCTCAGTGAAAATCTTCATCGGATATCCACTAACCCCGATGAATCGCACCTTGCCTTTCTCTACCTGCTTCCTGAGTGCGGGAATCGTCTCTTCAACAATCTGATCCATCTCAACAAATTCGATATCGTGACAAAACACAATGTCCAAATGATCAACACGCATTCGCTCCAACGATATGTCGATACTTTCAGCAACACGTCGAGCACTAAAATCAAAATGCTGTGGTGCGTATCGACCCAACTTGGTGCTCAGCGTGTAAGAGTCTCTCGGGATTTCAGGTAACACCTGACCCAACATGACCTCACTCATGCCTCGCCCATAATAGGCAGCCGTGTCGATGTAATTCATGCCACGATCTAACGCTACTTTCACACATTCCAATGCTTCGCCCACGTCGATGCGACGAAACTCTGCACCTATGGACGAGGCGCCAAACGAAAGCACGGAAAGGTCAAGACCGGTAGCGGCCAGAGGTCGGGTTTCCATAGTCAATCTGAACGAAGAATGAATGAGGTGTGGAGAGGTATTGATGGGAACACATTTGTCCCCCACGCGAGACTGCAAGCTTACCAGAAATCAACTAATACGCACCCCGACCACTTGATTCCAGTCACCAGCATCGGACCAAGGTTCAGCCTAGCGTAGTGGGTTCCAAATCAGAGAGATCTGCCAATGATCACAAAAATGCAATTCGAACAACAATGTAAAAACACCCGTGAATCAGCTATCATGCAGTTGGATTTAATCAACGCTGTCGAAACACTGCGTCCATGAAGCCCAAGTCACATTGAGCATGTCACTCAGCAGGCAATCGCAGTCAGAATACTTCCCACCACACAGCTAAGATGATCTCCAGGGCTACCCTCGGTGTCCTGAATACCCCCCAACCACCTGCGAGTAATGCACAGCAGTTACGAAACCAAGTGTTTTCCGATGCTGATGTTTCCAATGCCAGCACCTGAAATCCAGAATCCAGCATTCTTGGACCTGAATCTCAGCCTGACATTGACTGCATCGGAAGCTGCTCATGCTACAATCGATGGTTACCCCCACTTCGCGTAATTCCCCCAAAACACTTTCAGATCACGAGCCACTCCCGATGCAGATCACACCTTTTTGGCGATCGACTCTCCTTCTGATTATGCTCAGCAATCTGGTGCAAGTACCAACGCTGAGTGCCGACCAACCGGAACTGGCCAATACTCTACTGCAGCAATCGGGATTCACTGGTGGTTTCGTCGTTGAATTGGGTAGCACTTCGGGCGATCTTGCAAAAGAGCTTCGCCAAAATGAGGCGACACAGATTCACGGCCTTGTCCGCAAACCCGAAACGCTTTCAGCTATTCGCGAAAGTGTTCGAGAATCCAGCCAATACGGCGACATCGCATTTGACAATTTCTCCGGAGTCGTTCTCCCATACACCGACAATCTGGTCAATCTGCTGATCACGGAAGACCTAGGAAAGGTACCACTGGACGAAGTGTTGCGGGTCCTCGTTCCCAAAGGTGTTGCCATGATCAAATCTGGCGACAGCTGGGAAAAAATAGTCAAACCGCGTCCCGAAGATATCGACGAGTGGTCACATTATCTACATGACGCTACCGGCAATTCGGTTGCCCATGATGATCAGGTCGCCCCGCCCCGACACCTTCAGTGGGTGGGCAGTCCCCGTTGGTCACGCCACCATGACCGCATGGCAAGCATGAGTGCGTTGGTGTCGACCGGCGGACGCATGTTCTACATCATGGACGAGGGCAGTCGTATTTCCATTCAGTTACCTCCCAAATGGAAGCTCATTGCCCGTGATGCATTCAATGGGTCGGTGCTATGGAAGCGTGAGATTGAAAATTGGCAAACTCACCTGTGGCCGCTAAAGAGCGGGCCAACCCAGTTATCGCGGCGTCTCGTTTCTTCCGATGATACAGTTTTTACAACACTTGGATACAATGCACCTGTAACAGCGATCAATGCTGCGGACGGGAAAACCATTCGCGAATACGCAGGAAGTGATGCAACCGAGGAAATCATTCACACCAACGGAATGCTATTCCTTGTGGTCCGAAAAGGTGAAGCTGAACTCCAAAACTATGTTCCACTGAATGGTCGCGTGGGTGACCAGGCAAAAGTTCGTTCCCTATTTTGGAATGAAGAACCCCGCGTTGTAATGGCATTTGATGCCGAATCTGGCCAACAACTTTGGGCGCATCGCACACGAATTTCGCCTCTAACTTTGGCTGCTAACGGGTCACATCTATATTTTCATGATGGTGAGCGAGTGGTCGCTTTGAATCAGAAAAGCGGAGAACCGGCATGGCAAACAGATCCATTGACGAGACGTCAATCATTCACATTCAACTTTGGACCACGATTGGTTCTGCACGATGATGTCGTGCTGTACGCTGGTGGTGATGGCAACCTATCAAGCTTTGATGCCAAGAGCGGTGAAAAATTGTGGGGATCGAGTTTTCCAAATAGCGGTTATCAATCTCCTCAGGACCTGATGGTGGTCAACGGATTGGTTTGGCTGGCACCACTGACATCTGGAAAAGATTCGGGAGTCTACACAGGACGGAATCCACGGACAGGCAAGGTCGAAAAAGAGTTTGCCCCGGATGTTGATACTTATTGGTTTCATCATCGGTGTTACATCGCTAAGGCAACCGACAATTTCCTGATGCCATCCCGCACTGGAATTGAGTTTGTGGATCCCGATAGCGAACATTGGGACATCAATCACTGGGTCCGGGGTGGTTGCCTGTACGGTGTGATGCCGTGTAACGGCTTGACCTATGCTCCTCCGCATAATTGTGCTTGCTACCCGGAAGCAAAACTGTTCGGTTTCAACGCACTTGCGGCACCCTCATCAACCCGTCCGATTCCGGCCATCGTTCCTGAAGCAGGCCGACTTGAAACGGGGCCCGCTGTCGCCAAACCACTGACAAAAACTGATGTTGCACAGGCCGACAAAGACTGGCCCACTTATCGGCATGATGCGACTCGCAGCGGGAACATGGGGGAACCCATCCAGGGCGAAGTGAAGACAAAATGGACGACGAAACTGGGTGGGCGTCTGACTGCTCCTGTCATTGCAGACGGTACTGTTTACGTTGCCCAGATTGATGAACACACACTCATCGCGCTCAATCACACAGATGGCACGGAGCGTTGGACCTACACGATCGGTGCTCGAATTGACTCCCCGCCCACGATTCACCGAGGCCGCGTTGTGTTTGGTGGAGCGGACGGCTGGGTTTACTGCCTGTCCACCGATGGCGAACTGGCATGGCGTTATCGTGCTGCTCCCATGGATCGTCGCACCATGGCATTTGAGCAACTTGAATCACTGTGGCCTGTGCACGGCAGTGTCCTGATTCACAATGACATCGTTCACTGCGTGGCTGGACGTTCCATTTTCCTAGACGGTGGACTTCGACTATTGCGTATCGACCTCGCCACAGGAGAAAAACTGTCTGAGACCCTGATGGATGAAAAGAATCCGGAGACGGGTAATAACATTCAGGAAAAACTGCAGGTACTACAAATGCCGGTTGGCCTACCTGACATTCTATCCACCGATGGCAAGCACATTTTCATGAAGTCGCAAAAGTTTGACATGGACGGCAACCGGCTTGAAATCGGCCCGAACTCGGGTGATTTTGCTGGGCAGGCATCAAAACAGCGAGGTGAAGATGCGCATATTTTTGCTCCGATGGGCTTCTTGGATGAAACTTGGTTCCATCGTTCTTACTGGGTGCTCGGTCAAAGTTTTGCAGGAGGACATGGTGGCTACTATCAGGCGGGAAGATTTGCACCCTCCGGTCGCTTGCTTGTCAACGGAAACGGCTACGTGTTCGGCTATGGTCGCAAGCCCGAGTACCTGCGTTGGACGACCACACTGGAGCATCAGTTGTTTGCAGCGGAGCCCAATCCTCCTGAAATTCCCGAGAACTTTGGCAAGCGGAAAGCTGGTCCTACAGGAACCTATACCCAATTCCAAAAAACACCCAGCCTCAATCCCGCGAATCAACCCATCACCGTGGAAGCATGGGTGACTTCCACACGTCCGCAGGGAGTCATCATCGCTCGAGGTGGGCCAGCTGACGGATTCGCCTTGTCACTCAAGAATGGTCGTCCCGAGTTCCACATTCGATCTAATGACAAACTGACGACAGTCACGGCAAAGAAACGAATCGTCGGTGGCTGGCATCATGTCGTCGGGGTACTCGACAAAGACAAAAGCATGAAGGTCTACGTTGATGGTGAACTATCCGGTGAGGGTACTGCCAGTGACTTGATCAAGGCGGATCCGTTACAACCCATGGAGATCGGTACCGACGGCGCATCAGCGGTAGGAAATTATAGCAACGCCCAATTCACTGGAATCATCGACGAAGTCCGACTCTACTTCCTTGCGGCCAATGCTGAGCAAATTGACAGACGCTACAAAGATGGATCAGAGATTTCCAGTAATGCTGCTCTGGCAGTCAGCTTTGATGATGGCACGGCACGCGACTTGGGGCTGAATCGAAACGATGGCACGATCGAGGGTGCAAAACTAGTGGACGGTAAAGTAGGCAAAGCTTTTCAGTATTCCAGTAAAAAGAAAAGTAACAACGCCAACACACCAGGAAACAGCCTCGTTGATCCCAAGTGGACCGAGGACGTTCCCATCTATGTTCGTTCCATGCTACTTTCCGGTGGCAAACTTTTCATTGTCGGGCCACCGGACATCATTGATGAAGAATCGACCTTTCAGAAACTGACCGAAAAAGATGAGCAGGTACAAGAACTGCTCGCCAAGCAGGACCAGGTGCTCAATGGAACCGAAGGATCTCTGCTTCTGTCAGTGAACATCGATACCGGTAAGATCGACGATCGAATCGAATTGACTTCGTTACCAGCATGGGACTCACTCGCCGGCGCCGAGGGAAAGTTGTTTCTTTCGACACTCGATGGTTCTGTCATCTGCTTTGGAAGTGAGTCCAAGTGATCCGATGACTGAACGTGTCTCCTCCCAAACAGTTCCTTCGGTTGTGAAAATACTGATTGCACTTTCCGTCTTCCTGATGTCTGCCCCTGCTGCAATGGCTTGCAACATTCCGGTGTTCCGGTACGCATTGGAACGCTGGCAACCGGATAGCTGCGAATTGATTCTGTTTCACCGAGAACCATTAACAGCCAATCAGCAGAAAATGCTGGACCAGTTAATGGAACAACAAATAGCGAGGGGGGAGGATGCAGCCAGTTCCTTGCAACTGAGTGACCTTGCTTCACCGAAACCTGC
>DOPG01000417.1:23897-34243 GCA_003513555.1 Rhodopirellula sp. | reverse complement strand
CCTTGCTTCACCGAAACCTGCACACGCTAATTTGTGGAATTCAATCCGAACAACCTCCAGTCAACAGATCACGGAACCCTACCTTGTCGTCCGCATGAAACTTGGAATAGGTCGAGTTGTTAATGGCTGGCATGGGCCACTTTCAAAGGCAATCGAAGTAGGAATCCTGGATTCGCCAGTCAGGCGTGAACTAGGCAAAAGATTATTGTCAGGTCACTCGGTCGTCTGGATCATAGTCCGAGCAGATACGAAAACAGGGTCCCAACCGGCAAGCCAGAACCTCAATGCAAAAGCTGATGCTGCTTTGACCTCCAGTTTCTCATGGCTATCCACTAATCTTGAACTGCCCGAAGGAATCGGACTACCAGGATCAGAACTGCATTCTGAAATTCCTCTTCTACTAAAATTCAGTACATTAGAAATCAGCCGCGAAGATATGAAGGAAAGCTTTCTGATCAACTTGTTTTCCGAGTTACAGCCAGAAGCAACTCGCCGTGGTGAAGACTTGATCATTCCAGTGTTTGGACGTGGTCGTGCACTGGAGGTCATCCCCGCTTCGGTGCTGACCACCCCACTGGTCAAAGACCTGACAGTTTTTTTGAGCGGAGCTTGTTCGTGTCAAGTTAAGGAGCAGAACCCCGGTTTTGATTTACTGATGTCGGTTGACTGGAATACAAAATTGTTTGGGAAGGGCAATGCCCCACCGCCCGTGCGATCGGATCGTGATCGCCTCAATCAAAAACCAGAATTGCTGACGATTCCAACAGGAAACTGAATTTTTCCCGGGAAGACACAGAGCTTCTTCTAATGCAGACGCTGAAACGTAGGTAAGACATGAACAAAATGCTCGTAGTAATGCTGGGATCAATCGTTGCACTCGGCGCAATGATCTGGATGCTGCAAAGCGACTCCCGACGCAAAAAAACGCCTGAATCTGCCGAGCCCCTGTTGTTTTTCTGCGCTGCCAGCAACCGCGCCGTGATGGAAAAAATCGTTTCCGATTACAAGGAAGAATTTGGCCGCGAAATCGATCTTCAGTACGGCGGTTCACAAACGCTGCTGTCACAACTGGAGGTAACAGGCGCCGGGGATTTATATCTGCCTGCAGACGATAGTTACCTCAATACTGCAAAAGAGATGAATCTCATTTCGGAAGTACTGCCCATCGCCAAAATGGAAGTTGTTGTGGCTGTACGAAAGGGTAATCCGAAATCGATTCAGAAATATGAGGATCTGTTGAGGGAAGATGTCAAGCTGGTTCAGGCTAACCCGGACGCCACTGCGGTCGGTAAAGTAACCAGACAAATGTTGAAGGAATCAGGACAGTGGGATGCGATCGACAAAAGTACCACCGCTTATCGCACGACCGTGACAGAAGCGGCGAACGATCTACTCGTTGGGGCTGCAGATGCCGCGATCGTATATGATGCCGTGCTGCACACCTATCCCGATTTGGAGTTTGTTAAGTTACCCGAATTTTCTGCAGGAACGTCTCAGGTCGCTTTGGGAGTGACCCAGCAATCCAAGCAGCCCAGTGCAGCCTTACACTTTGCCCGCTATGTAACAGCCCGAGACCGCGGCCTGGCAAATTATGCAAAACATGGTTTTCAAGTTGAGACAGGTGATGTCTGGTCAGAAACTCCCGAGCTCAATCTATTTGCCGGTTCGATGCTCCGCCCCGCCATTGAAGAGACGGTCAAACAATTCGAAAAGCGGGAAGGAGTTCGCGTCAATACTGTGTACAACGGATGTGGCATTCTGGTTGCTCAGATGAAAGCTGGCCAAGTACCCGATGCCTACTTTGCCTGCGATACAGAATTCATGGAACAAGTGCCCGACCTATTTCCGGAACCGACCGATGTCTCGCAGAATGAATTGGTCATCATTGTCAAGAAAGGCAACCCGCATGAAATTGCTGGTTTGCGAGACCTGACCAAGGATGGATTGCGAGTGGGCATTGGTCATGAAAAGCAATGCGCGATGGGCTGGGTTACACAGAACACCTTTCGAGAAGGTGGGGTCCAACAGGAAGTGATGGAAAACGTCACCGTCCAAACCCCAACGGGTGATATGCTTGTGAACCAAATGCAAGCAGGATCACTCGATGCCGCTGTTGTTTATCTCAGCAATACTGCAGGTTCAGGTGATTTCCTGGATGCCGTCCGCATTCAAGGACTTGACTGCAGCGTCGCAACACAACCCTACGCAATCACACCCGACTCACCAAACGCGTTAACTGCCAGTCGGTTATTCCAGCAAATCTGCTCAACCGATTCTCAGGACAGTTTCATGGCTGAGGGCTTTCGCTGGAAACTTGACACGGAGTCCAGCGCAGAAAATGACTGACCTGACCACCCACCGAAAAGCTGGAACAAAAAGCAAGTTTAGAAGACGAGGCTCTGACCTGCCCTTTTTTCTAGTCATGAGCGGCATTTCATCTTGCTTCATTCTGCTTATCGTCTTGCTAATCGCTGCCGACCTGATGTTCACCTCGTTTGAGGATTTCAGGGCTGCCGTGATGAAACCGGAGATACAGTCTGCATTTCGCCTGACAATCCTCTCCTGCACAATCGCGGCGTTGCTGTCCATTTGGGTTGCCACACCACTTGGATACCTGCTCTCGCGATATCGATTTCCCGGACGTCTGCTGATTGACACAATCGTAGATATTCCCATTGTGTTGCCTCCATTGGTGCTGGGGCTTAGTCTCCTTATCCTCTTCCACCTTCCCTTTGGCAACTGGGAACTGGAGGCGTGGCTTCGTGACGACATTGGGTTTCCTGTCACCTACCGATGGCCAGCGGTGATCCTTGCACAATTTAGTGTTTCCTGTGCATTCGCTGTCCGAACCATGCGAGTCACGTTTGACCAGATCAACCCTCGCGCAGAGGACGTTGCCCGAACACTGGGCTGTACTCGAGGACAGGCATTTCTGCAAATTGCTTTGCCCCAATCGTGGCGTGGTATGATCGCAGCAACCACAATCGCGTGGGCACGAGCTTTGGGAGAATTTGGTCCAATTCTGGTATTCGCTGGAGCAACCCGAATGCGAACGGAAGTCCTTTCAACAACCGTCTTCCTGGAACTCTCGATCGGTCAGCTCAATGCCGCCGTTGCCGTCTCACTGCTGATGGTCGCAATAGCTGTCGTAGTGCTCGTCGTCCTCCGTGTACTTGGGACAGGATTGACGTCATGATTGAGTTCCAAAACGTATGCATAAGGGCCGGTGACTTTCAATTGAAGGATGTCACTTTTGAGATTGGCAGCGGCCAGTACGCGGTTTTGATGGGTCGAACGGGTCGAGGCAAGACCACCATTTTGGAATCCTTGTGTGGGCTAAGGCGCGTCCAGAGTGGAAAAATCATGATTCGTGGCATGGATGTCACAGACTGGCCGCCCGGTGATCGCGAAATCGGCTACGTGCCTCAAGATCTCGCCCTGTTCCCCACCTTTTCGGTCGCTGAACATCTCAAATTCGCGTTACACTTGCGACGATTTCACACAACGCAAATTGAACGGCGCGTGCATGAACTTGCAGAAATGCTGGGCATTACCCATCTGTTGAAAAGACAGATCGAGGGACTTAGCGGGGGCGAGTCTCAACGTGTTGCCCTTGGTCGTGCACTCTCTTTTCGCCCCACAGTGCTACTGCTCGATGAACCACTGAGCGCTTTGGATGCTGAAACACGTGAAGAAATCCAGACGTTGTTGCGCACGCTGACCGAAAACACCGGTGTCACAACCCTGCACATCACGCATAACGCTGCCGAAGCAACCGCTCTGGCCGACCGGTGTTTCCATATCGTGGACGGTCAAGTGACCGAAGAATCGATGAATCAAACAGAACAAGCCAGCCGAGCAAATTCAACCGCTAGCTAACAGCCGGTGCGATCAGTCCTTGACCGCTGCAGGTTCAGGCTTCTTCTCTACAGCTGCCTTCTCTGCAACTGCCTTCTTCTCTGCGGCTGCCTTCTCTGCAGCTGCCTTCTCTGCAGCTGCCTTCTTCTCTGCGGCTAACTTCTTCTCTGCGGCTAACTTGGCTTTCTTCGCAGCTTCCAATTCTTCTTTCGTGGGATAGACAGGAAACTCGCCTGTTGCCAAGCCTCTGTCAACTAACCAGACATTTCGGAATCTCACTGGGTCACCGTGATTTTGAAATTTCGTCGGCAATAAGATTGGCTCTTCTTGCTGCCCAGCACCCGTTTTATTGGGTAACTCGACATTATCCTGCACTTTCACTCCGTTGATCCACGACGTGACTCTAGCATTCCGGACTTTCGACCCATCAGCAGCCCATCGTGGTGCGGTGAATTGCACATCATAAGTTTGCCAACTGAGCGGAGGTAAGGCCATGTTCACATCAGGTTTTTTAAACCGGTACAGCGCTCCCAGACCATCCTGAAGTCGATCGAGCCCAAACGAATCGAGCACTTGGCACTCATAACGACTTTGCAAATAGAGTCCGCTATTACCGCGACTCTGTCCCCCAGCCTTAGGCATGTAGGGGATCCGGAATTCAACATGCAAGTTAAAGTCCTGAAACATTGGTTTCAGGTCGGCACCCTCCATTAGCAGTCCATCTTTGGTCATTTGTGCATTTGTAAACTGATCAACATTTTTTCCATTGAATAAGACGACGGCATCTTCTGGAGGAAGGGCTCCCATGCTAGGGCTCGACCGTTGCAAGCGATTCAACTTGCCAATCTTGTTGCCTTTTCGATCGACCAGCAGACAGTGATCCTTCTCAACAATCATGACCCACGGCCCACCGGAGAGAACCACGAAATCTTCTGACCGTTGACCGATCATGCGGAACGCTTCTGGCTTGTGCCTATCCTGTCCGGGCAAGCCGCCCAAGAATGATTGTGCATCAAACGATCCGTCTCCGAGAGCCCGCAACTGTAAGCCAAGCTGTTCTTTCTCACCGTCGACGGGCGTGATCTCACCCAGGAATTCACCCATCAAAGCAAAGTCCCTATCACCTTTAGGTGGCTCGGTGAAGGCTGGCCCCTTCCCTTTATTATCCGCGATCAAGGTAGAGGTGCAAGCAAACGCCAGAAAAACGGTGGTAAGCAGGTATCGCATGAGTGCAAAAGTCACGAGCAAGAGGATTCAAGGCGGGAAGAACATCCTCCATACTGTAGTTCAACATATGCCAAATGCCACTGGACGATGAGACGGAAACCAAAACCGTGGCTGCTTGCGGCGGAAAATATGCTACGTTCCATTCGATCATCGCCAGATTTACCCGCTATCATAGAGAGGTGGGCAGATAGCCCGGTATGCACCTTCCCGCCCAAGCCCCCTTCTCAGGTCCCCACCCGATGCAGCGACTGATTTTTAATTCGGCAGCACTGACCATCTTGCTGTCTATCACTTCATGGTCCCATGCCGCTGATCCACCTCCAAATATTGTGTTCATTTTCACAGATGATCACTGCGAACAGGCACTCAGCGCCTACGATCCTTCTCGAATTACAACTCCCAATCTGGATCGCATTGCTAATGAAGGCATGCGTTTTGATCGTTGCTATGTGACCAACTCCATTTGCGGCCCCAGTCGCGCTGTAATTCAAACGGGCAAGTACAGCCATCTCAACGGCTTCATCCGCAATGGCAATCGATTCAATGGAGACCAACAGACATTTCCTAAACTTTTGCAGGCCCACGGTTACCAAACTGCCGTGGTCGGAAAATGGCATCTGGCTTCCACACCGCAAGGCTACGATTACTACGATGTGCTCAAGGGACAAGGTCCCTATTACAACCCCCCCATGATTACGGCTGGTGAAGATGGTCAGCCCATCACTCAGAAACATGTGGGCTACACGACTGAAATCATCACAGACAAATTACTGAACTGGATGACAGAGAAGCGTGATCCAAGTAAACCATTCATGGTGATGTACCAACACAAGGCGCCGCACCGAAACTGGATGCCTGCGCCAAAGTATCTGAATTGGCTGGATGATGTGACGCTGCCTGAACCGGCAACAATGTACGACGACTACTCTGGCCGCACCCAGGCAGCAGGTCGGCAAACCATGACCATGCGACACCACTTGAATCCGAGAGATCTCAAGTTGCAGGGGCACGGCACCATGACCCCGGAACAGATCAAGGTATGGGACGCCGCTTACGGCCCCAAGAATGCGGCGTTCGAAAAAGCGCGTGCCACGATGTCAGAAAAAGAAATTCTGCAGTGGAAGTACCAGCGTTACGCGAAAGACTACCTCCGATGCGTCAAGAGTGTTGATGATGGTGTCGGTCAGGTGCTCGACTATCTGGACACTGCAGGTTTGTCTGACAATACCATTGTCATTTACTCATCGGACCAAGGCTGGTACCTAGGTGAGCATGGCTGGTTTGACAAACGATGGATGTACGAAGAATCCTTGAAAACCCCATTGCTAATCCGATGGCCTGGCCATGTGAAACCGGGCACCATCAACGATGACATTGTTTCCAATCTCGACTTCCCGGAAACCTTTCTAGATGTTGCAGGAGTTGATATCCCCGCGGATATGCAGGGAAAAAGTCTCGTCCCAATACTCGAAGGAAAAACTCCTGATGATTGGCGAACGGCGTTTTACTACCAATACTACGAAAATCCTGGCGGGCATAATGTGGCACGCCACTACGGAGTCACGAATGGCCAACACAAATTAATTCACTTCTATGCGTTAGAAGGGAAGAAGATTGACGATTGGGAATTATTCGATTTGAAAGAAGACCCGAATGAATTACGAAGTGTGTTTGATGATCCGGAGTACGCTGAAGTTCAGCAATACATGAAATCGGAATTAAAACGCCTTCGCAAACAGTATGCAGTCAGCCCCGACGATGACCCCGGTCGTGCAAGACGCAACAAGCCCAAAAAACAAGCCGGCCAAAAGTGATCTTGGACCGTTCATGCGAGTCCCGCAATACATTCTGCCGGGCAGCCTGTGCTTATCGCAAAGAATCGGGAACTGATTTCCGAACGGGACTCAGATACAGCGTTTCTGGCGTGCACCGGGTTGCCGAAGGACGCAACAGGCCAGCCGCTGCCTGCAGTACGTCGCGCCGACTCACCAGCCCTACCAACTTCCCATGCTCTAGAATAGGAAGACGTCGGTAGGGCGAGTTGAGAAACATCTGCGCCACGCTAAGCAAGTCGGCTCCCTTGCACGTCGTCAGAGCATCACGATCCATATAATCTCCCACCCTTCGCGAGATGATAGCCGCGCGTTTCTCAGGGGAATCACCAGCACTTCGAAAACGTGCTTGCACATCCAACGCCATGCACTGCTCAGCTTGCAAAACATCACGCCGACTTATCTGACCCACAAGTCTATTGCCACGCAGCACTGGAAAACGCCGATACGGAGTCTTTTGAAATCGGTGCGCCACATCCAGTAGCAGATCCTCCTCGCTCACCAATCGATTCCGATCTAAATCCATGTAGTGCGCCACGGATGTACCTGGAAGTTGATCATAAACTGCTGCAATCAAAGCCTGCATCGCAGTCTTCTCTGAAAACACTCCCTGATACTCACCCTCCGCATTGATCACCGGTGCGCCAGAAATGCATTTTTTCAGTAGATGATCGATCGCATCAAACACATCAATCTCTGGGCTCAGTGTCACTAAGTCACGCGTCATGAATGATTTCACACGAGGCACGGACATCCCTGATTCGAAGCCGATTTCCAACACACTCGTCAACGAACTCATGGAACACTTTTCGCTGAACACGCCCAAAAGAACCCCACTGGAATCAACCACTGGCGCACCCGAAATATTGTGCTTCAATAAATTCCCTATCCCATCAAGCACACAAGTTTCTGGATCAAGCGTTACCAACTGACATCGCATAAAATCGCGAACAGTCTTCATCTCATACATAAGAAACTCCCTCGACATTGTGGGACAAATGAGTAGACGCTTCTGATTAGCGGCCACCCCCAATCTAGGAGTCACACAAAGTGGAGTCAATTTTTCAAGACAATCGTTGCATCACAGCAGCTTGTGAAAAAATGCGCAAACTATTTTTTGCGTTTCATTAGACGCGAGGAATATTCCCAGCGTTTCTGCCAGCCATCAAAATATGGCCTGTATTCCTCGACATCCGTCCAGAAACGAGGTTCAGGTTCACCCACATCAATTTTTCCAGTCGGGTAATCTTTCCCTTTACCGCTGGCATCAACACCTCGACTCCAATTCAAAAGTTGTTGTCGCATTTTCTGGAACGTCTCAGGTTTCTTCTTGGCCAGATCATTCTGCTCTGCTGAATCCTCGGCGAGGTCATATAAGGCAAACGAACCTTTCTGCATGTTATTGGAAAGCAGCTTCATGTTGTTATCGATCCACGCTGCGCGTCCCGTATGTCGGAATGGAATTGGTTTTCTGCGCGTTTCGATTTCTCCATTCAACAGCGGCACTAAACTGATTCCGTCGAGTGGTCTTTTCGTATCCGGGTACGGAACATTGGCGATTTCAAGAACCGTCGGCAGAATATCGAGAACACTTGCTGGATAACCTGTAACCCGAGATTTCTTCAATACCTCGGGCCATTCCAGAATTGCTGGCACCCGCAAACCACCTTCGTAAATGGTTCCCTTATTTCCACGAAGTCCACCAACGGTACTGGGTTTGATTTTTGGAAGACCACCATTGTCACTACAAAACCAAAGCATTGTTTGATCAGCGATTCCAAGTTCCCTGAGTCCTTTGCGAAGTGTACCGATGCTACGATCCATAGCCACAAGTTCACCGTAATGATTTCTCGAAATTTCATCGAGACCTTCGAAGCCCGCCATATCAGCATCAGCAGCTTTGAAGGGACTGTGGGGCGTCCCGTACCAAATCACAGTAAACGTCGGCGACTGTTTTGCGTTCTGTTTGAGAAAAGCAAGTGCCTGATCCACTACCACCTCGGATGAATCCCCATCAAATTCTTCAAATTCACCCAGGCGACTAAGAATCGGATCACGATCAAAGAAGTTTGTGACTGATAGCCAACTCTGAAATCCGAATTCGCCAGGATTGTGATCATCACTTTTTAGAATGGGCACGCCGGGTCCACGCAGTGCATTGAGATGCCATTTTCCAAAGTGACCAGTTCGGTAACCTGCTTTGGCAAGGATCGCAGGAAGAGTGATTTCCTGTCGTCGCAAGGCGTAACCATGACTCAACACACCAGTTCGATCATTTGCGCGACCAGTCAGTACACTAGCGCGTGTTGGTGAACAAACCGGTGCGCCCGCGTAAAATCGATCAAATCGCAAACCCGATGCGGCCATTGCATCGAGATGCGGAGTTTTGAGAATGGGGTGTCCATAATACCCTGTTTGTCCCCACCCCTGATCATCGGCCATCACCAATACAATGTGTGGCGGTGACCCACTCGCAACCCTGATACAGATGACTGCAAGAAAGGTCATGAAACTAATCAAGCAAAGTCGCCCACTTATCATTTCTGTTCTTACCATTTTCAATTGCTGAACGTATTTGATTTAACTTCAGCTACTTCGGATAAATTCAAGACTGTCACCACATCAGTGTTTGCTGCATTCAGAAAATGACAACCATAAAACGACAGACATGAATGCCCCCAGATGCTGAGACCAGCAGTAACGCGGTTGACCATGTTTGCCAGCTGAGATGCATGCTATCATCGCCCATGCTTCGATTTAACGCAAATATTCACAGACATCGTCGAGCACGGCCGCCTGCACGTAGGACTGAATGCGCAGAGGAGCTGACATTCACCTGCGAAGAGTCTTGGTCGAGAAGCTGGCGGAATGGAGGTTTTCAGCGTGCCGGCAACGAGCGTGGCAAGACTGTCTCATGCTTTGGGTCGCGGCGAATTCGAGAGCGGGAAGACACGAGTGTCACAAAGTGTCCTCGCTGAACTACCCGACCGTGCTGGTTGACCAGCTCGCGACTCCACGTCACGCGTCCTGCCCGACGTCCGTGCGGTTGCACCTCACGAACTTCAGTGCGTACACAGACAATATCACCAAAGAAGACAGGTGATTCGAATTGCCAATCGGAGATGCCAACCAATGCCAGCGTTGCCACAGCCGGTCGCGAGCTGCTAAGGCCAGCCAGAACACTCAATCCTAACAACCCATGAGCAACAGGCTCACCGAACGGTGAGGCCATGCCCCCATCTTCGTGCAGGGGATCATGGTCGCCTGTCAACACAGCAAAGTCAGCGACGTCCTCAGCCGTGATCTCCCGCTCATCGCTTACCCACTGATCTCCGACTTGCAGGTCTTCCAGAAAGAGTCGCTGGACCTGTGTCGATACGTTGGCGGAGATTTCCATAACTTCCTCGACGCTGAAGGGGCAACTGAAGG
>DOPG01000417.1:0-23686 GCA_003513555.1 Rhodopirellula sp. | reverse complement strand
CTGAAGGGGCAACTGAAGGAGAAATACTGGCCAGCTAAATAGGAGCCAGTCTGAGTAACACAAGGATACAAAACGGAGCTGTTTTTCCGCATACGAGATCGGAAACACAACCGCGGCAGGTTACAATCATGGCGGTATTGTCCATTTACGGACAGGAGTCTAACACCCAAAGCCGAAAAACAATCACAATTAGTGCTGTTTTCCACCCAAAGGAAAAACATACCGATCACGCAATCTGGGAAATCCCAGCAAAGTTCCTACCTGCCTCCTGCCGTCTGCCGACGTGATCCTGCCGCTTTTCGAATACAAGGTACTTCACATGCTCAACCGCTCGCTCACCATTTTCATCGCCCTATCTTGCTGCAGCACCGCTGCGTTCGCTCAGGATGCTGATCCCCAGTATCAGGTGAAATTACTTACTATCGATGCAAATGAGGGTATCGCGGCGGGTGACGTTGATGGCGATGGCAAGCCTGATCTGGTTGCAGGCCGCAACTGGTATCGAGGAGGCGATTGGGCCCCTCGACCACTGCGAAGCATCGCTGACTGGAACGGCTATGTAGAGAGCAACGGCGACTATTTGTTGGATGTAAACGGTGACGGACGCTTGGATGTGATTGCAGGGTCATTCACTCCTACTGAAATTCACTGGTATGAAAATCCCGGCGAAGAAGGGCTTCGCCTTGGCAAGCACTGGAAACAACACCTGCTTGTCGACACAAAGAACAGCCGCAACGAGGGACAACTTCTGCAGGACATTGACGGAGATGGCCGGCCAGAATGGATTGTCAATAGTTGGATTAAAAATGTACCTACAGTCATTTGGCGACTCACTGACAAACCAAAGTCAGCGAAAGCGGGAAAAAAGCCAGACACATCCCAGGCAATTTATGAGATGCAGCCGCACCAGCTTGGCGAGAAAGGCAACGGGCATGGCTTGGCCGTTGGCGACATTAGTGGTGACGGTTTGACAGACGTGTTAGTGGGGCAAGGTTGGTACGAACAGCCCAAGGAAAACCCGTGGGGGCAGCCTTGGAAATTTCATGCTGATTGGAACTTACATGCCAGCGTCCCGATGATCGTCACCGACTTGGATCAGGATGGTGACGGCGATCTGATTTTTGGAAAGGGGCACGACTACGGCTTGCTGTGGTGGCAAAACGAAGGCATCGATGCAGATGGAAAAATTCAATGGAAAGAGCAAATGATCGACAAGAGTTTCAGCCAACCCCACACCCTGGCGTGGGCAGACGTTGATGGCGACGGCAACTCCGAACTGATCACAGGTAAACGCTACTACGGTCACAACGGGGGTGATCCTGGCGGCAAGGAAATGCCTTGCTTGTATTACTACGACTGGGATCCCAAAGCCCAGCAATTCAGCCGAAAAACCATTGAAGAGGGTCATGTCGGATGCGGTCTGCAAATCGTCACCAGAGATCTCAATGGCGACAGCAAGTGTGACGTGGCAGTTGCCGGCAAGAGCGGTACTTACATCCTGTTTGCGAAATGAGCGTTTCACCCTCAGAGCCGCAGCCTGAAATCACACTACGTCAGGCACAATCCAATGTAGATGATTGGATCCGCACAATCGGCGTGCGGTACTTTGACGAAATGACAAATCTCGCACAACTGGTAGAAGAAGTTGGCGAGGTGGCGAGGATTCTTTCTCGCACCGTTGGAGAACAATCCAGCAAACCGGGTGAGACACCGGGTGATCTGGCAGATGAACTTGCTGATGTCATGTTCGTCACCATCTGCTTGGCTAACCAGTCCGGCATTGATTTGACAGACGCACTGCAAAAAAATCTGGACAAGAAAACAAAACGCGACGCCACACGTCATCTACAAAACAAAAAGCTCGAATCGAAATAGGTATTTGATATGCATCGCATTTTCTTTTTGTCAACAATCGCTCTCCTGCTACCGATCAATTTGTTGGCTGATGAAACCCAAGTCCTTTTTGATGGCACGAGCACCGATCAGTGGGAGTTCGCAGAAGATGCATGGTTTATCGATTCCGATGGAAGCCTGACGTGCCGAATGCAGGAGGTCAAAGGTCGCAACGGAACGACACGCAAACGCGGCATGGGCTACATTTGGACTCGGCAAACCTACGCTGACTTTGAATTGCAACTGCAGTACAAACTGTCCAAGGCTGCCAACAGCGGAGTCTTTTATCGCTCCGATCCATCGGATCCTGTGCAGAAGGGCTTTGAAATCCAATTGCTTGATAATGCAGGCTTCCAAGCAGCCAAAGGTCCCAAAGATCCCAAGAACCTCAATGGCGCCCTTTACGATGCTCAGGCCGCAAGTACCAAAGCAGGTAAACCTGCAGGACAATGGAACACTTTTAAATTGACGTGCCGCGGACCGCTTGTGACGGTCGAGATAAATAGCGTTGTTATCAACCAAGGGAATTTCGACCGCTGGACGACCGCTGGCAAAAACCCAGACGGGTCAAACAATAAATTCAAGACTGCTCTCAAAGAACTTCCCCGGAAGGGAAAAATTGGTTTTCAGAACCACGGGCAAGTAGTCTGGATCAAAGACGTCTCGATCAAACCGCTCTAGGAACTGCGAACCGCTTCACGCGGAATACAAGGTGTATTGGTTTCATAGTCGGAGTAGTCTTCCTCCTCACAGGTACACGCTTCATCGATAAAGGATGCATCGAGTCCAAGGTCGTTTAATAACAAGCGACTGCTGATCCGGCTTGATTCATAAATGACTGGTAGACCACTTCCCGGGTGAGTCCCCCCACCGACCAAATAAACTCCATCGAGTTCCTCAAAACGATTATGGGGTCGCTTATGAAGCATTTGGCCAAGGTTGTGTGCAAGATTGAAAGTCGCTCCCCGATAGATCGCGTACTTATTCTCCCAGTCTGCAGGCGTGATACGGTGCTCGACTCGAATGCGATCTCGAATGTCGCCCAAGCCAATCGCGGACAATTTATCGAGTGTCAACTCCCTGAACCTGTCGGATTCAACGGACCAGTCAACATTCTTGTGCTGGTGGGTCACAGGCACCAAAACATACACCGCACTCTGCCCATCAGGTGCTAATGTCGAGTCGGTGACACTGGCATTCTGAACATAGAACGATGGATCGTGACTAAGCACATGCTGACGCTCGATCTCATCAAGATTGCGTTCGTAGTCGCTACTGATGTGAATGTTGTGATGGGGCAGATCTTCATAGATTCCATCGATACCGAGATACAGCATGAACGTACTGCACGAGTACTTCTTTTCGGCAAGCTTTGCGTCACTCCAACGCCGCCTAGACTTGTTTGGAATGGTCTTCGACATCCAGTCAGCAAAGTCTGCATTGACAACGAACGCGTCGGCTGTGTACGTCCCTTGACTGGTCTTCAAGGCGGTCAAACGCTTTCCGTTCATCTCTACCGAGTCAACCGATTCAGACAGTCGAATTTTCACTCCCATGGACTCGGCGATCTCCGCCATCTTCTCACTCACCATATTGCAGCCGCCAATCGGATGCCACACACCGTGCTCATACTCCAAAAATGAAAGAATGCTGAACAGGCTTGGACATTGGAATGGCGACATCCCAAGGTACTTGGACTGAAAAGCAAAGGAGATGACGAGCCTTGGGTCGCTAAAGTAACGTCCCAATTCATCCCCAAGAGACCTGAATGGATGTAGGTGTTTGGCAGCTCCCAGCAACGATGGGCGCATCAGATCTGCTATTGAGTTGAATGGTGTCTCAAGAATCGGGCGAAACTTCTGGAGCTTGACCCGATTGTCATCCATGTAGCGACGTAACGCACCGACGTCATTGGGAGCAAACTTGGCTATCTGCCGGTCCATTTCATCCATGTCTGGAGTGCAATCAAGTTGCCCACCCTCACCAAATGTCAGCCGGTACTGGGGATCAAGTCTAACCATCGGAATATCCGACATCAGCTGACGCCCCAAGGACCGAAAGATCTCAGAGAGCACCCGTGGGTACAAGAAGAATGTTGGCCCACAGTCAAAACGATAGTCGTCAATGTTAATGGCAGACGTCCGCCCACCTACATGATCTCGACGTTCCAGAACTGTTACATCGCAACCGGCATGAGCCAACTGCATTGCGGTCGCCAAACCACCGGGTCCCGCTCCAACAACTACAACTTGACGCTTTGCCACATCCGACTCCTGAACCACTGACTTTTGTCTGATACGTGTGATACCGTTGCCAATCTTGTCACTTCCTCTGGTTCGCAGCGACCGCTACAACCAGCGTTCCACTTCCCCTGCGATGAGACAGGCTCTCGGAAGAAGTGATTGCCCCTAGATTGGCAGTGTAGAGAGCAATCCAGACGTGACCAGTCCAATCGCAGCTAAAAACCGCCAGCGGTAGAACCTTGCTCGATCTCACGACGGACAATAGCTGCCAAATCGACCTTCGGGAATCTTCGATTTGCAATTTTCGCCCGATCTGCCACCAATTTT
Organism: Rhodopirellula sp.; assembly: GCA_003513555.1. GTDB lineage: Bacteria > Planctomycetota > Planctomycetia > Pirellulales > Pirellulaceae > Rubripirellula. The sequence continues at coordinate 19,223 of DOPG01000417.1, read as the reverse complement.
GCTCTTAAACAGACTTCCGCAACCGGTTCGGCGGTGAGCGGCAGAATCAAGGAAAACCCGCTCGAACTTTTGGGATCAGCGCGGTGCACAGGCTCCAAAACGTCCTGGAAATCAAAAGACGTGACCGATCCATCCACCACAGCCTGCTGGAGGCGTGAGATTTCCCTGAGCTGTTCATCTTTTCCGACTCCATTCAACTTCGTGATGAACAACTCGATCGCCTGTAAATCCCCCCACTGCACAACCGGCAAACGCTGCAGACGTTGCATGATTGCCGCCGATTGCCAATTCTCATAATCACCTGCTTCCATCCCGGTGATCAGCTCCTTCACCTCGTCGACCACTGCCCGCTTGGTAGCAGGGTCGAGGTAACTCTGCTCGAGTTCAGAGATGTAGGCTCCCTCCAACGTACGAACTGCAAGTTCTGTCCGCTTCTGGTAGAGCACCCAAGTGGTGACCCCGCAGCAGATAAACCCAGCTATGCCTGCAAGCAAGCTCATTGCCATCAAGGCTGGCAGCCACCCGGGTCCCTGTTGGCTTCGCGGGTTTACAGCAGGATGCTGACCCGACCCGCTGGTCTCCTTGCCGCCGGCTTCTTTGCTGGACACGCCATCATCGGACGGGTCACCCGTTGCATCGCCGTCTCGGTCTTCCGGTTGATTATCGGGGTTTTCTGTCACAGGCTTGATCTATTCAGACTCAGGCGTCGAACTCGATTTTGAGAATTTTGAACTTCAGCTTTCCGGCCGGAACCTCAACCTCAGCAATGTCGCCAACCTTCTTTCCAATTAACCCTTGGCCAAATGGACTGGTGACCAGAATTTTACCTGTATCGTAATCTTCCTCACCCGCACCAACGAGCGTGAACTGCTCTTCATCACCATAAGCAATATCTTCAACCGTTACGGTGCAGCCAAAAACAACTTCATCTTTTGGCAACTGTGATACATCAACGATCGTGGCCCGTGCGATCTTACTCTTCAACTCGTGAATTTTGGCCATCAGCATGCCCTGATTTTCACGTTGTGCGTGGTACTCAGCATTCTCTTTCAGATCACCTTCTTCGCGTGCCTCAGCGATCTTCTCAGTGACTGCCGGCATTTCCTCGTTCTCGAGTCGCTCAATTTCGGCCTTGATCTTGTTGTAACCCTCACGAGTCATCGGCACCGAATCCATCATGACAGATATACCTTTCTGAGTAGTCGAGCTGTATGAGGAAAACACTTGACGTGGTTCAAAAAGAAAACCTTTCCCACAGCCAGAGAGGGAAAGGCTTCCACGGATTATTAGCCCTCCATTGTCACTACTCACCCTTCACATGTAAAGGTGCTTAGACATACTCGACAACCACTGAGAAGGCAGGGCATGCCGAACCTCGCGGCCAGATTTAACGTCATGCTGCCCGCCACACGATTCAGCCTCACCACGCCAGCCATATGGCATACGGGTTAACTATGGTGAAATGACACCCAAATCACTAATCTAGGGGTTCACCCCAGATGATTCACTAAGACCATTAGCGTATCACAGGCCGTCTCTGCAGGCAGCGTTTGCCCGACAAGTAAGGAAACCAGACCTTCTTCCTCCTACATCTCAACCCGACGAGACAAAGGACACGCAAAATAGGCCATTTATGCCGCTTCTAAATGTCACGCCTGAGCAAGCGATATGATAGTCAGGAACATGGAAAACAAGATCTTTAGAAATTTGAAATCAGTGAGCAAGAGAAATGTCGATTGAACAAATAGCTGTGCTTTTAGGTTGGTGCACCGTGTTGAACTTTGGGGTTTTGGCGCTAACCGCAATTGTGTTGACCTTGTTCCGTAAACCGGTGCATGGGCTCCACACCAAAATCAGTGGACTATCCACTGATGAGCTCAACAAACTCTATTTCCAGTACATGGGCAACTTCAAAATACTGTGGATCCTTTTCAATTTGACTCCCTATCTGGTGATACGCATTTTCATGCTTAGTTCGGGAAGCTAGAAAAAATTAGCATCGCCACAGGTTGGGCCGCGAGATCATTTCCGGGATCTCCAGATCTTGTTTGGGGTTTCCCGATCGCCCCAAGGATTAGCGCCAGCGAAAGATCGCCGCTGGAATCAAACCGTTCACGAAGCAGTAAGCAAAACCGCTCGGCTCATCTGTTTTCGATTCAAGCTTCGTCCTGCTCAGGCTCGAAGCCCTCCGCATTCGGGGGTCCACCTTCGTGTGGAAGTCCAATGTCCTCGTTGATCCAACGCCCTAAGTCGATCATCTTGCAGCGTTCGCTGCAAAACGGCGGTGTCTCGGTTTCATCCAAGAGAAACATTCTTCCACAGGTACTACATGTCAACCTGCTTGGATCGTGACGTAACCGCTTTCGAGTACTTTTCATGCTCGGACCTGAGAAAAACTGCGACACGGCGACATCCGAAATTCACCAACACAAATGACAATCGGCCGCATTCGTTGTAGGCATTCATTGTGGCACGTTCATGCCAAGAGGAACACTACCTTGGCGAATGAAATCAGTCACTGAAAAACGGTCTTTTCCAATGGTCGAGATTAAATACTGGTTGATCCACGTCCAAGTTTCCCGAGGCGTTTGGTGGAAAAGCCATGAGTGGGTTTGTAAGCCGGGTTCTGTGCCAGGGATTGCAGTGCAATCCCGCCGACGGTCATTTATCTTTGCACGACGATTGCTCGCCGCCTCCACTGCGATCTACCCGAATGTCCAACGAGACGGACGACCTCGTGACGGCAGAAATGAATCTGCCGCCTCCATTCTGTTTGATCTAGCTCCGGGTGGGGTTTACCAAGCCGGTCGAGTCACCCCGACCGCTGGTGCGCTCTTACCGCACCGTTTCAGCCTTGCCACGCATCAGGCGAGTACCTGGATACTCAACCTGACCGTTCGGCGGTCTACTCTCTGCTGCACTTTCCCTAACCTCGCGGTTGGTCGACGTTATCGACCACCCTGTCCTACGGAGCCCGGACTTTCCTCCAGTCATCAAAAGATGGCCAGCGACCGTCCCGCCCACTCATGGCAGTCGTCAGAATGATCGACGAACCGCTCCAAAACAAGGTTCAAGGCAGGGTTCCGTTGCAACATTCCCCTCCTTCGAGAGATTCCAAGGCAAGATGTGGTGAAACTTATCCAATTACTGCTCTACGGTCACTCGATACCAACGCGACAATCTGGATAATGGGGAACGTCCATCCCTGAAGCAGGATCTTTTTGTTGAACACTCCCACGAACGCCATCGACGATCTCGAAACCGGTGATAGTGGTGTCGGAGAGCTTGATTCAGCCCCCCGTTGCGAGGCGTACCAGAAACGAGTCGCCCTCGTGGGCCGATTCGGGGGCATGAACCAACGAGAGGCCGCCAACGTTTTGCGTTCCTACGAGGCGATCGTTGTCGATGCTGTGACCGATCCCATCGACTGGGTGGTGATCGGTGCGGAAGAGCCCCCCATCCCGCAAGACCAAATTCTTGGTGACAGATTACGAACAGCGGCTGCGGCCGGTGATGTCGAGATTCTCCACGAAACCGAATTATGGCAACGACTGGGATTGGTGGACGTGGAACAGTCGATCCGACGTTACCACACCCCAGCCATGTTGGCGCACTTGCTCGGTGTCTCCGTACGAGTGATCCGGCGTTGGCACCGACGTGGACTGATTACTCCCGTCCGAACCCTGCACAACCTACCTTACTTTGATTTTCAGGAAGTGGCGACCGCTCGTCGACTAGCTCATTGGATCGCATCAGGCGCGAGCCCCCAAGCCATCGAACAACGCTTGGTCGAACTACTGGAAGTACTGCCTGACATTCAACGACCACTGGACCAACTTTCCATTCTTGTTGAGGGAAAACAGATTCTACTGCGACAGGGGGAAGGTCTACTGGAACCCGGCGGTCAACTACGCTTTGACTTCGACGCGTTGGAGAGTGTCTCGGATGAACCCAGCGATACACCACAAAATCCCAGCACCGAATCTCGCGCTGTCCTTTCGATCTGGGACGAATCGGCAGAAAGCAATCCAAATTTCAACTTACTTGCAAGTGACCCTGATGAACTCCTTACAGCAGCCTATGAATCAGAAGATGAGGGAGATTTGGAAACCGCTATTGACTGTTACCACGCAATCCTGGCACGAGATGGACCTCGTGCAGACATCCACTTTCAGCTTGGCGAATTGTTGTATCGAATCAATGAAGTGATTGCAGCGCGTGAACGTTACTATTCAGCCATCGAACTCGACCCCGACTATGTTGAAGCTCGTGCCAGCTTGGGATGCGTACTTGTGGAAACAGGACAGATCGACTTGGCGATCGCTGCATTCCGTGGGGCATTGTCACTCTATGAAGACTACGCTGACGTCCACTACAACCTGGCACGCGTCCTTGATGACACTGGACGCGAAGTTGAATCCAAACACCACTGGCAACGGTTTCTGCATTTATCACCTGATAGTCCATGGGCTGAAGAAGCAAGATCCCGTATCACCGCAATTGACCAGATCTAGTCAATCGTGCAACGCTATCATGCAGCCTTTGAATAAGGCTTACTCATACACCGCGACGTCACCAGCGGATTACAGATACTCACGTTTCTTGACCAAGCCTGGCATCGGCACGCTGTAGCGTCCTTCCTCGTTGGCTTGCAATGGTGCAGGTGAATCAAGCGTCAGCTGCTCTAAGCCTGGCGCGAACTCGTGGTCATGCTTCATGAACTGATCCAACGTAATTTCCTGACCTGTGTGCGCCGCCATTCGCCCCATCGACGTCACTGCGCTGGCCATCACCCCACGCTCAACCTCATTATACGGAGTGTCCTCACGAATTGCTGTAATCAAATCGTTCCATTCCAACTGATACGGGTTCAACTCGGGCTGCGGATATGACCACTGCAGTCGTGCTTTGTCCATGTTGTGTCCTTCATAAATCCTGCACTTTGCAGGGGTGTGCGAAGCACTGGAAATAACACCAAGTCCCTTCGTTCCATGAGCATAGCTGGCAAATTCCCGCTTGCACCCAGGCATGGTTCGACCATCAACGAACAGCTTCGTCCCATCAGCAAAAGTGTATTCCATCGAGTAGTTATCAAAGTTCTGATCAACACTATCACCTCGATAGTGACGCCCTCCGCTCGCAATGACTTTGACCGGCCATTCGTTTTTCATCCAGCATGATTCATCAATGTTGTGAATCAGAAAATCACTGACAGCACCGCCGCTGAGCCACAAGAAGCCGTGAAAGTTTCGGATCTGATACTGCAGTTCACTGTATTTTCCGTCGTTAGGTGGTGCTGCTGCCGATCCGGTGGGGCCCGCCATACGATAGGCCCGCAGCATTGTCAGATCACCAATCTCACCATTTTGAATTCGATCGAATAACTCCTGCCTGGCCTTGCAGTGGCGGCACATCAAACCAACACCCACTTTGAGATTTTTCTTCTCAGCAGCTCGGTTGAGTTCCAACATTCTTGCCGAGGTAGGACCGTCCACCGTCACCGGTTTCTCCATGAATACATTCAAGCCTTTCTCGATGGCGTAGGTGTAATGCACCCAACGAAACGCAGGCGGTGTCGCAAGGATCACCAGATCGCCAGGTTTCAACAAATCCATCGCCTGTTTGTAACCATCAAATCCGATGAACTTGTTCTCTTCAGGAACATCGACACGCGAGCCAACTTGATCATGGCCGGCCAAAGCTGCGTAAGTACTGTTCAAGTTTTTTTCGAACACATCAGCCAAGCCCACCAGGTGTGGCCCATTCGCGACCGTCAACGCGTTCAACGCTGCTCCCGTCCCTCGCCCCCCGCATCCAATCAAAACCACGCGTATTTTATTGTCCTCAGCCGCGTGTACCCTCGGCGCGGTTGTCACCAGAGTAGTCGCCGCTGCAACGCTACCGGTTTGCTTTAGAAATTGGCGTCTTGATGGGGATTGATCTTGTGTCATTTTGTTCACATGAAGGTGGGAGACAATATTTGGCTTGAACCAAAAGGCAGGATTAAAAACGGGGCGTGCTAGAAAAGTCTGAGGCGGGATCGCGTGGCAGTCATGCAAAACGAATCCGACTCAGGTCAATCCTCGGGATCTTTTTGCTCAGGAGCAGTTTTGTCCCACTTAGCCTTTCGTTCTTCCGCTGACGGTTGCTTGAAAGGGCGCACTACTCGGAAACCGACACTCAGTGCATCCGTATGATACCAAATGCTGCGCGGAATCTGTGGATCCTGATCTTTCCAGTCATTGCTGGACCCTTTTCTGACGGCTGAACGAAGCATTTCAGGATCGTCATCCCAACCACCACCACGAACCACACGTGGATAAAGCTTGGAAGGAATGTTAAGTGGATCCACTGCATTACCGCTTTGACTGTAGTAGCCGGCGTCGTACTGATCTAAAACCCATTCCGCAACATTACCGTGCATGTCGTACAAGCCCCACGGGTTGGGTTTCTTTTTCCCAACTGGCTGATAAGCCTCGTCAGTGTTGTCGAAGAACCAGGCATACTCACCCAACTCTGCAGGATCGTCACCAAAGGAATAGGCCGTCTTTGTGCCCGCGCGACAAGCGTATTCCCACTCAGCCTCTGTGGGCAGTCGATAATACCGCCCGGTCTTGGCGGAAAGCCACTGGCAAAACACCCTGGCAGCATGTTGTGTCATGCAGATAGCTGGATAGTCACCCTTTCCCATCCCAAAGCTCATGTCCGTGTACTCTTCGGTCGGCTTTGACACACCATCCACAGCCAAGTCTCGGGGCCCTGCTTTGATCGACATCAACTTACGCCGCAGTTGGTCAATTTCTTCACGCCATGCATCGTACTGGTCCCAAGTGACTTCGAACTTTCCCATCCAAAAAGGACTGATCTCGACGTCGCGTGGTGCCCCCTCATCCTGATTTCGATCAGGCTCAGATTCATCGCTACCCATGATGAATTTCCCGCCTGGAATCGGCACCATGGCAAGCGTCAGGTCTGTATGCTCCAGTGGCTCTGCATAAGGTTTCATCTCAGCTGCGGTATTGGCAACCGCCGCGGGCACCGGCAATACCAACCCGCTCTCGTCACTGACCCCATCCTCAGCAATGGCGTGAACAAAAAACGAGCCGAATCCGGCGATTAGAACAGTAGATACGGCCAGCAAATGAATACGTCGACTACTCACACTCATCTGATCTCTTACTCAAAGTGATTCCGCCAAGGCTCAAAGGGCTCGACGAATCTAGTGAACAATACACCCAATCTCAAGACACTCAGCATCAGGAAATGGTGGGGCCACCAAATGCAGAAACAAAGTCGCGTTGGAAGGGCACGGAAACGATTCCATCTCGTCTCATTCTAGCTATTCCAAACCGACATTTCGCAGTTGAAGTTTAAATCTGCGAGAAATCCCAAGCCACATCATAAGTTGCGTTTATTTTTTGTGTTCGCAAAAACAGCAGATTGCTTTCCGCGAAACCTCGCTAACGTAAGCCATGCCCAAAAACGAATCCACGAAACGCATGCTTGCCTACGTGAAAAATACAGCAAAATGGAACGTAGACGCAGAGAGTGTTTTTGATACCGTGTTGAGCACGAATCAACTAGTCTTCAGAAAGACGAGCGTTTGTTTCTTGCCTCATCTGTAAAGCGTCAAACCGCATCACGCTCATGATTAAACAGCGTATTTTCTGTTACGCACAGGCGGCATGAAATCACGCCGCGACCCTTTAACGATGAACCAATCCTACCAAGCTGACACTTCAATGCCTCGGAGCCGACTGTCCATCAGAAACTACGCGAGCAGCGCCTTGATTGGATCTCCGTCACCACCAATTTTAAAGGGACGGCCGTTGGGCGCATAACGTTCTTCTTCAAGAGGCAGTCCAGCTGCCGCCGCGATGGTCTTGTTAAATTCCGAAACCGAGACGTGATCTTTCGCGACTGAGAATCCTTGCTTGTCTGATTCCCCATAGACCTGTCCTCCCTTGATACCAGCCCCCATCAGCAGACTACTGAAGGCACCGGGATGATGATCTCGCCCCCCATTGACGTTCATCTTCGGTTTACGGCCAAACTCGGTTGTCAAAACAACCAAAGTCTCATCCAACAAACCCTTGCTGTGCAGATCACGCAACAGGTTTCCGACTGCGTTATCAACATTAGCCGCCCGCTCATCGAGCTTGGTATAGAGATCTTGATGCATGTCCCATCCGCCATAATTGACCTCGATAAAACGCGCACCACTTTCAACCAAACGCCTTGCGAGCAGACAAGCCTGCCCAAGCTGGTTACTGCCATACGCATCCTGAATCGGTTTTGGCTCATCCTTGATATTGAAAACCTTCAAATGATCACTACCGATCAGTCTCCGAGCCTCACCGTATAATTGGTTGTAAGCGTCGATGCGGGAATTGCTTCGGCGACTTTGAAAATTTTGATCAAATTTACTTGCCAAGCTCAAACGCCGATTGAAAAACTCGGGGGTCAAGTATTTCGGCAAGGCAGTGTTCTGCAACCCAGCCGAAGCATTTGCAATCGGTACAGGCGACAGCGACGGTGGAAGGAATCCTGCGCCCGGGTGTCGATTGCTGCCACCGATCACATAGTTTCCTGGCAATTCTTTGTTGAGCCGCCCGGCTTCTGAAACCATCCAAGCTCCCATCGCCGGATGCTGAATGCTGTTGAGCTGCTTGTAGGACGTACGCATCAGGTACTTTCCTTTGTCATGAGCCCCCGTTTCTGTGCTCAATGACCGAACCACAGCGATCGCGCCGGCGAGATAAGAAAGCTTCGGAAAACGATCCCCAAATTGGATACCTGGCACACGAGTCTGTATTGGCTTGGTTTCACCAGCCTCTTCTACCCCCACCTTGGGATCAAAGGTATCCAGGTGTGTCATCGCACCATCCATGAACAGATAGATGATGTGTTTGGCCTTGCCCACGATTGGAGCAGCTTGTGCCTCACCGAACAGACCTTGCGATGCAACAGATCCAGCGAAGGACACCCCAAGCGTTTGCTTGGCAATGGACTTCATAAAATCACGGCGTTGTTCGGGGGCAAATTCAGGTCGGGGCATTTTTATCTCCGGGGCAACTATCGCCACTAACGTTGAGTTCTACCAGACAGGTAATTTGTTATAGGAAATAGGAATTATCGTTTTCGATTCATTCCTTTAAATTTTCTCTTATGTCGCCCGTCATTTGCAGCAGTGTCGACGGACACATTGCTCAGGGGCCTACTGAATGAAAAGAAATTCTCGGGTATTCAGTAATCCCCACACAATATTGCCAAATGCTTTTCCATCACTTTCGGTTCGGGAAAACTCGCTTGCTGCAGCGCGTCGATCGGTGGCATTCGGTTTTCTGGCAAGCACACTCAAAAAGACCGCCTCCATCCGTTCACGCGTGTTATCAACCGCAACAAGGTTATCGACTAGAGCCGACCCTGCTTCAAGCATGACATGCGTGATGGGTCCATTGAACATCGCGAGAATCTGCGGAACGGTTGCATCCTGCTGTCCACCATTGATTGTTTCGCGATCTCCTTGCCCAAACTGCCTCAGAAAGTGGTCAGCGGGCACGGGTGATGGCAACTCACTTGCACGGCACAGAATGTTGCCCTGATAAGCGTGCTGATTGAGCGATCGCTTATAGGGATTCATGAAATAGGTTTTCGCAAATCGCTCGGACTTGCTTTTCACACTGCTGTAGGTGGCGGTGCCAAAGTCCAGATTCAAAACTGGAGCCATCTCCTCAGCGGTCGGACGTTGGAATGGCCATGGGTTGTGCACTGCCAATGTCAGGAACGAATCCCACACTTGCTCTGCTGTCATTCGACGCAGTGTAGGTCCTTGAAAATAATACGGTTCTCCTGACGTGATTTCATAGTCCGTCGACTCACGCTGGTAAGTACGACTGTACAAAATCGTTCGAATGAACTCTTTCAAGTCGTAATTATTGCGCACCATTTCTTTGCTCAGAAATTCGAGCAACGGCTCATTCACACAAGGATGTTCGTCGCGAAAATCGTCAATGGGCTCCACCAAACCCACACCCATGAATCGCTTCCACAAGCGATTGGCGATGGTCTTACTGAATTGCGGATTGTCATCGCTGGTGACCCACGCAGCGAACTGCTCACGCGGTGATCCATTACGAGCCTTAGTCGGAACTTCGCCCCAAAGAACGGCCGGCTTCACAACCTCTTTCGGTTTCGCGTCCTCGTAGGCATAGTCATGCGGCAGACGCATGACAGCGTTCTTAACCTCGCTGACACTGTAGGTATTCGCTCGGGCGATTCTTTGAAACTCACCCGGCACTCGGCCTTTATCGTGCTTGGTTCGTGCCTCATTGATCAACAGGTTTGCTGGATTCTGTTTTGTATATCCGGGCGAACCACGCAGAATTCGGGTACGAGTGCCATTGGTGTATGCAGCAAGTTCGTAGAACTGATATTGGGTCCACTGATCGAATGGGTGATCATGACACTGAGCACACCCGATTTGAGTACCCAACAGAATCCTCACAGTGTTGTCGACATACGGCAAAGGCATACCATCATCGCGCAGTTGAAATCCGACTGCAGGATTCTCCCACGTCTTACCGTCAGCAGTGAGCATTTCATAAACCCACTGATTGTAGTTCTTGTTAATCCGAATCGAATCTTTCACATAGCCCAAGTAGGGATCAGCCACGATGTTCGCCTGAGGTCGCTCAACGAGTCGTAAAACGTCAGCCCAGAAGTTGTACATGTTGCTGACGTAATCAGGGCTCCCCAATAGTTTGTCGATCAAGTCTTCCCGCCGCGTTTCCGAACTGGAACCCAAGAAGTCAGTCGCTTCCTTCAACGTTGGGATACGTCCCGCGACGTCCAGATAGACTCGGCGAAGAAATATCTCATCAGTGGCTAATTCATTCGGCTCCTGATCCTCGTCTAGCAATTTCGACTCAACCAGACTATCTACCTCACCCGCAGCACGCTGCACGGCACGGCGATTACTTGGATTGACGGGCACCACCTTCATTGCCACAGGACTACGTTTTCGAACGCTCTCCGGCAACTTGATCTTGGGCTTCGCTGGTGGCTTCTTGCTTTTGCGTCCCTGAGCATTGGCAGGTACACCAATCAACGCACAGAAGCCAACAACCAACAGGCACCCAAACATGGTGGGCAGTTTCGCTCGCAAGAAAGTCATTCAATACTCCAGAGAGCTGGCAAATCAGCCAGACTTACGAAAAGGGGAGTGCGGATGCTGTGGCACAAACAGTAAATCCACTGTCGTATGATAGTCGATCTTACCGCACGCTGAGGGCCAAATTCATCGCTCACCTTTATCAACGCATGAAGCTTTCGTTTGTACCCATGCACAATCCTGAAAATCGCGCACACCTGAGACTTGACAAGTCCCAGTAAGGCTGTCCCCACATTCGTATGAAGGGAGTCGCTATCGTCGTATACTTCAGCAGATTTGAGCCACGGCACCACAAAAAATTTCGTTAAAACTGTGTGTTTTTCGGTAAAACACCAAAACATGGACCCAACGCCCTGCCGCTGAGTGGCACTCGCCCTTCATTTTTCCACACAGGCTTTCGATTGCAATTACCCCGACCCTCAACCTCTCTTGTCTCAATTCCAGCAGGCGAAAAAGAAAAGCCTCCTCTGTGTCTTTGCGACTGGAGTCCAAGTGCTGTGAGTGACAGATTTTTCAGCTGTGTTGAAAATTCGACGCAACTTTCGTGATGCACCCGTGATGACCCATCATGTATCTTGGACCGCTCGGACCACTGAATTGTTACCCCCGTCCGGGCAACGCCATCACAACGATCCCATGCAAAACAACGGCAAACAACCCTTTGATCTCACAGGACACTGCGCCCTAATCACCGGCGGAACGCAAGGCGTGGGCGCTGCAATAGCTGCAGCACTGGCCAATGCTGGATCCGATGTGGTGCTGGTTGGACTCAAAGATGACGAAACCGCGCAACAAACGCTGGCCGCCTGCCGTAACCTGGGGGTGAAATCAGAATTGTTACTTGCAGACCTGTCAGGACCTCCTGATAGCTACCTACCTGAATTACTAAAGAGCGTAGAAGAAGTTGCTCCGAAAGTTGACTTGCTGATCAACAACGTAGGGACCTACAACGACAAGCCCTACTTTGAAATGGATTACGAAACCTACCAAACGACAATGCACTTGAATGTGACGTCGGGTTACTTTCTAACTCAGGCGATTGCTCGGCGATGGGTCGAAAAAGATGTTCAAGGTCGCATTCTGTTCACAGGTTCGATCAACGGCGTACTTTCGGAACCAGACCACACTGCTTACGACACGAGCAAAGGCGCGGTCGCTGCTATGGTCCGTTCACTTTGCGTCACACTGGCCCCGTTGGGAATCCGGGTCAACGCTATGGCCCCGGGACTGGTACGCACTCCACTGACGAGAGTACTCGACGAAAATCAGCAACTCGATTCGTGGATGAAACTTCACACCCCCAACGGTCAGGTTCCGACCGCAGATGTCTGCGGTGGTGCTGCTGTCTTTCTGCTATCTGATGCAGCAGGACATGTTCAGGGGCAAACGTTGCTGGTGGACGGTGGCATGAGTGTTTGGCAACAACCCGATCCACCTCACGATTGGCCAGCTTGATCTTAGCTGCAACCGAGGAAAGAGCGATTCCATCATTTGATCATCAAGCAGCTATTGCCATTATCACGCCGCGAACGTTCGATCCTGCTTCAATTAGGTTTTAGGCCTGCGATCGGCATTGCAACACGATACAGTCCTGTACGTGCAGTGACATACATTGTTTTGCGATCACTTCCCCCAAACGTCACGTTTGCGGGTTGCTCAGGAAATGTAACCAAACCGAGATGCTTGCCTGCCTGCGAAAAAATTTCAACACCAAGGTTAGTGGTGACATAGAGATTCCCGTCAACATCAACAGCCATCCCATCGCCTCCAGTATGATCTTTCCCCTGCGGCTGCGTGAGTCTACACAAGGTACGCCCATTAGAAATCTTGCCAGGTCCAGTTACATCGTAAACAAGCATTTCTGCCTGCCGACTTGGAATCACGTAAAGACGTTTTCCATCGGGGGACAGCCCGATGCCATTGGGTGCAGCAATATCACCCGTCAGTCTGGACACTATGCCACCTGGACTGATGTAGTACACAGCCTGAATGCCCTGCGGCAACGGTTGAGGAGCTCGAAACAGCGGGTCAGTGAAATAGATCCCGCCGACTTTGTCGATGACCAGATCATTCGGTGCGTTAAAACGCTTCCCCTCATACGTGTCGGCCAGCACTTTGTACTTGGCAGTGTCGGCATCGTACTGAACCACTCGCCCGTCCATTTGGCAAACCAGAATCCGGTCCGACGCATCAACTAGGATTCCATTGGCGTGACCGGAATCACTGGTAAAAGTACCAATCTCGTTGCTTTTTTCGGAAAAGGAATGGATTTTGGCGTTGGGAATATCTGTAAAAAACAAGGAGCCCTGCTGACTCCATGCTGGCCCCTCCGTGAAAGCAAAACCAGTCTTCACTTCCTCCACTTTTCCAACAGGCTGAACACGACCCTCATCAGACGCTGGCTGCGCCATGCACCATCCGCAGGAGTGAACCAAAGCCAAGAGGGCTACCATCATCAGCGACACTGAATGGCGGGTGTTCTTCAACAACGAAATGCCAGCTACCCCAAGAACAGAATGACCACAAACGGCATCTAGAATCAGTGTTCTCATGTTGCACTCCGAAGCGGAAAATCAAAACAATCAATGGATGCCGGAGCCACAATGCTCAGACAAGAAAGTCGCGTCTCAGTCGGGTCAAATATTCCAGTAGTGGACGCTCATGACCATCAGCATCGATCAATCCTGCATGGCTGACGACGTGCGGCACCTGATCAGACCAGCCTTCCCAGACGATCCCATGAACGATGTGCTTTGCCAAGAGTGTCCTAATCAAAGGCCCAGCAATTCGCAGTTGCTCGGATGCCGGGTCGCCACCTCGCGAATCGTGCTGAAGCCCAGCGCACGGTGCTGTTGCCATCGGGTCAGGTCCAACCCCACCGGGTACAGCCAACTGGACTAACATGGGCATCCCAAGAGTGGCCCAACGATCAATCATTTGACCGAGTTCCACGGCCGATCGAGGGAACGTTGCCTTTTCGGCATAGTTCATGCGAACTTCCAAACCGAGACCGGCCATTCCCAAACCGCTACGTACGAGAGCGTCAGCGAAATGAAGTGGTGAAATCCCTTCCCGATTCTGCCCCAGATATTCCCCAAATGGTTGGTCGAACGAGATGATCGCAGGTGTCGTTGGATCAGCACGACGGACCGTTTGCAGCACCCCAACAGACAAACGCATGATCTGCTCGTCGCTCAATTGCATCGGTCCGGGAGTATTGAGTCCGCTGGCGCAATTCCACAACTGCACTGAGCCCCGAAATTTATTAACAGTCATTTCCACAAAGTGTGTGACTGCTTTCAGGAACGCATCAAAGTCATCCTCCAACAAGTACAGCCAGTGTGGCATTAAACGTTCTCGAAAATCGATCAAAGGTCCGCCAATGATACGCATGCCCTTGCTACTGCAAAACTCAATTGCCTCTTCTGCATGGTCGTAAGAGAACTGGCCGGAGTCCGTTTCGATGTCTGCCCAATTCAGACGAATCGCTGCAGAGTTGAATGCTGCCGTGAACGCCGTGTGCGACTGTAAGCCGAGCGGCGAAGGCGGCGTTACAGTGCCGGCCAGAAGCGTTCCTATTTGTGGTTCACGTTGTTTACGGAATGCAATCGACTGCACCGCATAACTTTCACCCAAATCAGAAATTGCCTTTTCCAGCAGCAAGATTGCGTCCATGGCAGCTTCGCTCGAACCATCAGGATCGGCTCTTCGCTGAGCAGCGTCTAAAAATCGCGAGGTGCCCTTCTGCAGCAATTCGACAAACTCTCTGCTGAGCGTCAAACCAGCACGCTGCCAAGCATCCGACTGGATCCGCGCGCGATAACAACTTCCGCGTGCAAACTCCAAAGGTAGCAAGTGCGATTCATCATCCAGCGGTCGCAAACTGCAAGTGCTGAGTGTGCGAAAACCGATGCCATCCAACGGACAAGCCATGTACAGTTTGCCAGATGACTCGATCGCCCGCGTGAGAGTCAGACGCGACCCATCGAACTCAATCCGAGACTGCCAAGGTACACCTTCAATGCCACAGATGTACGCGTCGTTCCACAACGACTTTCCAATGAAGTCGCTTGCCGCATTTGGGACATCAAAGTGGAATTGCCCCATACCGGCGCGCCGCGAAAAGAACTGGAAAAATGAAATGGACGCTCGAACGGCAAAGTTGTGCCATTAACGAGAAACACCATATTAGCCTTTTCCTACCTGTTCCGCGACCATGCAAGGCTAACGGGCAACCTGTTTGCAGCTTTAAAAAAACCGTTCTTTTACCCTGAATCCTGCAGATACCGTGCAGGTCAATCGTGTCCCAAAACGTGCCAGCGCAAGCCGCTTGGACGCTAAACCTGAAGGTCCCCGCTTATTGAGCATCCAATTCAACGCCTTTTTCAACCCTGACATCGGCTCTCCCAAGCTGTGATCCGGTTGCTCTGCTACGGATGGTTTGCCAAAGTACTAGCATGAACGAACAACAAAGCAACGAACTGTATCGATTTGACCCCTCCGGAGCTCTGCTAGAAACGAGGCTCCCGCTACCCCGGCGGAGTGGCAAAGTCCGCGACGTCTACGACTTGGGTAACTCTTTGCTGATTGTCAGTACGGATCGCATCAGCGCTTTTGATTTCATTTTGCCGTGTGGGATCCCAGGTAAAGGGCAACTACTTACCCAGATGAGTTCTTTCTGGTTTGAGCAATTGGGGATGCGGCATCATTTGGTATCAACGGAAATTCCTCCCTCACTGGCAACACAATTTGATATCGCCCCACTACGGGGGCGTGTCATGCTGACTGAGAAAGCGGAAGTGATTCCGTTCGAATGTGTGGTACGGGGTTACCTTGAGGGCAGTGGTCTAAAGGAATATCAGTCTACCGGCGCAATCTGTGGAAACCCACTTCCAACAGATCTGGCACAATGCGACCGACTTCCCAACCCCATCTTCACACCCGCAACCAAGGCAGATGAGGGACATGATGAAAATGTTCCAATCGAACGTATGATGGAAGATCTTGGTGAGGCACTTGCACATCAACTGCGTGATACGAGTTTGCAGATCTATTCTTCTGCCTGTGACTATGCCGCGGCAAGAGGTTTACTGATTGCCGACACAAAATTCGAATTTGGCAAGGTCGGCGATGAAGTCGTTTTGATCGACGAGGTACTTACGCCCGACAGTTCACGGTTCTGGGCCGCAGACAATTATTGTCCCGGACAGGCTCAGGCTTCTTTCGACAAACAATTTGTTCGCGAATGGTTGTCGCAATCTGGCTGGGACAAACAAAGTGCTCCACCCGCTTTGCCGAACGATGTGATTGAGCAAACAACTGCGAAGTACCAAGAAGCTTATGACCGTCTGACAGCATGAAAACAGGCTGATTGCATAATGCAGGCGTCTACGTTGAGGCCAGTCAGCATCAACATCACATTTTCAGAACTGCGGACTGCTCTTAGGCAAACCTTGCCCGCCCGAAACCCGAGCTTTCCAGTGCCGCGCGACGAGGTCGTTCGCCTGTCATCAGCGAATCAGGTGTCGCTGATCGCAAGGACATTGAACAACACTTTCTCCGGTTTCACTGCTCTTCCCTAAGCGTTCGCCTCTCGGCTGCCACCAAGGCCTGAAACTCTTCAAATTTTTTCTCGTTCAGTCGCTTCAAATTTTCAGTCATGATAACGTTGTCGGCGGTGCGCAAAAAACGATCAAACTTCACCTTTCGCTTTTGTTCAGTTAACGTAGATTTCGCCTCCAGCTCAAGTTCTCGGTAGCTTCCATACTTGGGGTGCTCTTCGATCGCTGTCACCAACTCATTGCTTCGTGTTGTGATCAATTCTATAGCCAGGGGATTGAGCACATTGGCCAAACCAGGCCAACGTCGCTTCAGGTCAGAAGCGATCTCACGCCTTACATCACGACTTTTGTCCTGCTCGCGAGGCGCAGGCTGGCGGTTGCGTCCCGGTCCGCGGCGAGTTTGAGTTGCTTTCCAAGCATCAACAAGACGGTTCTCGCCAGAAAGTTTTAACTGCTCGGACAGACCCTCTAAAATTTCCTGCTGCGAAACTGTTGCCAGCTCCAATACCTGCGAGTAGGCGATGTCATTGGTAAGCAGGCCGTCATCGCCGTCGCTGAACTTACTGTGAACCGTCAAGAATTCGCCCGAAGTCTTGACAGGTAAATCAATGGTATCAGCAGTCAGGATGACATAGGCGTGTGCTTCCTCAAATGAAACTTCACCATTCTGGTCATAATCCGGAATAGCAATTGTCTTTCCACCTCGGTCACGCCCCCCAATCGCCGCCCAGAAAAAAGAACTATATTCCACATAGCTGGCTTCATCGATTTCGGGTGTGCAACCAGCAGCGGGACGATCATGCACGGTGGCGAAAAAACCTATCCTCCGTTGCTTGGAAAGACCTAGATCAGGATCACCGCCATTGAACATGAAACGGGCAAACCCACCCGCATGACACTGGACCATGATGGTGACAACTTCCACACCCTCGGGTAGCTGATCTAACATTTTGACCAACTCAGTCATTTTAATTGACTTATTATCCCACGTCGCAATGGTAGTGTCGTATTCATTTCGACGATTACTGCTGCGGTTGCCATGAGCCGTGACATAGATCAGCAACCGATCTCCACTTTTGAGTTTTTTTCCTGTAGTGGAAAACCAGTTGCGGATATTGGCTGGACTTGTTTGGCCTTTGACATTCGGTACTTGGTGGTTGCGATAGGTAAGTCCAAGATTTTCTTCCGACCCGAAGAACTCGGCCATCAAGCGGTTTGCCTTGGGCACAGAAGCCCGATCCATTACTTGCAAATCAGCACCTTTAGAATCTCCATCCGCAAAATAAATATCGTGCTGCAATCGCGACATACCTTTCTCTTCTAACAATCGCTGGAAGAACAAAACGTTGCGTTCCAACGAAGCTTGATTGCCAGCAGGCGAATAGCCTCCACCAATTGTCAACAAATGATCTTCTGCCCAACCCTGAACGCTCAACAACGAACAAGCCAAAAGACTAACCAAAGAAGATCGCAATAAGAGATTCAGTCGCATGAAACTACTCTGATCAGTTGGGACAAGGTCTACTTCGAACTACACCGCATTCTGGATTGAACCACAGAACCCTTCAAAGAGCCCAATCACTTTGCATAATTTCCAGAAATCAGGTCGATATCCCAGCCTCCCTCTTATCCGTTCGCCAACGATGAACAGCAGCAAAACGGCAGAACACGTACCAAGCTGGTGAGTTGACCGTCACAAAACAGATTCGATAAAACGTCCGCGCGGTACGGACGTCGGCACCAAATCTTCGTTATTGGAAGAGAGTCAACCGAATCCCGTGTAACAAACCGATAAAAAGCTGTTCTTTTGCCGTAATCGGGCTGGGTACTCTGTCCGCTGGTGGGTAGCAATATTGCCGGTAGCGTGACTTTTGGGCAGCTTGGCCCAAACAAATCAAAAGCTTCATGGGTGCGAGATAAAAACCACTCGGTGCTTGGCCACCCAAGATGTTCAGGCCGATGGTAAATGACGACTTGGCCGCAGCCCTTAGGATACGCGACATCAAGGCAGGAACTTGGCAGCACCAACACTGCCAAGAAACCACAAAACATCGTGAAAAAAGTAGGGCTGGCAGGACTTGAACCCGCGACCTAGGGATTATGAGTCCCCAGCTCTAACCAACTGAGCTACAGCCCCGAAACCGTAATTTACGGTGTTTTTGGTTTATGAGCGAGATGGTGAAATCACAAAAAGCCGTTGCGGGGATATTTCTGCACACATAAACGCCGTGCAAGCACTCAAAATCCCCCAGAACAACCCCCTACAACCTTCACTGAAGCCGCCAGACATTGGCAAGATTAAGCGGTAAGCTGCCCCAACTTGTCAAGTGCCTCGCGTTCCATGGATTGGAAGAGATGCCCATACGGTTCGAGAGTCAGCTTCACGTCCTTGTGCCGCATGATGCTTTGAATCATTTTCGCATGAACGCCCGACAAGGCCATGACTACCCCCAGTCTTTGCACTAGGTTGAGTGAGAGGATTGGGGTTG